>CAXRGI010000356.1:0-10080 GCA_964229935.1 Opitutales bacterium
AAACCCCTTTCGGCCCGGGCCAAACCGCGACGTCAGCGGCTTCCTGCGCCACATGGGCTCGCAGGCGTTCCTCGACGACATCGTCGCCCGCGGCGCGCAGGTCGACGTCGAGAAGTGGCTCGCGCAATGGCGCGAGCAGGCGCGCGTCTACCAGGAACAGAGCAAGCGCTACTGGATTTACCGCTAAGGAGCGCCGGACCGCGGCGCCACCCAGCGGCCGGGGAAAAGCATGAGGCGGGGGAAGGCGGGGACGCCGAATTCGTTGCTGTTGAGCTGGGCGGCGACGAGGTCCACCGCGTGCGCCGCGATCTGGTCGTGGGACTGGTCCACCCCGCAGAGCCCGGCCGAGTCGGTCCGGCTCCAGTAAAGCGTGGCGACGCGCAACCGCCGGCGACGGACCTCGGCCGCGAGACCGGGCGCCATCAGCAGGCCGGTCTCGCTCACGATCAGGGCGTCCGGCCCGACCGAGCGTACCCACGCGGCGAGTCCCGGGTCGCGCGGATCGGAGACGAGACGCACCCGATCCGCCGCCGCGCGCGCGTCGCCCCCGTAGGTGAGAAAAGCCGCCTCCCACGCGTGCTTCGCGCGCCCGCTGCTCTTGGCCTCGATCAGCGCCGCGGGTCGTTGATGCCCGAGTTTTCCGAGCTCCTCGAGGGCGAGCCGCATCGCGAGGTAATGGTGGTGGCCGGCGTGGTGCAGCTCGGGCGTCCACGTGACGTTGCCGATCGCCGCCGCGGCGAAATGCCGCCAATCCCAATCGAGCGTGAGCGAGCGCTCGCCCGTCGCGATGGGCGAAAGCACCACGCCCACGATCCCCCGCGCCCGCAGGATCGCCTCCAGACGCGCCGGGGTCATGCCCGGATCGTCGGTCCAGAACTCCTCGAGCCCGAACCCGATCTGCGCGGCCCGCCGACGAGCGCCGCGGATGGATTGCCGCAGATAGGGGACGCGGCGGGATTCCGCGCGCGTCGTGTGCACCCAGATGAAGGCGAGCCGCTCGCCGCGGGGATCGGCCTGCCCGCGCCGGATGTGGGCCATGAGGCTGGCGACGCGCGGATTGGGGCGGTAGCCCAGCTGGCGCGCCGCCGCCGTGACGCGGCGCCTGGTCGCGACGGCCACCTTGCCGTGGCCGCGCAGCGCGTAGGACACCGCCGCCAGCGAGACCCCGGCCGCCGCGGCGACCTGCTTCAGCGTGACGGCGGGACGGCCGGATTCCATGGCGGAAAAATCCCCCGGCGGGTACCTTCGGGCAATCCCGGATCGTTCTCCGGTGAACGATTTCACCGGGGGTGGCCTTGCGGCGCGCGGGACCGCGGAAAAGTCTCCGGTGGTCTGATCCTCTCAGCCCGGACCCAGCCTGGACGACGAGAGCTCCCGCGACGCCCAACCGCCCTCGCCTGCGCACCCCAATGACCGAACACCGCCCGCTTCACTCCCGCAGCAAGCCCTCGATGGCCGAGGCCGCCCGGCCCACCGGCGGCTCCGACGCACGTTGGAACAAGGGGGAACTCTCCGCGCGTGAACCGTCCGGGGCCGCCGGTTTGCTCTCCTCCTTGCTGCGCGCAGTGACATTCATCCCGTTGATCCTGACCGCGCTCACCGCGACCGAGCTGCGGATCGTCAATCACGGGGCGCTGCCCGTGCATGCGACGGCCGTCACCCTGCCCGCCGGGGAGCTCACCCGGCGCAGCGGCTTGCCCGCGGACGCCGCCCTGGAGGCCGTCGACGCGCACGGCATCGTCACGCCACTCCACCCGGGACGCGAGGCGGAACGGGCAGTCGTGCGCGCCTTGGTCTCGCTCGCCCCCGGCGAGGAACGCCGGCTCACGGTGCGCCGCGCGGCCGCGCCCGCGTCTTCGCCGGCCCACGCGCGTTTCGAGGCCGCGACCGGACGTGGCGAAATCTCCAACGGGATCCTGACCCTGCGGCAGGAGGATTCCGGCTGGAGCCTGCTCTTCTCCGCGCCCGGAAAATCAGCCGCCTCAACCGCCTCCGATCGCATGCTGGTGCGTGACGGACACCTCGAGGCCTGGCTCGACGCCGAGCGCCGCGGGCGCCTGATGAACATCGACCCCGCGCCGCTCGGGCTGGTGCCGACGCACCGGGCGCGGATCGCCGGGGGCGAAGCGGCCGTGACGCCGGACGGCGCGGCCCAGCTTACCTTGCGCCGCGCATTCGACGGCGCGGCGTCGGCGATGACCCTCACGGAAACCTTCACGCTCGCGCCCGGCCGTCCGGTGCTCGAGTACCGCGCCGCGTTCACCAACCGCGGGAGTGCCCCCTTCCACCTAGCCTACGTCGAGCACGGGGGCGCGGTGCGCGGCACCTGGGGGTCGCTCCTGCGGCGCGAACCTTTCCTCAAGTACGAAAACCCCGCGGCGCCGACACCGCTGCTGCTTTCCGGGCCGAGCAACTCCTTCACGCGCCTCGCCTGGCGGTCGGAGCGGGCCTGGGTCGGTGTTTCCTCCGGCAGCGGCGCCGGCCTCGGCGTGACCACCCGCCGCGAGATCACGCGCGATCTGCCGGGGTCCACCATCTGGTCGCTCACCGCGGGGGGATTCACGCTGCCCCTGCTGGATCCGGAGCAGGGAAACTTCCCCTGGACCATCGCCCCCGGCGCCACACTCGAGTCAGGCCTCGCGTTCACGGCCGCCACCGGCGGCGCGAACGCCTGGCGGCAGGCCCGGGAGACTTTCTTGGCGGTGACGCGCGATCGCCCGCCGGCCGTCCCGTCGGCTTGCTCCGTCTATCTCGACGACGTGCCGTTGGCGGGCGGGGAGGTGCCCGCCCTCAAACTTGAGGACGCCGCGCCACCGGTGGTCGTCCGGTTAAACCTGAGCCGGCCCCATCAACTCGTCGCGGCGCTTCCTCACCGGCAAGCTCGTCCCGTCCGGATCACCGCGCGACCCCTCGAGGGAGGCGAGGCGGTCACGGTGCTGACGCTGGAGGATGACCGCCCGCGTACCGTCGACTTCACCGCGCTCACCGGCTGGTCGGACGGGTGGCGGGAATTCATCCTCGAGACCGACGCCCCCGCGGGTACGCGGCTGAGGACGCTCCACCTCGCGCCGGCGCCACCGGCCGCACCGATGCTTTCGGTGCCCGCCGACGGGGCGCGATTGACGGACCTGGCGGTGCACTTCCGCTGGAAGGGCATCCCCGGGGTCATCGACTACGAGGTGCAGCTCGCGCAGAGCCCTGCCTTCACCGGCGCGCGCACCCTGTCGGTGCGTTCCGAGATCGAGTGGCCGGTGCTGTTGCCGGCCGACGCCGATCTGCCTTCACCCGGCGCGTGGTACTGGCGAGTCCGCGCCACGGAGGCCGGCGAACCCGGCGCGTGGTCCGCGGCGCGCCGGATGGAAATCGACGGGGACCGGAAGCGCCGGCCCGTGCGGTTCGACGTTTCCCCGGAAAAACCCCTTTTCACATTCGAAGTGTTCGGCGGGCGCGACCTGCGCCCCTTCGCGCGGGCGCTGCCGGCGGACCTGCGGCCCTTCAGCGCGATCAACGTCGCTGAGAAGTTCGATGTCGCCGCCCTGCACGCGCCGCTCGCGGCGGCCGGTCAACGCTCCTTCATCCGCACGCATCATCCCGGACCCCACACCGGTTGGACGCCGCTTTCCGAGGTGGAGGCGGCCTTCCAGGCCCACGACACGATCGTGGGCATCATGGGCGGCGAGACCCTGTCCGCGTGGTATCACGGCGGGCAGGCGCAGGTATACCTGGAACGGCTGCTCCGGCTCTGCGGGAAGTACGGGCGCCTGATGTACGAGGCCGACGGCACCTATCCGAACGAGAACAAATGGGAGGCGGCCTACGCGCGGATCGCGCCGCTCCTGCGCGAGTACCGCGACCATCTCGTGCTCGCGCAGAAGAACAACATCCTGCACCGCCAGTTCGTGTCGCAGAGCTCGGTGCTCGGGCTGCACCTCGCCGGCGAGATCGCGCACCAGGGCTCGTGGGAGGACGGAGGCTGGTACTGGCAGCAGGTGGGTTTCCGCCGGCTGGGCGAGATCCACGGCCAGCGCGGCGGCGTGGTCCGGGACATGCCGCGGAACTTCTGGAACCTCACCTTCGCGATGGGCCTCGCGCGGGGCTGCACGGTCTTCAGCCTGGAAGGCCAGACCGGCACGGTGCGCGTGCCGGCCTCGCACCGCCTCGCGGAACACGGGGTGCCGGAGAAGGCCTCGCCCTCCGCGTACTGGACCTCCAACGGCGAGCTCACACCGACGTTCCACCGGTTTGTCGCGCCCTTCCTGCGCGGCATTCTGCGCCACCAACTCGTCCCGACGCGCACCCAGGTGACCGCCAACGTGCGCCTCGCGGTGTGGAACGACGGCGTCACGGCCGGCTCCGGCGCCGATCCCTATTATTTCCAATACCAACCCCTTTACGCCGGCACCTACGGGTTTCGTCCGCAGGGGGTCATTCCCGGCGAGTTGATGGAGTTCTTCCCCAACACCGGACGTTACCACTACTTCCCTCTCCTGCCGGCCGGGCGCGCGGACCTGGGGAAAGGCATCGAGACCGTGCCGCTCTCCGCGCTGCGGGACCCGAACGCGGTCCGCGCACGTTTCGACGCGGCGTACCCCGCCTGGTACGAGGGCGACGCCCTGGTATCCTTCGCCGGCGACACCCTCACGGTCCTGAACACCCGCGAGAACGCGGACGTGACGGAAAACTACTCCGTGCCCTTCAAGGAACGCGGCCCCTTCCGGCGCCTCGCGGGTCGCATCGGCCCGCACGCCTACCTCGTCGGGAAATTCGAAAACCGGAACCGCCGGCTCTGGCTCCAGGCCAACACCGAATATCCGGAGCGACCGACCGAGCTGACCCTCGGCTTCGCGACCCATCCGAAGGTGACCGTCACGCCGGCCGCGGCCGCGCAAGTGAACCGCTGGGACCCCGCGACGCGCACGCTGCAACTGACGCTCGACCACACCGCGGGCGCGGTCGAGGCCGTGATCGAGGAACTGGACGCCGCCTACGTGCCGGTCACCGACGATCCCCGCCTGCCGCGGGTCCTGCTGATCGGCGACTCGGTTTCCATCGCCTACACCCTCGATGTACGCCGCGAGCTCGCCGGTGTCGCGAACGTGCACCGCATCCCCGCCAACGGCGGCTCGACCCGCACCGCGCTCGGACCCCACGGGCTCGACCGCTGGCTGGACGGGACGAAGTGGGACGTGATCCATTTCAACTTCGGCCTGCACGACCTGTCTTATCGCTTTCCCGACGACACCGACCGGGACGCCGCCGGCAATTACGCCACTCCCCGCAATGGCGGCCGGCCGAACGTCCCGCCCGAACGCTACGCGGAGGACCTGCGCACCGTCGTGCGCCGGCTGAAGCAAACCGGGGCCCGGCTGGTTTTCGCCACCACGACGCCGGTGCCGGAGAGCGACGCGGGCAAATATGTGCGCGGCTCGGAGGAACCGTACAACCGGATCGCCCGCGCGCTGATGGCGGCGGAAGGCGTGGCGGTGAACGACCTCTGGGCGGCGGCCGCCCCGCGGCTCGCCGAGCTCCAGATCCCGCGCAACGTCCACTTCCACGCCCGCGGCTCCGCGGAACTCGCGAAGCGGGTCGCCGCGACGATCCGCGCGGAGCTCGCCGCGGGAGCATCCAGGGCCCAGGAAATCCGCACCCCATGAAACCGAGCCTCACGCGGGCCCTGCTCGCCTTACTCGCCGCCACGGCGACCGCCATCACGCACGCCGCCGCTCCCGCGCCGGCGCGCGTCGTTTCCCTCAACGGCACCTGGCGTTTCACCCCCGACTACCAGGGCGCCGGCGAATCCTCGCAGTGGTTCGCCCCCTCCTACGGCGACGGCGTGTGGGATCAGGTGAAGGTTCCGCACACGTGGTCGCACGATCCCCGGTTCGCCGGGTTTGTCGGCGCGGGCTGGTACCGACTGCGCTTCAGGGCCCCGGCAGTGGCGCCGGGCGAGGTGGCGCGGCTCGACTTCGGGGCGGTCTTCGCGCGTGCCCGCGTGTGGCTCAACGGCCGGCCCCTCGGCGGGCACGAGCTCGCTTACGTGCCTTTCTCCCTCGACGCCGGGCCCGCCCTGAAACCCGGGGCGGAGAACGTGCTCGTCGTTCAGGCGGACAACCGCTGGGACACCACGACGATGCCGGGCGCGCGGGGCACGGCGCAGCCGCCCGAGCAGGTCTACGCCTGGTGGGACGACGGCGG
Organism: Opitutales bacterium; assembly: GCA_964229935.1. Lineage (GTDB taxonomy): Bacteria > Verrucomicrobiota > Verrucomicrobiia > Opitutales > Opitutaceae > ER46. The sequence goes on from CAXRGI010000356.1 coordinate 6,196, forward strand.
CATCATCCGCGACGTGGCGCTCACCGTGCTCCCCGCGGTGCACGTCACGCGCCAGAAGATCGAGGCGCGGCCGGACCTCAGGGCCGGGACCGCGGCGGTGCGGGTGCGGGTCAAGGTCCGCAACGCGGGTGCGGCCTCGGAGACGGCGCCCGTGTCGGCGGCGCTGCACCTCGAGGGAAAGGCGCTGCCGGAACGCACTGCCAGGACCACCGTCGCCGTGCCCGCCGGAGGCGAGACCGAGGCGGAGCTGGCGTTCGAGCTACCCCCGGCCGACACGCGCCTCTGGCAGCTCGACGCGCCGGTACTTTACCAGGCTCTGACGACAGCGGGGAACCACGCGGCGGAGCCGGTGAACTTCGGCCTGCGCACCTTCGAGGCACGCGGCGCGCAACTGCTCCTCAACGGCCACGCGGTGCGTCTCGCCGGCGCCAATTGGCACGCCAGCCATCCGGATTGGGGTCAGGACCAGCCGGCGGCCGGTGTCACACGGGACCTCCAGCTCATGAAGGAGGGCGGTTTCGTCCTCCAGCGTCTCGCCCATTACCCGGTCTCCCCCGTCATGCTCGACTGGGCCGACCGCCACGGGATGTTGATCATCGCGGAGGCGGGAAACACGGGCGGCACCGCGGGGATGCTCGCCTCGGAGCAACGCCGCGCGACGTTCCGCGCGCTGCACGCCGCGATGATGGAGCGCGACTGGAATCATCCCAGCGTCGTGGCGTGGAGCGTCGGCAACGAATACGCGGCGGACACGCCGGAGGGTGTGGCCTGGACGAAGGACATGGTGGCGTTCACCCGCGGGCTCGATTCCACGCGACCCGTGACCTTCGTGAGCAACACCGTGGCCAAGGCGGGGCTGAGGTCGCCGGAGGACGAAGGGTCGGCGTTCGTGGATTTCGTCTGCCTGAACACCTACGGCCGCACGCCGCGCGAGAATGCGGCCAACATCGACCGCGCCCATGCCCGTCATCCGGGCAAGCCGCTGCTGGTCACCGAGTACGGGTTCCGCCACGACTTCGCCGGAGACGAGACCGAGCGCATCGACTGGTTTCGCGAGATGCTCGCGGTCGCGCGCGCGCGGCCTTTCGTCTCCGGGCTCTCGGTCTGGAGCTTCAACGACTACCGCAGCCGCTACGTCGGGACGAATCCCAACGGCTGGCGCGAATGGGGGCTGGTCGCCACCGACCGCACTCCGCGGGCGACGTATCACGCGCTCCGGCGCGAACACGGCGGTTTCCTCCTGCGCTCCGCCACCCTGGCCGGGGGCAAGCTGACCGTGCGCGTGGAGACTCGCGACGACTTCCCGGTGTTCCCGCCGGCTGACTGTGAGCTCCGGGTGGCTTTTTCCGACGGGCAGAACCGCCCTGTCGCCACCTCGTCCGCCCCGCTGCGCCCCGGTGCCCCCCAGGAATTCGCGGTTCCAACCGGGGCCGCGATCTACCGCCTCGAGGTCTGGCGCGGCGGTTTCCGCACCGTGACCTTCGGCGCCGCCAACGCGCCGTGAACGATTTCACCACCCGCGCGGTTGACCGGGACCGCGCCGCGCGGGTTCGCTCCTGAGCACCCCTGCCCATGCGTCGCATTCCCCTTCCCGTTGGTGGATCATCGCCCCGATATTCGGCTCGTCGCCGCGCGCCGGGCTACGCGCGCACTTACCCGCGCCCCGGCTACGGCACCACGATCGCCACCGGGTTGAAGGGCACGTTCTAGTCCATTCCAGACCAAGCAGGGCGTCCCCGCCGCAAAAATGACCACGAATCCAATCCTGAAGCCACGAGCGCTGCTCGCCGCCCTGCTGCTCACCTCCGCCTCCGCGCAGCCCATCGCCAACGACCGCTACACCCTCGAACCCGCGGCCGACGGCGCCGTGCGCCTCACGACGAAGGACGCCGGCTCCTGGATCTTTCGGGGGGACTTTGCCGTACTCGTCGCCCGGGCCGACCCGAAGCCCGCGATGCGGCCGGGCAACATCCCCCGGATCTCGTACAATCTCGTCACGTGGCAGTCGGCCGCTCCGTCCGCCGGCAGCGCCCTGAAAAAGACCAGACGCGCCGTCGCGCAGGCGGGCGACGGATTCGACGACCGCATTCTTGACGGCAAGACCGACCAACGCACGGCCGATCTCTTCGCGGCCGCGCCGATCACCCGCGTGAAGGCGGCGGGCGTCCGACGGCAGGGCGACGTCCTGGAATTCACTCTCGCCCAGCAGGACACCTTCGCCCTGACCGCCCGCCTCACGCTGCCACCCGGCGACGCCGAGCCCGTGCTCACCTTCACGCTCACGCCCCGCATCGAGGCATGGTTCTCCGTGGGATACACCGGCGCCCCCGTCCACCGTCTCGATGATCTTGCGGAGGTCTGGCAGCCGTTCCTCTGGCAGGAGAAACGCTTTCCCGAGCGCTCCTACCTGACCGCGGCCTTCCAATGCTCGCTGCCGGCGACCTTCGTGCGGAAGGGCAACGTCACCCTCGGCGTCGTGGCCGATGCCGACGAGCTTCCCTTCTCGCCGCTCCCGCTGCTCGACAACAGCCGCTTTGGCGTCGCGCTGCGCAACCCGGCCGGGGAGGCGCAGCCGATGATCTTCGCGCCGATGCTGGGTGGCGCCGAATCGAAGCGCGCCGCCGGTCAGGCCTTCACGTTCAAGCTCCGCTTGTTCACCGGCACCGGCGACGTCACCGCCGCCTACGAAACGCTGGCGCGCCGCATCTACGGTTTCCGCGACCACCGCCGCAACGCGATCGCCACGCTCAACGAAACGTTGGACAACATGATCGACTACGGGATGAGCCGCTACAGTTGGTTCATGGAGGAACTGAAGGGCTGCTCCTACTCGACCGACGTGCCCGGGGCGGTGAAGAACGTCTCCTCGCTCAATCCCCTCAATCTCGCCCTCGTCACCGACGACGAGGAGATTTTCAGGAACCGCGCCTATCCGATCGTCGAGTTCATGCTGTCGCGCGAGAAGTTCCTGTTCTCACTGGACCCGAAGCAAAAGATCCAGAGCCCCTCGCGCGCGCTGCTCGGCCCCTGCGCGCCGGTCAGCGAACTCGCCACCCTTTACGGCATCACCCACGGCGCCTCACCGGTGTTGCGCAAATTGGCCGAAGACATGCTCGGCCGGAACCGTACCCTCAACCTCGACGACGTCGCCGAAGGCGGCACCTGGCAGAACCGGCTGGCCGTACATGGTGTCACCGGCGACGCCCGGCTACTCGCCGAAGCCCGCCGCGGCGCCGATGCCTATCTGGCCAGCCGCGTCGACCGGCCCGCCACCGGCTTCGACGACGGAGGCATGTTCTTCTGGACCGGTTTCACGCCGAAATGGATCGATCTCCTCCGCCTCTACGAGGCGACGGGTGAGCCGCGCTACCTGGCGGCGGCCCGCCAAGGCGCCCGCCAGTATACGATGTTCACCTGGATGGCGCCGCGTATCCCTGATGCGGACGTGACCGTGAATCCCGGGGGCAATGCCCCGGTCTATTGGTATCTGAAGAGCAAGGGCCACGCCCCGATGACGGCGCCCGAGGAACGTGTGCCCGCGTGGCGGCTCTCCGAGATCGGCCTCACCCCCGAATCTTCGGGCACGATGTCGGGGCACCGCGCCATCTTCATGGCCAACTACGCGCCTTGGATGCTCCGCATCGCGGCGCTCACGGGCGATCAACTGCTCCACGACGTCGCGCGCTCCGCCGTCGTCGGGCGCTACCGCAATTTCCCCGGCTACCACATCAACACGGCGCGCACCACGATCTACGAGCGCGCCGACTACCCGCTGCGCGACCACAAGGCGCTCAGCGTGAATTCATTTCACTACAACCACATCTGGCCGCACATGAGCATCCTCCTCGACTTCCTCGTGACCGATGCCTTCGCGCGATCGGGCGG
>CAXRGI010000357.1:0-17005 GCA_964229935.1 Opitutales bacterium
AGCGTTTCGGCGTGCCGATGGGTTTCGGCGGACCCCACGCCGGCTTCCTCGCCACCCGCGACGCGTTCAAGCGCCAAATGCCCGGCCGGCTCGTCGGAGTGTCCCGTGACGTGCAGGGTGACACCGCGCTCCGGCTGGCGCTCGGCACCCGCGAGCAGCACATCCGCCGCGAGAAGGCCACGTCCAACATCTGCACCGCCCAGGTGCTGCTCGCGGTGATCGCCTCGATGTATGCCGTCTACCACGGACCCGACGGCCTGCGGCGGATCGCCGGGCGTGTGCGCAGCCTGACGCGGTTGCTGGCCGACGGCCTGCGCGCCGCCGGAGCCAAGGTGAACGCCGAGCCCGTGTTCGACACGCTCACCATTTCAGGCGTCGACGCGGCCCGCGTGCACGCGACGGCGGCGGAGCGCCGCTTCAACCTGCGGCCGGTGGATGCGCGCACCTTGGGCGTGAGCCTCGACGAGACGACCACCCTTGAAGAAGTGAACGAGCTGCTTGCGTGTTTCGGCGCAAAGGCGGCCGACCCCGCCGCACCCGCTCCGGCCGAGACGCCCTACCCCACGCCCCACGCGCGCGCATCGGCGTTTCTCACGCACCCGACGTTCCAACGCCACCACACCGAGCACGAGATGCTCCGCTACATCCGCCGGCTGGAGTCGAAGGACCTCTCGCTGTGCCACTCGATGATCTCGCTCGGCTCGTGCACCATGAAGCTGAACGCCACGAGCGAGATGTTTCCCGTCACGTGGCCCGAGTTCGGCCGGCTCCATCCGTTTGCGCCCGCGGAGCAGACGCGTGGCTACCAGCGGCTCTTTCGCGATCTGGAGGCGTGGTTGGCCGAGTGCACGGGTTTCGCCGCCGTTTCCCTGCAGCCCAACGCCGGCTCGCAGGGCGAATACGCCGGCCTCCTGGTCATCCGCGCCTACCACGAGGCGCGCGGGGAAGGTCATCGTAACATCTGCCTCATCCCGACAAGCGCCCACGGCACCAATCCCGCCAGCGCCGCAATGTGCGGCTACCGCGTGGTGCCCGTCGCCTGCGACGCGCAGGGCAACATCGATCTCACCGACCTCCGCGCCAAGACCACCGCGCACGCGCGCGATCTCGCCGCGCTCATGGTCACCTACCCTTCGACGCACGGCGTGTTCGAGACGTCGATCCGCGAGGTGTGTGAGTTGATCCACACGCACGGCGGACAGGTGTACATGGACGGCGCCAATATGAACGCGCAGGTCGGTCTCACCTCGCCCGGCCATATCGGCGCCGATGTCTGCCATCTCAATCTCCACAAGACGTTCTGCATCCCGCACGGCGGCGGCGGTCCCGGCATGGGGCCCATCGGCGTCGCCGCGCATCTCGCGCCGTTTCTCCCCGGACATCCCGTCGCCCCCGGTGGCGCCACGGCGGCGGCGAACAGCGGCCCGCGCATCGGCGCGGTATCGGCCGCTCCCTACGGCTCGGCCTCCATCCTCGTCATCTCGTGGATGTACATCCGCATGATGGGGCCGGCGCAGTTGGCCGAGGCCACCCGCCGCGCGATCCTCAACGCCAACTATGTCGCGAAGCGCCTCGAGGGCCGCTTCCCCGTGCTCTACCGCGGCGAGAGCGGGCTCATCGCCCACGAGTGCATCATCGACCTGCGCGGGTGGAAGAAACACGGGCTTGAGGTCGAGGACGCCGCCAAGCGCCTGATGGACTACGGCTACCATGCGCCCACCATGTCGTTCCCCGTTCCCGGCACGCTCATGATCGAGCCCACCGAGAGCGAGTCCAAGGCCGAGTTGGACCGTTTCTGCGACGCGATGATCTCGATCCACGCCGAGATGCAGGCCGTCGCCGAGGGCACGGGTGATCGTGCCAACAACCCGCTCAAGCACGCGCCCCACACCGCGAAGGTCGTCTGCGCCGACACTTGGGATCGCCCGTATCCGCGGGAACAGGCCGCCTTCCCCGACCGTCACACGCGCGCCACCAAGTTCTGGCCGAGCGTCGGCCGCGTCGACAACGTCCACGGCGACCGCAACCTCGTCTGCTCCTGCATCGGCATGGAGGCTTACGCCGAGACGCCGAAGGCCGGTTGAATGCGGAAAGCCGGAAGCGAGGTTCCCGGCGTGAGGCGGATCCATCACCCTTCACGCTGAAAATCACGCGCTCCGTGTCCCGGGCCTGATTCTTCCCGCTCGAAGAATACCGGGGCCGAAAAGCTTGTCGGTCCAACGATGCCGGCGTTGATTCGAGCCGGCTCCACGCCACACGCCCCATGACAACCGATCTCAGCCGACGTTCGTTCCTGCGCACCACTTCACTCGCCGCCGGCGCCACTCTCGCCGCCCGTACCATCGTCCCTGCGCAGGCCGCACCTGCCGGCGCCAATGACGCGATCCGCATCGGCATCATCGGGCTCAACAAGGGATCGGGGCACCTTAAGACTCTGCTGCAGATGTCCGACGTTCGCGTCGCCGGGCTCTGCGATCTGGATCCCGCCGTCCTCGCGCGCGTCGCGAAATCGGTGCCCGAGTCGAAGGGTAAGCCGTTCCTCACCACCGATGCCCGCGAGCTGATCGCCCGGAAGGACATCGACGCCGTCATGGTCGTCGCCTGCAACCACTGGCACGCGCTGCTCACGATCTGGGCCTGCCAGGCGGGCAAGGACGTCTACGTCGAAAAGCCCATGTCGCGCACCGTGTGGGAGGGCCGGAAGATGATCGAGGCCGCGACCAAGTACGGGCGCATCGTGCAGGTCGGCACGCATTACCGTTCCGAGACCGGCCTCGCCGAGGCCATCAAGTATCTCCACGCCGGCGAGCTCGGGAAGATCCATCATATCCGCGCCATCGTCTACAACCTGCGCCTGTCGATCGGACGGCGGCTCCCGTGGTACCCGACCGACGTCAATTACGACGCCTTCTGCGGCCCGGCGCCGGTTCGCCCGCTCGAGCGTAACCGTATGCACTACGACTGGCACTGGAGCTGGGAGACCGGCAACGGCGAGCTCGGCAACAACGGCGTGCACGTGCTCGACATCGCGCTCCGCATCGCTCGCCACGACGTCGCGCCGCGGCGCATCATGAGCTGCGGCAACCGCTACGGTATCGATGACGTCGCCGAGACGCCCAACACGCACCTCGCCGTCTACGATTACCCCAGCATTCCGCTGATCTTCGAGCACCGCGCGCTGCCGGCGAAGCCCGGCGTTTCCTATCTCGACCAGGTCGGCGGACTCCGCACCGGCGTCATCGCGTACTGCGAGGGCGGCACCGTCGCCGGCCTCGTCGGGGCGACCGCCTTCGACAAGGACAACAAGGTCATCAAGAAATTCCCCGGCGACGGCGGTGGCACGCATGTCCGTAATTTCCTCAATGCGATGCGCTCGCGCCGGAAACAGGATCTCGCCGCACCCGTCGAGACGGGTCACCTCTCCGCGTCGCTCTGCCACTACGGCAACATCTCTTACCGCGTCGGCGAGTCCGCGGCGCCGGCGAAGGTCGATACCGCGCTGGGCGCCTTCCCCGCGGCCCAAGGCATCCACCGGGAACTGCAGACGCACCTGGGCGTCCACGGGGTCGACCTCACGCGCCAGCCTTTCCAGCTCGGCCCCTGGCTTGATCTCGACGCCAGCGGCGACGGCATCACTTCCGTGGGCACGCCACGCCCGGGCGCCCTCGAGCACGCGCGTTTCCTGCTGAAGGAGACGCAGCGCGCCCCGTACGCCATACCCGACGTCGTCTGAGCTCCCCGCGCGCAACCACGGCGGCACTTTCGTCGCTGAGCGACGTCTCCCTCGCGGAGCTCGAGCGACGGCTCATCGCCAAAGGCTTCAAGGCCTCGCACGCCGCTCCCTTGCTGCGCGCGCATTACGCGGGCGGGGACCAACCGCCGGACGACACCGGGCCGCGCAGACCACCCGCCGGACTGCACGAATACCTCGCCGCGGAACTCCCCGGCGGCACCGCAACCCTCGCGCGGCGTCACGTCGCCGGCGACGGCACCGTGAAACTGCTGTTGCAACTCGCCGATGGACGCACCGTGGAAAGCGTGCTCATGCCGGATTTTGATCCGCAGCGCGCCGCCGGTTGCGTGTCCTCGCAGGTCGGATGCGCGATGGGCTGCGATTTCTGCGCGACCACCCGCACTGGTTTCGAACGCAACCTCACCGCCGGCGAGATGGCCGAGCAATTCATCGCGCTGCGCCGCGAGGCCGCCGCCGCCGGACGGCGCCTGCGCACCCTCGTTTTCATGGGCATGGGCGAGCCGATGCTGAACCTCGATGCCGTCCTCGCCGCGGTGGAACGTATCGCCGACAACCGGATCGGCGGGCTCGGGTGGCGGCAGGTCACGATCTCCACCGTCGGGATTGTTCCGGGCATCGACGCGCTGACCGCCACGGGGCTGAACGTGCACCTCGCGGTCTCGCTCCACGCACCCGACGACGCCACCCGCGCCAAACTGATTCCGGCGGGCAGGAGATACCCGATCGCCGAGGTGCTCGCCGCCGCGGATCGCTTCCAGGCGGCGCGTGGCCGTACGGTCGTCATCCAGTACTGTCTGCTGCGTGGCGTGAACGACTCACCCGCGCAGGCCGCTCTGCTCGCCGACCTGCTGGCCTCGCGTCGCATGCATGTGAACCTGCTCACTTACAATCCGACCGGAAACGGCCTGAGCGGCACCACCTATGAGCCGGCGCAGGAAACGGAGGCCGAAGCCTTCGTCGGTCTTCTGCGCGCGCGGGGCGTGGTCGCGCATTTCCGCCGGTCCCGTGGACCCGACATTGATGCTGCCTGCGGCCAACTCCGCCGCCGGACACTCGCGGAAAAGACTCCTCCCTGAAACCCCGCCGTCGCTTGGTCGGAGAATAGCGCGTAAGTCCGTCAACCGTGAGACCGCTTCACTTCCTGCTCGTTACCGCGACGTTCCTCGCCGGGTGCCACGTGGGAGCCGCGGAATTCTTCGTCGCCCCCGATGGCGACGACGAGGCCGCGGGCACGCGGGCGGCGCCGTTCGCGTCGATCCAGCGCGCCCAACGCGCGGTCGCACCCGGAGACACCGTTGTGATCCGCGGCGGAATTTACCGCATGCGCCCGGATCGGATCGCCCGCGAGGAACGCATCTTTGCGTACGTCACGCTGCTCGACCGTAGCGGCGAACCCGGCCGTCCGATCCGCTACCGCGCCGCGCCAGGCGAGACGCCGGTCTTCGACTTCACCGACGTGCGGCCTCCGGGGAGACGCGTGCACGCGTTCCGTGTCACGGGTTCCTGGCTGCATCTCGAGGGCTTTGAGGTCGTCGGTGTGCAGGTCACGATCACCGGGCACACGCAATCGATCGGTTTCGACAACCAGGGAAGCCACAACGTCTACGAGCGGCTCAGCGTGCACGACGGCAAGGCCATCGGCTTCTGGATCGGCAACGGCTCCCACAACCTCGTGTTGAATTGCGACGCGTACCGGAACCACGACGATGTCTCGGGTGATCGCCGTGGCGGCAACACCGACGGTTTCGGGTTCCACGGTCCCCGCGGCAGCGTGGGGAACGTGTTCCGCGGCTGCCGCGCGTGGTTCAACAGCGATGATGGTTTCGACTTCATAAACTCGGGTGAGGCGGCGGTCGCCGAGAATTGCTGGGCGTTCTACAACGGCTTCTCACCTCACTTCGAGCCGCTGGCCGACGGCAACGGCTTCAAGGCGGGTGGCCACGCTGGAACTCCCGTCGGTCGCCTGCCTGATCCGATTCCGCGCCATGTCGTCCGTGGCTCCATCGCCGCCCGCAACAAGGCGAACGGGTTTTACGCCAACCACCACATCGGCGGCGTCGACTTCATCCACAACAGCGCCGCGCGGAACCGCACCAACTTCAACCTGCTCGGGCGAGAACCGGACAACCGCACGCTGATTCCCGGAAGGGGTCACCGGTTGCTCAACAATCTCGGCTTCGCCGGCGGCACCGAAGTCGCCCAGCTCGATGCCGCGGCCTGCGAGGTGCGCGGCAACACGTGGCAGCTCAACGAGCCGGCCGTCCCCGCGGATTTTATCGGCGTTGACGAATCCGAGCTCGCACGGCCGCGGCGCGCCGACGGCGGGCTGCCCGAGATTTCCTTTCTCCACCTCGCTCCGGGCAGCCGGCTGATCGACCGCGGCATAGAGGTCGGACGGCCGTTCCGGGGCGCCGCGCCCGACCCCGGCGCGTTCGAATCCTCTCCCGTCTCCCGCGATTGAGCGGGTTTTCTAAACCACCTCTGTCACCTCTGCGGTGACAAAGGTGGAACGCATCAACGGGCGCCCGTCGCGGCGAGGCGCGTGACCACGTCCCACTTGAAGCGCACGAAGCGGTGGAGCGCCTCCTCGAGAATCCGCTCCTGGTCGCTGTGCGCACCGTAGCCCTTGAGCGCATCCTCGCTGTCGATCATCGGCCCGATGCCGAAGCACTGGATGCCCTTGGCGCGCAAGAACGCCATGTCCGTCGCGCCGGTGCTCATCGTCGGCAGCGTGACCACGCCGTACTCGCGGCGAATCGCGCCCTCGATCACCTCGAACGCCTCGGTGTGCAGGCTGGACGGCGGCGCACCGGGACGGCTGTGGCCGGCGGCGCGCTCCACCGTGACCGCCGGGTCGTCGATCACACGCCGCAGCTCGTCGAGGAAACGGTTCAGGTCCTCGTCGGGCAGCGCGCGGACGTCGAGGGTCGCCTCCACCTCGGAGGGGATGACATTAACGCGGTAACCGGCGTTGATCATCGTCGGCGCGATCGAGGTGCGAAGAGTCGAGTACAGACGGGGCTCCTTCTCCGCGAGATGCTCCTGCGCGCGGCCGCTCTCGTCACCCTGCAGCACCGCGCGATAGCGGGCGGCGTCCTCCGGCGGACTGATCTCGGCGAGGCGCTCGAAAAAGGCGCGTGTGGTCTCGTTGAGACGCATGGGCGTACGCCATTCCGAGAGGCGCGCGATCGCCTTCGCGAGATGCACGACCGCGTTGGAGCGGAGCGGCACCGATCCGTGGCCCGCCACACCGCGCGCGACGAGACGGATGCGGTTGGGGATCTTCTCGGTCGTCTGCACGCTGCCGTACTGTGGTTTTCCGCCGCGGCGCAGCACGCTGCCGCCTTCGGCAAGACAGAACTCCGCGTCGATCTCGGCGAAGTGCTCGCGGACCATGAATTCGATCCCGTGCCGTACCGACCCCTCCTCGCCCGCCTCGGCGAGGAAGACCACATCGCGGTCGAGCGGCACGGCGCCGCGCTTGAGCAGCAACATCGTCATGAGCGCCGCGGCGACGTTGTCCTTGTCGTCGATCGTGCCTCGTCCGTAAACCCAGCCGCCCTCGCGCACGGCGCCGAACGGCGGGTGGCGCCATTTCTTTGGATCAACGTTCACCACGTCGGTGTGGGCCATGATGAGCAGCGGGCGCTTGGTTCCGTTGCCGCGGAGCCGCGCGACGAGGTTGGGCCGGTGCTTTTCGAGCGCGAACACTTGCACCGGGATTCCCTCCGCTTCGAGCACGCCGCGCAGGTAGTCCACCGCGGGCGCCTCGTTTCCGGGCGGGTCGCTGGTGTCGAGCCGCACCAGCGCCTGGAAGTGCCGCATCGTCTCCTCCTCCAGCGCTGTCCAATCGGGGAACGGCGCCCCCGGCTGGGCGCCGCGCGTGGCCGGGGCGAGCGCGGCGAGAAGCAGGAGGTTGAGAAACGAGCGAAGGACGGCGGCGCGCATCCCGCCACCGAACCCCGTTCCGCGCGCGACGCAACCGTGACGCGGCCGGTTGACTCGGCCGACGCGGCCGCGGAGCGTGCGGCGATGAGCGTCGTGCATGCCGACACAATCTGCGCGGCCGCCACCCCGGCCGGCGAGTCGGCCCTCGCGGTCATTCGTATCAGTGGAACAGATACGGAACAGATCGCCGCGGCGCTGGCGGGCTCCCCTCCCCCGCCCCGCCGTGCGGTCCGTCGCGCCTACCGGGCCTTCGACGGGACGACGCTCGACGAGGTGGTGCTCACTTTCCTCGCGGGACCGCGGTCGTACACCGGCGAGGACACGCTGGAGATCTCCTGCCACGGCAACCCGTTCATCGTGCGCCGGATTCTGGAGGACCTCCGGCGTCGGGGTTGCCGCCTGGCGGAACCAGGGGAGTTCACACAACGGGCGTTCCTGAACGGCCGGATGGATCTGACTCAGGCCGAGGCGGTGATGGACGTAATCCGGGCCCGTGGCGACCGCGCTCTCGCGGCCGCGCAGGAGCAGTTACGCGGCGGTCTGGGCCGAAGGCTACAGGAGCCTACGGAGCGGCTGCTGGGCGCTTTGGCCAGGATAGAGGCCTACATTGATTTCCCCGATGAGGATTTACCAGCCGAGGACCGGCGGATTATCGAAGGAGAGATCGAAAGTATACTGTTGGAGATCAATTCGTTAGCAGCAACATCCCGCTTTGGCGATCTCCTCCGTGATGGCATCAAAACCGTCATCCTCGGAGCCCCAAACGCTGGTAAGAGCAGCCTGCTAAACCGGCTGGTGGGTCATGAGCGGGCGTTGGTTAGCCCTGAAGCAGGCACGACCCGGGATTTTATCGAGGAACGGGTCATACTCGGCCCGTATTGCCTGCGTCTGGTCGACACGGCGGGACTTAATCCGACTCCCTCGCCACTGGAGGGTTTGGGTATCGCCAAGACGGTCGAGCGCGGCCTGGAGGCCGACCTTTTCCTAATCGTGGTGGACGCCACCGCCCCGGAACCACCGCCCTTCCCCGCCGAGCTGATCGCACGAATGAGTGGCGCGAACACCTTGGGAGTGATTAATAAAACCGACCTCGCCCCCGGACCCACGGCTTTCAGAGGCTTACCGGAATCCGCACGAGTACAGCGAGTTTCCGCCCTGACGGGCGCTGGTCTCGAGGATCTCACCAAGGATATCGTAAAAATCTGCGATAAAATGACTTATGATCCTTCGGATCGAATTGCGATCAATGCACGGCACGCGTTTGCCCTGCAAATGGTCGCTGAGTCTCTAGGAGCAGCTCGGGCGAAACTCTCCGCCTCCGAGGGGGCGGAGTTACTCGCCAGCGATCTTCGCGCCGCTCTGGACGCGCTCGGCACCATCACGGGTCGGATCGATAACGAACGAATGCTCGACCATCTTTTCTCCACGTTCTGCATCGGCAAATAGTCTTAAAGCGGGACGACCCTGGTTGCGCGCTCTGCTCCCCTGCCCTTTGGATCCAGCCTAGCTTATGCAGTATAACGCTGATCAACCCTTTGACGTGATTGTGTGTGGCGCTGGACACGCCGGCGTTGAAGCCGCCCTTGCCGCCGCCCGCATGGGAGCCTCTACCCTGCTCCTGACGGGAAACATCGATACCATCGCACAGATGAGCTGCAACCCAGCCATTGGTGGCCAAGCCAAAGGCCAAATGGTTCGAGAGATCGATGCTCTGGGCGGCGAAATGGCGATCAACACGGACGTAACCGGCATCCAGTTCCGTCTACTCAATGAATCCCAGGGTCCCGCCGTGCAGTCGCCGCGAGCCCAATGCGACAAAAAGGCCTACCAGTTCCGGCTGAAACATACGCTTGAGCTTCAGCCGAACCTGCAGGTGTTCCAGGCAACCGTGACCGGGCTCATCTACCAAAACGGCCACGTCACGGGATGTCGCACGAATCTGGACCTGGAGTTTCTTGGCCGCACCGTTGTGGTGACGACGGGCACGTTCCTGCGCGGTCTGATGCATATCGGCACCAACAAAAACGAAGGCGGCCGGCTCGGCGACTTCAGCGCCAAAACGCTTTCCGCCAGCTTGGCGGAAGCTGGGATCGAGCTTCAGCGGCTGAAGACCGGGACCCCACCGAGGATCTTGGGTCGCAGCATTAATTTCTCGGCCATGCAGGAGCAGAAAGGCGACCCTGAGCCCACGCTGTTCGCGTTCCACGATACGCGGGACGCAGACGAATTGTTCCACGTGGAACACACCGGAGAGACCCGCCTCGGCTGGAAACCTGGTTGTGAACAAGTTTCGTGCTGGATGACCTACACGACGGCGGAGACCGCCGAGATCGTTCGTCGCAACCTACACCTTTCGGCGATGTACAGCGGTGACATAGAAGGCGTCGGGCCAAGGTATTGCCCAAGTATCGAGGACAAATTTGTCCGGTTTGCCGACAAGCCGCGGCACCTGCTTTTCCTCGAACCCGAGGGCCGTTCTACGAACGAATTTTATGTGAATGGCCTGTCAACAAGTCTGCCGTTCGACGTCCAACTGCGCATGGTTCGCAGCGTACCTGGCCTGGAAAACGCGGTGCTGCTGCGACCGGCCTACGCCGTCGAGTATGACTTCGCGCCACCCACTCAGCTTTTCCCATCACTCGAGTCTAAGCGGGTAGAGGGGTTATTTCTGGCCGGTCAGATCAATGGCACCTCGGGGTACGAAGAGGCCGCTGCCCAGGGGCTCGTGGCTGGAGTGAACGCGGTCAACAAGGTGAGGGGAGCGGAGCCCCTGCTGATCGGGCGCCAGGAAGCCTACATCGGGGTCCTGATCGACGACTTAGTCACCAAGGGGACCAGCGAACCCTACCGCATGTTCACCAGTCGCGCCGAGCACCGGCTACTCTTCAATCACGGCAGCGCCGAACTAAGGCTGCATCATCACGCGAAACAACACCGCCTGCTAACGAAGTCCCGGCTGCATCGCATTGCCGAAAAGCGGGCCGCGATTGAATCCTGGGTGGAACGTTTGGAGCGCGAGCGGAGCGGGGCAGGAGAGGGGACATGGGCCGACGGGATTCGCCGCAACCGTCTCACCGCTCCTCTGCCGGAGGAGCTCCGCTCAGCTAACGCATCCATCCGAGAGAACGCCCTCTATCGTGTCGCCTACCGCGGCTATTTGGAGCGCGAGGAACGCCAGATCGAAAAGCTAAGCGAAGTCGAAAAAATCCGAACTCCAGAAAATATTAACTATCTAACCATTAGCGGTTTAAGAAAAGAGAGCGCGTTAAAACTTGCTCACGTGCGACCCATGACGCTCGGCCAAGCGAGCAGGATCAGCGGTGTTAACCCGGCTGATATCAGCATCTTGCTCGTTTGGATCGAAGCCGACCGGCGAGGACGGGGGAAAGCACCAGCGGATTCCTCCACGAACCAAAACCAGAACGGATGATTACCCCGCGCTACGCCGCCTTGATCGAGGACCGCCGCCGCGGGCTAACCGCTCAACTTACCACCGTTTTCCCGAAAGGAGAGGGGTCCTTCCTCTGCGAAATCGGATGCGGACACGGCCACTTCCTCACCGCGTACGCGACCGCAAACCCGACCATTACCTGCGTCGGCATCGACCTCATCGGCGACCGCATCGAGCGGGCCTGCCGCAAGCGGGACCGGGCCGGACTCCAAAACCTCCACTTTCTTCAAGCCGAGGCCCGGCTCTTCCTTGAGCAACTCCCTCCAGCGGTGCGCGTCGCAAACTTCATCCTGCTGTTTCCCGATCCGTGGCCGAAACTCCGCCACCACAAGAACCGCCTGATCCAGACCGAATTTCTCAACCTGGCGGTCAAACATGCCGCCCCCGGTTGCCGGCTCTACTTCAGAACCGACTACCGACCCTACTTCGACGACGCCGCTTCCGCAGTTGTGGCCCACCCGGAATGGGAGCCGACGGAGGAACCGTGGATCTTCGAACACGAGACGGTCTTCCAACAGCGCGCCCCCTCGCACCATTCGCTGGTCGCGAAGCTGCGCGGGACTTCTCCGCAAACGCCAAAACTGCATTAGCGCGGACGTGTCCCAACCCTAAAAACCCGAATACCTCCCGCGGGCCATTTCGGGGGTTGACGGAGGCTGACGCGAAGGCCTTTCATCCGCCTTTTCCTAACCGTCACCCGCTCCCGCGCGCATGTCCCGGTTCTCCCGCTTCGCTTCCATCTTCACCGTTACGCTGCTTGGCGCGTCGCCGCTCGCGGCGGAGGGGGTGGCACCCGGCGCGGCGAAATTGATCGATTTCGGTAACGGCTGGGCGATCACCAACTCCATGGCTACCGGCTGGGCGGTGTCGGCGTTGCTCGTCGGTTTCGTGCTCTGGCTCATTGGCAAGCCCGCCATCGTCCCATCCAAGGGTCAGGCGGTGATCGAGTCGCTGATCGAGGGGCTCCGCGGCATCTTCGAGCCCATTGTGGGCAAGCACGCGTTCCCCGCCGCCTTCCCGCTGCTCGTCACATTTTTCATCTTCATCCTCTTTCACAATTGGATGGGGCTGCTGCCGGGCGTCGGAACCATGGGCTGGGGTCAAATGGTTGATGGCCATTTCCACCTGACGCGCCCGTGGATCCGGCCGCACAACGCCGACTTCAACGGCACCATCGCCCTCGCGCTCATCTCGTTCGGAGCCTGGGCGATCATCGTCTTCAAGTTCGCCGGCCCGAAACTCATCCTCAAGGACCTCTTCGGCAACAAGGCCGACAAGGCCGAGACGCCGGGCTGGCTCTATCCCGTTCTCTCCCTCGTGTTCCTCGTCGTGGGGCTCATCGAGGTTTTCTCCATCGTGATCCGTCCGTTCACCCTGTCGGTCCGTCTGTTCGGCAACGTGTTCGGCGGGGAGAACCTGCTGCACGGCACCGGCTTTTTCTTCGTGTTCTATTTCATGGAGCTGCTCGTCGGCGTCATCCAGGCGCTCGTCTTCACGCTCCTCACGTCCGTTTACATCGGCCTCCTGTGCAACCACGAGGGTGGGGATCACGCCCACGACGGCCACGGAGACGGCGCCCACCACTGAACCCTCTCCCGTCGGGAGCGTGCCCCGCGCGCGCACGGCGGAACTCCAACCAAAAACAGAAAGCACAAACCATGATCACGGTACTCGCTGAACTCCAGGGCAACATCGCCAGCGCGTTCGGTCTCCTCGGCGCCGCCATCGGCGTCGGTCTCATCGGCTTCAAGGCCGCCGAGGCCGTCGGCCGCACCCCCGGCGCCTCGGGCAAGGTCCTCGTCCAGGCCATCATCGGCATGGCGCTCGCCGAGGGTCTCGGCATCCTCGCTCTGTTCCTCGCCAAGTAATCGACTTGTGGATACCGGCGGCGCGCGCCGCGCGCCGCCCATCACTTTTTCCCGCCTGCCATGACGCTGCCTCTCCTCCTTGCCTCCGCCGCCCAGCCCGGCATCGCCGAGACCTTCGGCCTCGAGACGAAGTACATCATCATGCAGGTGATCAGCTTCCTGATCGTCCTCTCCGTACTCTACAAGTTCGGCATCAAGCCGGTGACGGCCACGATGGAGGAGCGCAACCGGAAGATCGAGGCCGGCATCCGCCACGCCGAGGAGATGCAGGCCAAACTCGCCGCCGCGCAGCAGGAAAGCGCCGCGATCGTCCGCCAGGCCAACACCGAGGCCTCCCGCATCGTCGAGGACGCCCGCCGCAGCGCGAAGGAGTTTCTCGACCGCCAGACGCAGGAGGCCGCCGGCAAGGCCGCCGATCTTCTGGCGAAGGCTCAGCAGGCGATCGAGCTGGAGCACCGCAAGATGCTCGCCGACGCCCGCGCGGAAGTCGCCCGGCTCGTCGTCACCACCACGGAACGCGTCCTCACGCGCAAACTTTCCGACGCTGACCGCGCCTCCTACAACGAGGCCGCGGCCCGCGAACTCTCGGGCGTCTGACCCTTCGCTCCACCCGACACTCGCAACGCACCATGGCATCCGCCCGGAAACAGGTCCAGCAGCTCGCCCGGCAACTCTTCCGGCTGAGCGTGGTCGATGGTGAAGTCTCCGCCGAACGCGTCGCCGGCGTGCTTGCCTACGTGGAGAAGAACCGGCCCGCCCATCCGGTGGCGGTTCTCCGCACCTACCAGCGCCTCATTTCCGCCGAGGTCGCCCGCAGTCGGGCCGTTGTCGACCACGCGGGCCCGCTGGCCGCCGGAGTGCTCGATGCGATCTCCGCCGCCATGACACGCCGCTACGGTCGCCGTATCACCGGCTCCGCTCGTCGCAACGACTCCTTGATCGCCGGCGTACGCGTGCGCGTCGGCGATGATGTCTACGAATCCTCCGTCGCCGGCCAGCTCGAGCAACTCGCCCGCGCCGTCTGATCCCCGCTTTCTCAACCTGCCACTCCCGTTTTCCGATGAGCTCCGTCCTCGAACAAATCGAACAGCAGATCGCCAAGCTCTCCAGCAAGGCCGTCAAGAAGAACACCGGTGTGATCCGAACGGTCGCAGACGGCGTCGCGAAAATCGAAGGCCTCTCCGAGGTGATGTACAACGAGATGGTCCAGTTCCCGGGCGGCGCGATCGGCATCGCGCTCAACCTCGAGGAGGACGAGGTCGGCTGCGTTGTGCTCGGCGACATCTCCAAGCTCAAGGAGGGCGACGAGGTGCAGACCACGGGACGCCTCCTCTCGGTGCCGGTGGGAAAAGCGCTCCTCGGCCGCACGGTCGACGCCCTCGGCAATCCCGTCGACGGCAAGGGTCCGATCGCCGCGAAGGAATTCTTCCCGGTCGAGAAAATCGCCCCCGGTATCATCGTGCGGAAGTCCGTCTCCCAGCCGCTTTTCACCGGCATCATGGCGATCGACTCCATGATCCCGATCGGTCGCGGCCAGCGCGAACTCATCATCGGTGACCGCGGCACCGGCAAAACCACCATCGCGATCGACACCATCATCAACCAGGCGAAGATTAACAAGGTCGGCCTCGCGAGCGGCGATCCGAAGTTCCGTCCGGTCTACTCCATCTACGTCGCGGTCGGGCAGAAGAATTCCAACATCGTACGCACCATCGCCGCCCTGGAAGCCGCGGGCGCGCTCGAGTACACCATCATCGTCGCGGCCCCCGCGGCCGACAACCCCGCCAACCAGTATCTCGCCCCGTATTCCGGCGCGGCCATGGGCGAGTGGTTCATGGAAAACGGCATGGATGCCCTGATCGTTTACGACGATCTCTCGAAGCACGCCGTCGCCTACCGCCAGATCTCTCTCATCCTGAAGCGCCCCTCCGGCCGCGAGGCCTATCCGGGCGACGTGTTCTACTTGCACTCGCGCCTGCTGGAGCGTTCCGCCCGCCTCGACGGCAAGGGTTCTCTCACCGCGCTCCCGATCATCGAGACCCTCGCCGGCGACGTCTCGGCCTACATCCCGACGAACGTCATCTCGATCACCGACGGACAGATCTTCCTCGAAACCGATCTGTTCAACCAGGGCATCCGCCCCGCGGTCTCCGTCGGTCTCTCAGTCTCGCGCGTCGGATCCGCCGCGCAGATCAAGGCCACCAAGCAGGTCGGCGGAAAGCTTAAAGGCGAACTCGCCCAATTCCGCGAGCTCGCGGCCTTCGCTCAGTTCGGCTCCGACCTTGACGCCAAGACCAAGGCCCAGCTCGACCGCGGCTCCCGCATCGTGGAGCTCTTCAAGCAGCCCGCGTTCAACCCGCTGCCTATCGAGCTGCAGGTCGCCGTCCTCTTCGCGATGCAACGCGGGTTCTTCGACCCCGTGGACGTGAAGAAGGTCGTGGCCGCCGCGACGTCGATGAAGCAGTTCTTCACCACGCGGAAGGACGCCCTCCTCACGGAAATCCGCACCAAGGCCGCGCTCGACAAGGACCTCGAGGCCAAGCTCCAGGCCGCGTGCGAGGAGTGGAAGCCCACGTTCTCCGCCTGACCGGATTACGTACCCGTATCGCTGATACTACTGCCGCCTCATGGCCTCGACCCGCGACATCCGCCGGCGCATCAAGTCGGTCAAGAACACCCGCCAGATCACGAAGGCGATGGAGTTGGTGGCCGCGTCGAAGATGAAGAAGGCGCAGCAGGCGGCCCTCGCGGGCCGTCCCTACGCCGAGCTCATGGCGCGCATGCTCGCCGCCATCGCCGACCGGGTGGAGGAAACCCAGCATCCCTTCCTGGTCCGGCGCGAAGTGCGCACGCGGGGAGTGATCCTCGTCACCACCGACAAGGGCCTCGCCGGTCCGCTCAACGCCAACCTCTTCAAGCTGGTCACCGAGATCCGCGATCCCGCGAAATACGTCGTCGTCGGTCGCAAGGGTGCCCAGTTCATCGCGCGCACCCGCCGCGACCTGCTCGCGGACTTCTCCGTGAGCGACAAGGTCTCCTTCGCCGAGGTGAAGGTCGTCGCCGAGTTCATGGTGAAGCAGTACCTCGAGGGCGTCGTCGACACCGTCGAGATCCTGTGGCCCCGCTTCCGCAACACCCTTGTGCAGGTGCCGACGCTGATGCCGCTTCTCCCGCTCACGAGCGTTCGGGATGTGATCGCCGACCTGCAGTCGGACGCCGGCGCCGGAGCTCGCATGTCCAACGGGACGGAGCAGCAGATGCTGTTTGAACCCGACCCTGCGACGGTCCTCACCGCACTGCTCCCGCTGTACGTCAACCGCGAGATCCACCAGCAGGTGCTCGACGCGAAGGCATCGGAGCACAGCGCCCGCATGGTCGCGATGAAGACGGCCAAGGACAATGCCACCAAGCTCCTCGGCGACCTCACCCTCGAATACAACAAGGCGCGCCAGGCCGCCATCACCCAGGAAATCCTTGAGATCGCCGCGGCCCAGTTCGTCGCGGCCTGAACCAAAACACCCACTCTCACGAAATGAACACCGGCAAAATCGTCCAAGTCATCGGCCCCGTCGTCGACGTCCAGTTCGCCGAGAACACCATCCCGCCGATCTATCAGGCGCTCACGGTCGAGTTCTCCGCCGCCGGCGCGAAGCAGTTGCTCACCCTCGAGGTGCAGCAGCACCTCGGTGCCGGCGTCGCGCGCGCTATCGCCATGTCGTCCTCGGAGGGCCTCGTGCGCGGCATGACGGTTGTCGACACCGGCGCTCCGATCTCCGTGCCGGTGGGCGAGGGTGTGCTCGGCCGCATCTTCGACGTCACCGGCGCGACCGTGGACGGCAAGGGCCCGGTCAAGTTCGATAAAAAGTACCCGATCCACCGCGCCGCCCCGGCGCTCGTCGATCAGGACACCAAGGCCCAGATCCTCGAGACGGGCATCAAGGTCATCGATCTCATCGCCCCCTTCACCAAGGGCGGCAAGGTCGG
>CAXRGI010000358.1:0-5417 GCA_964229935.1 Opitutales bacterium
GTCGGCCGACCAGATCAACGACTCCGACATCTCCATGGTGAACGGCGCCAGCGCCGCGCTCGCCATCTCCGACATCCCGTGGGGCGGCCCGATCGGCTGTGTGCGCGTCGCGCTGATCGACGGCCAGTTCCTCGCCAACCCGACGATCGAGCAGATGTACTCCTCGTCGCTCGACCTGATCTACGTCGGCACGAAGAAGGACATGCTCATGATCGAGGGCAGCGCCGACCAGCTGCCGGAGGAGGAATTCATCAAGGCCCTCGAGTTCGGCCACCAAGCCATCCAGCCGGTCATCGCCGCCATCGAGGAGCTGCAGAAGCTCGCCGGTAAGGCGAAGAGCACCTTCCCGCTCGTCGGCGCCACGCCCGCGGCCCGCGCCATCATCGAGCGCGTCGTCCCCACCGAGCGCATCGTCGCCGCCATCTTCGGCAAGGAGAAGGCCGCCCGTTCCGCGGGTGTTAAGGCCCTCAAGGAGGAGGCCAAGGCCGCCCTCGTCGCCGAACTCGGCGCCGACAAGTTCACTGATGTCGACCTCAACGTCGTGTTCGAGGACCTGCAGTACAAGGCCTACCGCAAGAACGTCCTCGAGAAGGGCGTCCGCGCCGACGGCCGCGGCCAGCGCGACCTGCGCCCGCTGAACGCCTCGGTCGGCGTGCTGCCCCGCGTCCACGGTTCCGCCACGTTCCAGCGCGGCGACACCCAAAACATCGCCCTCACGACCCTCGGGCCCACCAAGGACGCCCAAGAGCTCGACGGCCTCACCGGCGGCGCGAAGTCCAAGTCGTTCATCCTCCACTACAACTTCCCGCCGTTCTCGGTCGGTGAGACGGGCCGCTTCGGCGCTCCCGGCCGCCGCGAGGTCGGTCACGGCGCCCTCGCCGAGCGTTCGCTCGTCCCGGTGCTGCCCCCGGAGGACGCGTTCCCCTACTCCATCCGCGTCGTCAGCGAGATCATGTCGTCCAACGGCTCGACCTCGATGGCCTCGATCTGCGGCGGCTGTCTCTCGCTGATGGACGCCGGCGTCCCGATCACCGCCCCCGTGGCGGGCATCTCCTGCGGCCTCATGACGCAGAGCGACGCGAACGGCGGCATCGAGAAGTGGGTCACGATCACCGACATCCTCGGTGAGGAAGACCACTTCGGCGACATGGACTTCAAGCTCGCCGGCACGACCAAGGGCATAACGGGCTTCCAGCTCGATCTGAAGATCAACGGTCTGCCCTTCGAGATCGCCAAGACGGCCATCATGCAGGCCCGCGACGCCCGCATCGAGATCCTCAAGGTCATGCTCGCCTCGCTGCCCGCGCCGCGCGCCGACCTCAGCAAGTACGCGCCCCGCATCCAGACGATCCAGATCGATCCCGAGAAGATCGGCCTGCTCATCGGGCCCGGCGGCAAGACCATCCGCCGTATCACCGAGACGACCGGCGCGCAGATCGACATCGCCGAGGACGACTCGGGCAAGGTGTTCATCTACTCCAACAACGGCGACGCGATGGCCCGCGCCATCGCCGAGATCGACGGCCTGTGCGGCGGCGGCTCCGGCGGCGGCGGCACCCCGATCGAGGTCGGCAAGCTGTACCACGGCCGCGTCACCGGCATCAAGGAGTTCGGCTGCTTCGTCGAGTGCACCCCCGGCAAGGAGGGCCTCTGCCACATCAGCGAGCTCGCCGACTTCCGCGTGCGCCGCACCGAGGATGTCGTGAAGATGGGCGAGATGATCTGGGTGAAGTGCGTCGGCATCGACGAGCGCTCCGGCAAGGTGCGCCTGTCGCGCAAGGCCGCGATGAAGGAGATGGAGGCGCAGAAGGCGGCCCAGCCGGCCGACGCCGCGCCCGCCGCTCCGGCCGCGCCCGCCAGCTGACCCTGGCAACGCTCACAGCCTCAAAGCCGCGTCCCGCCCGGGCCGCGGCTTTTTCATTCCCGCCGGCGACGAGCTCCACGCTTGTCTCCGGACGTCCCTGCCGGCCGTCTTTCGTCGCCCCATGCATCGCGCCGCCCTGCTTGCACTCCTGCGCCGCTACCGGCCGATCGACGCCGCGGACGCCGCCTGCCTCACCCGGTTCACCGCGTTTGTGGAAAGCGAGCCACGCTGCTTCGAACGCGCCCTCGCGCCGGGCCACGTGACGGGCTCGGCGTGGATCATGAGCCGCGACGGATCCCGCGTGCTACTCACGCACCACCGCAAACTGAACATCTGGGTGCAACCGGGAGGCCACGCGGATGGCGATCCCGATGTCGCCGCCGTCGCGGCCCGCGAGGCCCTCGAGGAGACCGGCCTGCCCGGGCTCGATCTCCGCGGCGAGGGTATCTTCGACCTCGACATCCATTCCATTCCCGCGCGCGGCGACGCGGCGGCGCACGAACATTTCGATGTGCGCTTCACGTTTCAGACGACGACGTCGGAGGACTTCAAAGTAAGCGCGGAATCGCACGCGCTCGCGTGGGTGGCGCTGGACGAATTGGAGAAATTCACCCGCGAGCCCTCGCTGCTGCGCATGCGGGAAAAATGGCGCCGGATGCGGTTCTGAAAAGGTACGCGCTGAGCCCCACCCTCGGAACCCCCGGAAAAACACGGAAGGATGACGACGCCGGAGATGATCGAGACGCGTGCGGCAAGGGAGACGCGCAGGCCATGGACCTCCACCGGGATATTCGGTCCAGCCGCGCGCTGAGAAGGAGGCGCGTTCTCCGAAAAAGGCTGCGGCCGTCGAGTAGTCTGAATTCTCCGGGGCACGAGGCTACGTCCACCTCGACCCTCATCCGCGTCCATTCGTGTTTAGCCGTGGTTGAGAGAAATGCGCAGCGCTTCGTGACCGCCTTCGGGTGTCTCTGAACCGGAGGCCACGAGGCTCGGAAAGGTCCTCCAGCTCTCTGCATCATCCACGCCCCCGGAAGCGGCGCGATTTTGCGCGGCGCCGAAAACCTTTGCCGGAGAACGGCCTTGTTGGCCCGATCACGCGATGCGTTTCCTGGTCACGAACGACGACGGCATCGGGTGCGTGTTCCTGCATGAACTGGTGCATGCGTTGGTGGCGGCGGGCCATGATGTCCGCGTGGCGGCACCACGGCACGAGCAGAGCTGGGTGGGAGCCGCGAAATCGCGCAGCCGGCCGGTGCATGCGACGGCGGCCGACCAAGGCCTCGGGTGTCCGACCTGGATCGTGGACGGCACGCCGTGCGACGCGGTGAACATCGCGATCGGACACCTGTTGCCGGAGGGTCTGCACCTCGACGCGGTGATCAGTGGCATCAACACCGGGCTGAACGCCTCGCTCGGCTTCATCATCGCGAGCGGCACAATCGCCGGCGCGTGGGAGGGCGCGCTGCACGGCCTCCCCGGCATCGCGCTCTCGCAGGATATGAGCCGCGAGACCTACGACCGACTCAAGGCATCGGGCGATAAACCCGACGCGGAATTGCTCGCGACCCTGCGGGCCTCAGCCGCGCACGCGGCGCGACTCGCGTCGGAACTGGCCACGGCGACCCCGCGCCGGAGCTTCATCGTGCACAACCTGAACTTCCCCCACCCGTGCGGTCCCTCGACCCCGGTGCGCCGCACCGTGCCCGCACAGGTGGTGGTGCCGGGGCTCTTCACGCCCGCGCAGGACGACGGCACGCACCGGCTGGTGTTCCGCCTCGGCGACGACCTGTCACCCGCCGAACCCCTGACCGACCGCGCCGCCTTGGCGGCCGGCGTGATCAGCCATACGGTGTTGGATTATCGGCGGCTGGGGACCGGGTGACGGGGAAAGCGGGCGGGCGGCCAAATAGCCTGACATGCCACCTAGAAACGAAAAAGCCGGGCCACAAAGGCCCGGCCCCGAAAAGAACCAACGACGGGAACCCGTCAGAACCCGCTCACGTTCAGGCGACCTCCTGTGACGGTCTTGCCGCTGAGCGACGAAGTGGGCGTGGCGGAATTGAGGATCGCCGTCCGGATCTGCTCCGCGGTAGCCCCAGGATTAATGGACGCGTAAAGCGCACAGGCGCCAGCCACGTGAGGCGTAGCCATCGAAGTGCCGTTGTAGGAGGCATAGCTGGACGCATTCTTCCTCCCCGGCACGGTAGACCAAATGCCGCTACCGGGAGCGCCGATATCAACCTGGGTCGCACCGAAATTGGAGTAACTGGCGAGAGCGCCCGAGCTGGTGATTGCAGCGACCGCGATGATGTTCGGCTGATTATAGTTCGACGGGTAATTTGCCACGGCGTCGTTGTTTGAAGACGAATTGCCCGCCGCCGCCACAAAAAGGATGCCCGCCATGTTGGCCCGACCGATCGCGTCAAAAAGGAGCTGGGAAAAACCGCCGCCGCCCCACGAGTTATTGGAGGCGACCAGATTCAAATTATGGCGGGTCTTGAGGTCCGTTAGATAATCAACCGCTTTGATGGCGTTGGCGGTGGTTCCACCCGTGGCGCCCAGGAATTTCACCGGGATCATCTTCACGTTCCAACACACCCCGGCGACGCCCGCGCCGTTGCCGCCTACGGCGCCTATTGTGCCAGCGACATGGGTTCCGTGGTCGTCGGCGGTTCCGTCGTAGACAGTGTTATTGTTACCGGCAAAATCCCAACCGTTGATATCATCCACCAGACCGTTGCCGTCGTCATCCCGCCCATTGCCGGCGATCTCCGCCGTGTTTTTCCAGATGTTGGCAGCAAGATCGGAGTGGTTGATTTGTACGCCTTCATCAATGATGCCGACGATGACCGTGGAGGATCCTGTCTTGTTGGCGGCCCAAGCCGCCGCCGCTCCGGAGCCAAACTGATTCGCCGGACTGGAGCTTGAACCATACATTCCCCACAAGCTGCCGTTCGTGTAGTACGGGTCGTTGGACGTCGCGAAGTGCTGGTAGATCCAGTTGGGCTCAGCGAAAGCGACCGCGCTGTCTGACTGCAGGCCTAGGATACCGGCGGCCACGGAAAGTCCGGGGGGCAGACGAACGAGATCGAGGTCACCCATACCGTCGCGGCGCCACGCGCTGTTAACGACGTTGGAGTCACGCGTACCGGAGATGCGGGCGAGCGCGGCGGATTTTTGCGCGGGGGTCGCACCCGCCCGGTACTGCACAAGCACCTCGTTGGGCACGTGCGGCACGGTCGCGAGCTGGGCGACCACCAAGGCAGACTTGCCCTGGGCGAACGCCGCAACGTGCGACGCGAACAGGGCGAGAAGAACGCGGATCAAACGAGAGGCGGAAGGAATTGTCATCACTTAGCTCATACAGGAATTATCTTGGGCTGGGGAATCAAACGATTTTCCGCCGGATACGAAAAAACGAGGCGGTTTTCTACCCATCCGCGCCATCAACGAAATCCGCGGTCAGAAATGCGGGGCGTTTCGGGAATGCCTTCGGCCGTTCCCAGTCCGGCATCGTCCGCGGCTGCCAGCCGCGGCTACAGCGAACCATGGC
>CAXRGI010000359.1:0-2882 GCA_964229935.1 Opitutales bacterium
AGGTCTACGCGACCCAGCCGGGCGTGGTCGAAGTCACTTGGCAGGAGCGCGCCTCCGGAGCGCAAGTCACCCGCCAGTACGTGGTATCCGCCTCACCCTCCAAGCAGGTGCGGCGGGTTTACTGGACGGAAAATGGCTTCAACGGACCGGTCATCCAGATCCCGACTTCCCGGGTTTCTACGGTAAACGTTGTCTACAACTCCCTGTTTCCGGCGACCGTGGCCGAGGCCTATGTGCGTCCGGGCGAAGTCGCGAACCCGTCCGCCAACTCCAACCTCCCTCCCGAAAAACGCACTTTGTGGTTCAGTACCCTCGATAACGCGCTCCATGCCTATAATCAGGAAGGGCGTGTGTTCATCGAGCTGCTCGGCTCGGCGAAGGCCGGCACCGATGAGCGCGAGTCCCTAGGCACCGAAATCGTGGAGGTCATCAAGGAGGCGCGGCCGGAGTTCGTCCGTGTGGCGATCGGCGATCAAGTGCTCCCACCCGGAGGCGATACCTCTCTCCTGGAACGGGTGGTGGCGGGGCTGAATACGACCGCCCCGCAGGAACCTTTCCTCTACCAGTACTATTCCGCCGGCTCGCTGCGCTCACGGCTCTTCGCGGTGCGCCAAACCACCCAGTTGCTTTCGGGTGGAGTCGAGATCCCCAGCAACGAGGTGCTGATCTACTGGATGGAGCTCGGCAACCTTAGCATCCAATGGCCGAACACGTATGCGGGTTACGCGTTCAACTGGCCAACGGATCTGACCCGCTATTCCATCTATGCCCGGTCCCTCGATCCCAGCGCGGACACGGCGGTCCAGTTGAGCTCGGGCAACAGCGCGACCTTGGTTTATCAGGACGACTCAACGCTGGCTCACGCGCGATTGGGGTCCGATTACCGGTTTTCCACCACGGTCACCACCGCCAATCCCACCGGGAGATCCCTGATCCGCTACACCAGCGGCGACGAGATCTGGTTCGAACGGGTTTACTCCAAACTCGACACCACCTTCACCGAATACGCGGCGCCCATCACGGTGAATGTGGGAGCGCGGATCGTCGCCCCCGGGGGGGCCTCGAGCGCGGTCGGCTACATTCGCACCGCCAGTGGCACGGCCTATAATCCCAAGGCTTACAAAAACCCCTTTGAGGTCGGTTTCACGGAGGCGGCCAAAGGCGCGATCATCGGCGTCAACGCCTTGGCGGGCAACGATGAGCTGGAAGTCTGGTGGTACACGGCGAGCACGCCGGCCAGCCCAGGGATCAGCCCCACGCTGTGGCCCTCGATGGTGCGTAAGTACAAACTGACGTGGCCGTCGAGTCCGGCGGAGATCGTGCTCGCGAGCAACGCGGGGTCGGGCGACCTGCCGAGTCTGCAGTCCAAGGGTAGCATCTACGTGCAAAACAACCGTGCCCTGCACGGCTTTAACCCGAACGAAGAGCATGCCTTGATGTTGAATGGCCGGGCTTGGGCACTGCGCGATGACCTGAATCGCACCGACTCCTCCCAGGCTTTCGTGCTGCTCGATTACACCGAGGCGGATGACATTCCAGCCATGGCGGTGTTCAAGGTGCTGCGCGAAAAAGCGGTGGAGGGAAAAATATTCTCGTACACGGCCGAGGCGGGGAAAGTGCTCCAGGCGCCGATGCCGCTGCCCCTCCTGCCTTTGCCGACGCTCCCCTCCGGCGTGAGCTCGTGGAGCGCTTATTTTGATGCGGCCCCGCTCTGGTTCCCTGCCTATCAAGCGCCGGAAATTGTCGCCAACCACGAGGTTCGGGCGGGAACGACCGCTGCACCCATTTCCGCCGACGCGCCCGCCAAGGCGGACCTCACGTGGAGCCAGACCAATGATGATGCTCCCCGTTACGGGGAGTTCACGTTCCTCGACCGCAAGGGAACCACGTGGATCTACCGCGGCATGCACAACGAGGCGCGCACCGCCTCCTTCACCATGCGGTACTTCTACCGCACGCAGGAGGGATTCCATTTCCCTGAATTGGGCGACGCCCAACCTGCGGTGGGAACCGTGGTGCCCTACATCCGCAAGACTGCGACCGACAGCCCGGTGAAGGGTGAGCCGCTCGCGGTACGTTTCACCCCGGTCTGGCCGGCTTCGGCTCCGGAACTCCGGGTGGGCGAATCGCTCATGACGCCGAAGTACGGTCTGCCCGCGGTGCGAGGACAGACGAGCGCCGAGGTCATCTACCAGCAATCGATCGCCAAGGATACCGCGGGCCTGCAAACCAGCGTCACCCTCCACGATCCGACGCGGGCCAAGGTCTATGCCCTTGGTTCAGGGCTAACCAAAATTCCCGGGAGTGCCGCCACCGACGTCTACATGGGGAAGACATATTTCACCCGGTTGCCGCCTCACCTACGGGAACGTTTCTACTTCGATCCCAACCGCGGGGCGAAGGGCAGCCTGGTCCTGATCGGCCAGTTCAAGGACGAGGTGCTGGGAGACGATTACCTGCTGCTCAATCGGCTAAGCTCGGCCGACACGACCGCCCTGAAGGAATTGGTCTCCAGTGCCGATTCAGACCGGACCGCCTGGAACACCGCGATTGACGGACTCAGCACCCGCCTCGAGACGTTTAAGGAGAACCCGGTGAAGAAGGGTACCTACATCGTGGATACCGCGAAAAACCGCGATGTCCTCGCGGGTCAACTCGCCTCAATCGACAACGACGATACCGCCGTGGACTCCTACGCGGTCACGGCAGTGGGCGGCGGACAGGGATTCGTCGTCATGGTGGTCGGCAACGGCCGGGCCTTCACCCCGATCGACGAACCGGTGTCGGTCCACGTTTTCAAGGTGGTACCGCCCCTTTACCGCGGAGAATTGAAGGTCATCCAGTCCGCCAACCCCCTCGATGAAAAGCTGACGCTACGGCAT
>CAXRGI010000360.1:0-2823 GCA_964229935.1 Opitutales bacterium
CGCGCGACCAGGCGGCGGACGCCCTCGATCGGGGCGCCGGTCACGGGCGTCACGCGGAGCGGGCAGCCTGCTCCCCAGAACGGGGTCAGCGCGGCATGGGTGAGGATCGGGCCGCTGATGCCGGCGGTCAGCGTCGAGGGCGTTACCCCGGGAAAAAGACGCGTCACGACACGCAGCGCCAGCGCGAGCAGTTCGCCCGCGGAGTCGGCGACGAGTCGCCGCGCCTCGACGTCGCCCTCCACCGCGAGCCCGAGCAGTCCGGGCGCGAGGCCGGCGATGAGTTGGTTGGGCTCGGCGTGCTGGTAGAAATGCCGCGTGAGCGTCGCGGCGTCGGCGGCGGATCCAAGCCCGGCGTGGGCGCGCACGAGGGTCGAAAGCGCGGTCGGGGCGGACCAGCCCTGCAGCTCGAGCAGGGCACGGCCGATGGCGCGGCGGCCGAGATCGTAGCCGCTGCCCGGATCGCCGAAACGCCAGCCGATCCCGCCGGCGTAGTGAATGGACCCGTCAGGGGCGCGCGCGGCGACGAACGATCCGGTGCCGCCGTGCAACACGAGCCCGGGTTGCCCGCCGGTCGCGAGCTCGAGCACGGGATGCGAGTCATCGGCCGAGAACGTGCGGCCGCAATCGGCGAGTGCGGCGACGGTCTCGCTCCAGAAAGAGCGGTTGCCCGCGGAGTAAAGATGGGTGCGGCTGATGACCGCGCCGGGCGCGAGGCGGAGAGCCTCGGCGCGGAGCGCGTCGATCACACCGACCACGACCGCGCGGGCGGCGGCAGGACCGGCCACATTGGGATTGCAGCCCGGACCGAGGTGGCGGGCGACGATCGCGCCCGTGGCGTCGAGCAGAATGCCCTCGGTCTTGGTGCCGCCGCCGTCGATGCCGATCCGGAATTCCATGGTGAAAGGGCGGGGTGGTTCAGATGACGCGGCGGAGCGGCAACCCAAGCGCTAGGTCGAGGAGTCGAGCCTCGGGTCGCAACGCGCTCCCGACTCGCTCCGCGGGTGAGTAACCACGGATGGACACGGATCGACACGGATAAGGAGGGCTCGTGGTAGCCGCGGCTGCTTGCCCGCCTGAGGAGGGTTCACCCGCCTGAGGAGGGTTCACCCGCCTGAGGCGGGCTGCCGCGGATGATGTCGTCGACCTGACTGCCGCCGGCGTTTCCGAAAGCACCAGATTTTTAACCGCGGATTTCGCGGACCACGCGGATAAATGCGAAGATAGCTCCACCGATGGGTTTCGCTCCGAAACCACCCGATTCTGAGGTATCGCACTGCGGACTAGGCGGAACATGGAACTCCCCGCCTTCTCTCCGTTACCTCCGTTTGCTCCTGTTGGCTGGTTTGAAACAGGAGGAAATGGAGCACACGGGGACGAACCCTCCGCGAGCATACCCTTCGTTTCCACTCGGTGTCTCCGTGCCTCCGAGGTGAAAAAAGTCCGCGCTGGGTTCTGGCGTGGGTGCACGGGCTTCGGCGGGCCGGTTGATCCTCAGGCGAGCTGCTTGCTCAGGCGGAGCTTGTACTTCTCGCCCACGGCGCGGTTGTGCTCGATGGCTCCGGGGACGTTCTGGCTGCGCAGCACGGGAAGCGGGTGCCCACGCTCGTTGAGCCACTCCATGGTCGCGAGCATGAGCCAGTTGAGGAGCGAGCAGCCGATGAACGTGCTGGTCGGGCCGCTGGAGATGGTCGCGTTGACCGGCATGATCGCGTCACCGGGCACGCCGCCGTTGTCGAGCACGTGGTCGGCGACCGCGTGGAGATTGCGGCCCGCGGGGTGGACGGTGCGCGCGGTGGACGACATCGCGACGGAGCAGAGCCCGACGACGACGCAGCCCTTGCCCTTGGCGTAGTGCGCAACCTCGAGGGGCGAGGAGTTTTTCCCGGAATTGGAAATGACGATCACGACCTCACCGGCCCGCAGGCCGTACTGGCGGTCGTACCGCTCGGCGAGGGTCGTGCCGTAACCGACCAGGTTCTCGATGAAGCCGGCGGTGGGATCGGGGATGGAGCCGATGCAGACGAGGCCGCCGGCGCGCCCGACAATCTCGCGGGCGATGATGTCGCTGTGGCCGGAGCCGAAGGTGTGGACCATGCCGCCACCCGCGATGCTGGCGCCGAGCACCGGCGCGAGCCGCGCGATAGTGGCGGCGTTGCGCTCGCGGGCGAGGGCGAGCATCTCGAGCGTCTTCGTGTAATAGGCGTCAGCGAGCGGGGACATGCCGCAGGAAATGAGGCAGCCCGCGGGCGAGGGAAAGCCGGAACGTGGCGCTGTGCTTCGGCAGCACAGCAACCAACCGTTTACCACGGAGCCACGGAGGCACAGAGGACGGAGCGAATCCGGGCATCAGGAACCCGGGGAAGAACGCCTCACGCTCTAGGTATCGTAATCGGTGAATCAGGCCGTGTAGCCGCGGCTACACCGGATCAGGCAGCGGCAAGCGTCTGAAAATTCCGCGCGTTCCGTGAACTCCGTAGGCAAGACCCATTTCGGAAATCTGGTCTCCCCCACTCCCCTTCGCTTTCCCCCATCCCTCCCGGCGCGGCCTCATCGCGCCGGGCTTGAAGCGCCTTGCGGCGCACGACGGCAGCCCTACGTTCCGCGCCCGTGATCCGCGGCATCGACCACATCAATCTCGTCGTGTCCGACCTCGAGCGCTCGGTGCGTTTCTACACCGAAGTTCTCGGCTTCCGGAAGACGGCCGACGTCGTGATGGAAGGCGCGTGGATCGAGGAGATCATCGGGTTGCGCGGCGTGCGCGGGCTGGTGGCGTTCGTGGAGCCGCCGGGCGGCGGGCCGCGGATCGAACTGCTGCAGTACGTG
>CAXRGI010000361.1:0-3217 GCA_964229935.1 Opitutales bacterium
CACGAGTTTCGCGTTTAACTCCGGCCAGTTCGGGAAGGCGTACCACGTGCCCGGGTGGAGCATCACGATGCCCTTGCCGGCGGCCGCGAAGGCGAACAGCGCCTTCCGGTAGGCCGGGGTGTCGAAGAACATCCGGTTCACGCTCACCACGGCGACGTCGGCCCCGGCGAGTTCGGCGGCCGCCTGGTCGCGGTCCTCGGTGTAGGCGACGCTGAAGCCGGCGGCGCGGAGCGTGGCGCTGTCGGTCGCGCCGAAGAACTCCGTGAACTTGTGCGAGCTGCCGCCGCCGATGATGAGAACGCGCGTTTTGCCGGCCTCCCACTGTACCTGTTCGAGGGGAGGCAGCGGGCGATCGTTCTTGCCGCCCTCCTTGGGGCCTTGGGTCGCCGGCGCGCCTGCCGCGACGGCCGTGGCTGCGGTCTGGCTGACCGCACCGCCGTTCTTGGCGGCGGCTTTGCCCTTGCCGGACTTTTTGGCCGGGGCGGGTGCCGTGGGAGTGGCGCCGCCCGAGGCCGGCGTGCTGGTGGAGGCGAGGAAGGCGATGACGTCCCTTAGGCCGTCCGCCCCGAGGCCCTCAAGACCCTCGGGCATGAGGGAACGACGCGTGTTCTCGCGGCCGGTGATGTCGTCGCGGCGCACCTCGGTGTCGCCGCCTTGGTTACGGATCGTCACGGTGTTGGCGTTCTCGTTCACGATGACGCCGACGAGCGTTTCGCCCTTCTTGGTCGTGAGATTCCACTGCCAGTAGTTGGGCTCCACCTGGCGGTTCGGATCGACGATGTGGGTGAGCAACTCGAGGGTGCTCTTCGAGCCTATGCCGGCGAGGGGCGGGCCGACGTCGCGCAGGCCGATGTCCCCGTATTTGTGGCAGATCGCGCAGGCGGCGGTGAAGACCATGCGGCCGTTGGCCACGTTGCCGGCCTTGGTGACCTCGGGCATGAGCTTCGCGATCAGGTCGTCCTTCTGTCCGGCCTCGGGGCT
Organism: Opitutales bacterium; assembly: GCA_964229935.1. Taxonomy (GTDB): domain Bacteria; phylum Verrucomicrobiota; class Verrucomicrobiia; order Opitutales; family Opitutaceae; genus ER46. The sequence continues at coordinate 982 of CAXRGI010000361.1, forward strand.
CAGTTTCTCGAGCACGTTCGCGGCGGCGTTGGCGACCGCGCGGTTCGGGTGGGTGCGCAGGCGGGCGAGATTGCCCGGGCCGACTTCCTTGGGCGTAACGCCGCCCGAGCGTAGCGCTTCCAGCAACGCCTGAGCGGTCTCGGGCCGGCGGATGATCTGCTCGAAGACGGTCGGCGACTGCGTCGCCTTGAACGCGCCGATCAGCACGGTGTCGGCGTCCTTCCCGGGCGCGGCGCCGAGGGCGGTGGTAAGCGCTCCGCGGAGGCTGGACGAGGTGCCCGGCTCGCCGAGCAGCTCGGCGACCGCGGCGAGCGCCGCCGGGCGGGACTGCTTCAGGCTGAGGAGGCTGGCGGCGAGCTCGGCGCGTCGGGCGTCAGGCTGCGCGCGGTCGACGAGGTCGCGCTGCATCTGACGCACGATCGGCTCGGCGGCGGAGGCGAGCTGGCCGGTGCGATCCCATTTCGCGACGAGCTGCAGGGTGGCGGCCACGGTGGCGGAGTCCCCGAGGAGACGTTGGAGCAGACGACTGGTGGCGGCGTCGATGATCGCCGGCGCGTTCTCCTGCTGGGAGAGACCGCGGAGCAGGGCGACCTTCACCGGCGCGTTGGCGGCCGGGGCATTGGCGGCGGCCTGCACGAGCGCAGCGGCGCGTTCCACGGGGATGGCAGGCGCGACAGCGGTAACGAAGGAAGCGAGCGCGGCGGAGTTGGGTGCGTTGAGCGCAAGGGCCACGTAATCCGCGGCGTGGTCGGCCGCGGCGGCGATGAGCGCCGAGCGGGTCCAGTCGTCAGTGGCGCGCGCGTACTCGGCGAGGACAGCCTCGCGCTGGATGGGTGTGGTGGCGGCGCGGGCGGCGGCGTGGCGCTGCTCGGGAACGCTGCCGATCGGCGGGCGCGAGATGGCGGCGAGAGCCTTGGCGCCGGCGGCACCGTGGTTCTCCAGCGCGAGGCGCCAAGCGAGCTTCTTCACGTGGGCGTTGGGGCTCGTCTCGATCGCGCGCACGAGGCCCGGCAGGTCGCGGCGGTCGAGGGCGGGCAGGGCGAGCTTTCGCGCCTCCTTGTGCTGCACGCGCCAGATGCGGGAGAAGTAATGATCCCGATCCGGACGCACCGCGGCGTTGGCGGGGCCGTGGACCGGGCCGCGGGTGTCGTTGTGGATCACCGCCTGGTTGTAGAAATCGATCACGTAGAGCGCGCCGTCGGGCCCGATGCGAGTTTCAATCGGGCGGAACCACAGGTCGCGGCTGCGCATGAACTCCGTTTGCTCGCGGCCCGTCTCGCGGTTCACGTCGTAGCTCACGCCGTCGCGCCGCACGAACTGGTGGTGCACGATGTTGAGCGTCGGTTCACCGGTGAAATAGCTGTAGTTCCAGCGGTCCGGCCAGGCGCCGCCCTCGTAAAGGGCGCAACCGGCCGCGGCGGTGAAACGGCCCACCTGATCGATCTGCACATAGGCCTGTTCCGGCCAGGTCATGAGCGGGAACGTGGGCTGGTTCACGATCATGCCCTTCCAGGAGGTCGTGCCGGGGATCTTCCCCTTCGCCAGCACGCTTTCGGGTAGCAGGGTGTGGAAGAACACCGTGCCGCTGGTGGGCTGCGTCCAGAAGATCTGTCCGTCCCACGTGGTCTCGAGACCCCAGGTGTTGCCGTTGCGGCTGCTGTACTGCTCGAACGCGGAACCGTCGGGCTTGAAGCGCACGACACCGCTGCCGCCGGTGGCGAAGGTGCGCTGGCCGTCGCCCGACTTCACCTCGCCCGAGGAGTAGCCGTGCGTCGCGTAGATCCAGCCGTCGAGGCCCCAGCGGAGGTTGTTGATGACGGCATGCGTGTCGCGGATGCCGAGTCCGGTGTAGAGCTTCGCGCGGCGATCGGCCACGCCGTCGCCGTTGGTGTCCTCCAGGAACCAGATGTCGGGCGCCGTCGCGGCGATGACGCCGTTGCGGTAGAGGACGAAGCTAGTGACGAGCTCAAGCTTGTCGGCGAACACCTGCTTACGGTCCATCACACCGTCGCCGTCGGTGTCAGTGAGGACGGAGATGCGGTCCTCGGGATCGCGCTCGGCGCGGGCGCCGCGCAGGTAACCGCTGTCCTTCCACGCCTCGACATTCGGCACGCGGCGGCCGTTGGGATACTCGGGGGTCTCGGCGACCCACAAACGGCCGCGCTCGTCCCAGTCCATGTTCATGACCTTGTTCACCAGCGGCTCGGCGGCGACGAGGGATAGGTTGAACTCGGGG
>CAXRGI010000362.1:0-11976 GCA_964229935.1 Opitutales bacterium
CTCGGGGCGGGCGTTCCTGAGAGAAAAGGTCCGTTCCTTGGAGTCGATGTAGACGCCGGGGCAAAATCGTCCTCAAGATTAAGGCTGCCCCGTTTCACCATGGAATCCCCCGCGATCCTTGTTCTCGTCGTTTTCGGACTGCTGGGGCTTTTCCTTTGGTGGTCGGCCTCGTCACGAAAGGCGGCGCGGGAGGAGCAGCGGAGCCGGGCGCTGGGCAACTTGGAGGCGGCGCGGGCGTTCTGGCGGGAGGCGGAACGTCGCGGCGGACTGCTGCCGGTGGAATCGACCTTGTTCCTGACAGACGGGGAGCAGTCGTTCGTTTGCGCGAAGGTGGAGTTGATGGAGCCCCGCGCCGTGCGCACGGGGACGGGCAACCGGGGTGGGTTCCGCGTGGCACGCGGCGTGTGGGTGAGCACCGGCACGTCGACCTCGGAATCGAACGACGTCTGGAAGCGCCTCGACGAGGGTATGCTCACGATCACCAACCGCCGCATCGTGTTCGACGGCCAGATGGGCACGCGGAACCTCGACCTCGCGAAACTGGTTTCGGTGAGCCCGCGGGTCGACGGCATCGAGGTCGCCGTGGAGAACCGCCAGAAGTCCTCGGGCTTCACCTGCGCAAATCCCCTTAAGCCGTGGATCGTGGCGAACGTCTGCGCGCGCGTCCCGGATCCGGCGAAGTTCGACGCCAAGGCGATAGAGGTAGACTTCGCCTCGATCGAAAAGGCGGTGTAAGGGGCCCGCGCGCAGGCGGCTGGCGACCGAGGCCGCGGTACCGGCATATCCGCGTGTGAAAATCCAACCAAAATCCTGGCGAGACGCGGCGCCCCGTCAGCGCGGCGTCTCCGCGGCGGCCAGGCGGGCGGCGGCCAGGGGCCAGATCAACTTGAAGGACGGGCAGTACTCCTGCGGTGCGTGCTCGACCCGGCGGCTCACCTCGGCCGGCGCGACCCATTCCGCGAACTGGATCTCGCGTTCATCGATCACGACCGGGCCGGCGTGCGCCAATCGGTAGATCCAGACGAATTCCCAGCCGGTCTCCTCGCAGGCCTCCACCCGGAACCAACGCCGTGGCCGAACGTCGGGCGCCAACCGCACCCCGATCTCCTCGCCGAGCTCCCGCGCCGCGGCGGTGTCGTAGTCCTCACCCGCATCGAGGTGCCCGGAACACGAGGAATCCCAGAGGCCTGGTGACAGGTCCTTCAGCATCGAGCGTTTCTGGAGCAGCACCCGGCCGGCCGGGTCGAAGACCAGCGTGTGCACCGCGCGATGCCAGAGGCCGCGCGCATGCACCTCGCGCCTCGTGGCGCGCCCCACGACCTCGTCGCGCTCGTTAACCACATCAAACCATTCGTCGGTCGCCGTCATCGCCGGCACAAAGGCCGGACCTGCCGCGGGAGTAAAGCCCGGGGCGCGCCGCCGGAAGGATTAGGCTTGGTCCACGCGCCGCTTTCGTGTGTCCCTCACCCTCCACTTTCACACGCCATGGCCAAGATCGACGTCAACAAGGTCGCCGAGATCCTCAAGAAGAACGAAATTTCCCCCGCGGTCCTCCGCCGCGTGATGGAGGAGCTCAATCTCGCCGCGCAACCCGACCCGGGCGACGGCGAGAAACCGCCGCCCATGAAGAAGCAGTTCGTGATCCTGATCAGCGATCCCGAGGGCCGGTTGCCGAAGAATGATTTCGCCGGCTGGGTGCTGCAGATTCCCGAAAGCGAGAGCGTCGCCACAACGCAGGAGCGCGTTTTCCGGGCCGCCTACGACTGGAACACCACCAAGAAGGGCAGCCTGCTGCCGGTGAAGACCGTCGGCGAGGCGATCGAGACCGTGCCGGCGAAATTCTTCAAGGAGACCGATGTCTGGGTGAAGACCAAGACCCCGGTGCTGATGATCCGCACGGACAACGAGATTCCGAAGGAAACCTCCCGCTGACCGGTGGAACCCGGGGCGGAAACACGCCCCGAAGGCCGTGCGGGAGTTGGTTAACGAAAGGGCCGGGCGCGATCCGCGGTTAGGAGGGCTGAGCGATCTGGTAGAGCCGTCGGCGGGAATACTTTTGCCGCGATCCGCGGCGGCCGATCGCTGCTCCACCCAGGCGACTTGATCTGACTCCATCCGCGGTTGACCGCTCGCGGAGCGGCTCGGCCCCGTTCCTCAAAGCCCGTACTTCGCAGGGTCAAACCCACGTGCCTTCAGAGCGGCCGCGAGAGCGGCCAGGTCGAGCTTCGCGCCGGGCCGGATTCCATTCGCGCGGTACCAGCCTTGGTGCGTCTCCAACGCGAAGCGTAAATCGCTGCCCCCGGAGGCCACCGGCCGCTCGTCGAACGGATGCAGCGGATGGATCTCCGCGAGCGCCCCGTCGGATCGGAAGAACCCAATGTCGAGGGGCGTGGGCGTGTTGCGCATCCAGAAGCTCATTTGCTGCGGCTTCTCGTACACAAAGATCATCCCGTCGTCGGGACCGAGGTCCCGGCGCCCCATCAGCCCGCGCTGCATTTCATCGAGGCGCACCGCGAGCTGCATCCGGACGATCTTTTCCCCTACGCGAATGGGGAAAAAATCAAGGGCCGCCTTGGTCGCGACCGCGGGCGTGCCGGCCGCCTTGGACGGCGTTTCGCGCGCGCAGGCACCCGCCACGGCCGCGACCAGCAGAGAGGCAATCAGACGGACCGAAACCGGATTTGCATTTTTCACGGGCGGGTGGCTAATCGGCCACCGCTCCAGCTTCAACCTGCATCTACCGTGCCCGCCCTGCCGCCTCCCCTGCTTTACGCCGACACTGAACGCAGCGCCGACGCGCTCTATTTTGGAAACGTGGATGTGCCGGATCCGTTCATCGCGTTCGGTCACGGGGGCCGGAAGTACGCGATCGTGAGCGCGCTGGAATTCGGCCGGGTGCGGCGCACGTCGGGTTTCGACGTCGTGCTGCCGTTGGAGGATTTTCAACGTCGGGCGCGGGCTCGCTGGACCGACCGACGGCCCGGGCCGGCCGAGGTGATTTTTCTCGCGGCCAAGGATGTGCGCCGGACGACGTTCACGGTGCCCGATGATTTCCCGGCCGGTGTCTACGCGCGCCTCGTCGAGCTAGGGCTGCGGCTTACGATCGCGCCCGGACCACTGTTCCCCGAACGGGAGATCAAGACCCCCCGCGAGGCGGCAGCCATTCGCGAGGGCAACCGGTGCAGCGCGCTGGGTTTCGCCGCCGTGGAGCGGATCCTGAGCGGTTCGCAGGTAAAAGGGCGCAAACTGGTGTATCGCGGAAGGCAGGTGACCAGCGAGATGCTGAAGTTCGCGATCGAGTCGGCCTGCCTGGAGGCCGGTGCCGTTTCGGCAAACACGATCGTGGCCGGCGGCGACCAAGCGTGTGATCCGCACGACCGTGGATCCGGCCCCCTGCGGCCGCACGAACTCATCATCGTGGATATCTTCCCCCGCGTGACGTCCACCGGGTTCTACGGCGACATGACCCGAACCTATCTCAGGGGTCGCGCGAGCGACGCGCAACGCGCGATGGTCGACGCGGTGCGCGCGGCACAGATCGCGGCGATCGGAGGGATCCAGACGGGCGCCAACGGCCGTGATGTTCACCGACGCTGCGTGGAAGTCTTCGAATCCCGTGGCTTTCGCACCGAGCACGGACCGCGGGGATCGGTCGGTTTCTTTCACGGAACCGGGCACGGACTTGGGCTGGCCGTCCATGAGGCACCGCGCATGAGCGGCTCCATCGACTATACCCTGCGTCGCGGCTCGGTCGTGACCGTGGAGCCGGGGCTGTACTATCCCGGGGTCGGCGGATGCCGGGTGGAAGACGTGGTGCAGGTGACGGACGGCCGGCCGCGGATGCTGTCGAGCCATCCCTACGCCTGGGAGTTCCGCTCATGAAGGAGTTGAAACCGCTGCTCCGGCGGATCGCCCGCCTGCGCATCCTCGTGGTCGGCGACGTGATGCTCGACCACTACATCTGGGGAGACGCCACGCGCATCTCACCGGAGGCGCCGGTTCCGGTGATAGACATCGCCCGGGACACCTGGACCGCAGGTGGCGCGGCGAATGTGGCCCTGAACCTAGCCTCGCTCGGGGCCAATTGCACGGTCGCCGGCTACATCGGCGATGACGAGGCGGGCCAGCGTCTCTCGACGATCCTGCACGACAAGCGCATCGCAACGATCCCGACGCCCGGCGCCGCGCCGACCATCGTGAAGACGCGCGTGCTGGTGCAGCACCAGCAGCTTTGCCGCCTCGACCGCGAGGCCCCCCCGGGCGCGTACGAGATCCCGGCCGGGCGGGTCGACGCACTCCTTGCGAAGGCCGTGTCGGCCTGCGATGCGGTGATCCTCTCCGACTACGCCAAGGGAATTCTGAACGACACGGTGGTGGCCCGTGTGTCGCAGTTGGCCCGGAAGGCCGGAAAATTCATCGCGCTCGATCCCAAGCCGAAGCGGAACCTCGCCTTTCACGGCCTGGATCTCATCACGCCCAACAAACGCGAATCCCTGCAGCTCGCGGGCATGGAACTGGCACCGCACGCCCGGTTCCCAGCCGCGGAAGTCTGTGCTCGTCTGCACGAGCGCTACGCCACCCGCCACTTGGTGGTCACGCTGGGCGAGGAAGGCATGCTATTGAGCGCGAACGGACGCGTGCAAAAGGTCATCCCCACCGCGGCCCGTGAGGTCTTCGATGTTTCCGGCGCGGGTGACACCGCGCTCGCCGGACTCGTGCTCGCCCTGTGCGCGGGAGCCCCGCTGGAAACGGCCGCGCATTTCGCCAACGCCGCCGCCGGCGTGGTGGTCGGCAAGCTGGGCACCGCGACAGTCTCGCCCACGGAGCTGGTCGCCTACGTCAATCGCCGGTGATCCAGGACTTCATTCCGCCTCCCCCGGCCGACGCACCGCCTGGCGCCGCGCTCTTCCTCGACCGCGACGGCACGATCATCCACGACCGCGATTACCTCTGGGATCCGGCCGGCGTCGAGTTGCTGCCGGGAGCGGCCCGCGCCCTCGCGACCGCCCGGCGGCTGGGTTACCGCCTTTTCATCCTCACGAACCAAAGCGGCATCGCGCGCGGTCTCTACGGCATGGCGGATGTGATCCGCTGCAATGAACGGATGGAGGAACTGCTCGGACTACCCCGCCCGATTTTCGACTCCGTTTGCGTCGCCCCCGAGGGGCCGCAGGACCCCGTGCAGTACCGCAAGCCTTCCCCGCGCTTCATCCAGGAAACCCTTGTGCGCTACCGGCTTGATCCGGCGCGCTGCTGGATGGTCGGGGACCGGGAGAGCGATGTGCGGGCCGGTCTGGAAGCGGGAATCAAGTCCGCCGCCGTCTGCACCGGAAAACTTGACGCCGCGGGCTGGTCGAGGGTGCTTCCCGCGGGCGTGCCGGTGCACGCCGGTCTCGCCGAACTCGTGGCGAACCTGCCGGCGGCCCAGCGCCATGCCTGAGCTCGCGGAAGTCGAATTCTACCGGAAGCGCTGGGCACTGGCGGCCACCGGCGAGCGGATCACACGCGTCGCTTTCAACGCGGGCAAACGTCCCGTCCGGAACATCAACGTCAGCGACGCCCGCCGGGCATTGACCGGAGCCACGCTCGACTCGTCCGAAGCCGCGGCGAAACAGATGCTCTTCCGATTCGGGGGCGGCGCGCGCCTGGGGGTTCACCTGGGCATGACCGGCGAACTGTTTGTCGCTCCGTGCGGCTTCGCCCCCGGCAAGCACGATCACCTGGTTTTGTTCACGCGCCGCCACGCGCTCGTTTTCCGTGATCCCCGCATGTTCGGCCGGATCGAGCTCCACCAGGGCCCGGACGACCCCTCGTGGTGGGCGCGGATCGCGCCGCCGGTGCTCTCGCCCGCCTTTACGCGCGCGGCGGTCGTGGAATTCCTCCTCCGCCGCGCCCGCTCGCCGATCAAGGCCGTGCTGCTGATGCAGGAGCGGTTTCCGGGCATCGGCAACTGGATGGCCGACGAGATTCTTTGGCGGGCCGCGATCCATCCGGCCCGGAAAGCAGGGTCTCTCTCCACCGGCGAGATCGCCGTCCTCTGGCGCACATGCCGCACGGTCGCCCGCCAGGCCCTCGACGCCATTGCGGGACGCGGTGCCCGCCTGCCGGCCGATCTCAACGTGGGCATCCCGCGTTCATGGCTCTTCCTTCACCGTTGGAGCGACGGCGGCCGCTGCCCGCGCACCGGCGTGCTGCTGCGCCGTGAAACCATCGGCGGTCGCACGTCGTGCTGGTCGCCCGGGAGGCAACGCCTGCCATGAAAGGCGTGCGACTGGACGAGCTGCTGGTGGCCCGCGGATTGGCGGAGTCCCGCACCCAGGCGAAGGCCCTCATCATGAGCGGGCGGGTACGCCGCGGCACGGAACGACTCGAGAAACCCGGGCGCGAGTTTCCCGCCGACACCCCACTTGAAATCGAACAGCCGCCTAGGTTCGTGAGTCGCGGGGGCGAAAAGCTGGCCGCCGCGCTGTCGACGTTCGCGATCGATGCCCGGGGAGCCCATGTGCTGGACGTGGGCGCCTCGACCGGCGGGTTCACCGACTGCGTCCTCCAGGCCGGAGCGGCGGACGTGGTTTGTGTGGATGTCGGCCGAGCCCAGTTGCACGCGAAGCTGCGATCCGACCCCCGGGTGACGAATCTGGAGAAGGTGAACGCCCGCCACCTCACGGCCGCGGATCTGCCGCGAGGCGTTTTTGATCTGGTGGTGATGGACCTTTCCTTCATCTCGCTGACCGCGGTGCTACCCGCGGTGTGGCCCGTGCTGAAGGCCCGTGGCCGGTTGGTAGCGCTGGTGAAGCCGCAGTTCGAGGCGGGAAAGGAGGAGGCGGACCGCGGACGGGGCGTCATCCGGGATCGCACGGTGCAGGAAGCCGCACTGACGAAGGTTCGTGAACACGCCGAAACGCGGCTTGCCGGATGTCGCGTCGTGGGCGAGACCGACTCGCCGATCGAGGGGGCCGACGGCAACCGCGAGTTCTTGCTATGTTTGGAAAAGAGCGCCGTTTAAAGGCCGCCCCGATGAAACCGATCCGCAAACTGGCGTTCGTGGTGAATTCCCAGAAGGAGGGCGCGCATGACCTTGCGCGTGAGCTCGCCGCACTCGCACGCGCGTCCGGCGTTCGCCTGCGGAGCACCTCGCGGTCACCGCTTCCCCGTGGATTTCTCAAGGGCGTCGATGCGTGCTGCGTGATCGGCGGCGACGGCACCCTGCTCGGTGTCGCCCGCGAGGCCGCATTGGCGCAGGTGCCGATCATCGGCGTGAATCGCGGCAGTCTCGGTTTTCTGACGACGTTTTCCGCCGACGAGGCGCGGGGGCGGTTCACGGAACTGCTCGCGGGGGACTTCCGGCTGGACCGGCGGGCGATGCTGCAATGCGCGGCCAAGGGAACCGCGCCGGAACTGGCGCTCAACGACATCCTGATCAAGGACGAGAAGAACTCCCGCCTGGTGCGGCTCGAAGTGCATGCGGACGGTGATCTGGTGACCGATTACCTCTGCGACGGGCTGATTTTCTCCACCCCCACCGGTTCCACGGCCTACAATCTTTCCGCCGGCGGTCCCATCGTGCACCCCGGGGCCGGCGTGATCGCAATGACGCCGATCTGCCCGCACACACTTAGCAACCGGGCCATTATCTTCCGCGACTCGGTGCGGCTGACCGTGATCAATCGGTCGCCCGGCGCGAGGCTGTTCGTTCTGGCCGATGGACGCCACAAGCTCCTGCCCGGCAGCGACCTGCCGATCAACATCAGCCTCGCGCGGCGTTCACTCCCCCTCGCCCAACTCCCGGGATATTCGCATTTCGCGATCGTGCGGAAAAAGCTGATGTGGAGCGGCGGTTTCTCTTCGAAACGCTAAGGCGTCCCCGGTCTGCAACCGGTGCCTGTAACCTTGACGGAGACTAAACGTCTCCCTGTGCTGCATCCGGAGTTACTCCAATACCTATGAAAACCAAAATCATCTCCACAGCGGTCATCGCCGCTTTCAGCATGGCTCTCGCGGTTAACGCCGCCGAGGGTGATAAGAAGAAGGGTGGCGGTTTCGCCGCTCTGGACACGGACAAGGACGGCTCGGTCTCCAAGAAGGAGTACATGGCTTCCCCCGCGGCCCAGAAGGACGCCAGCAAGGCCGAGAACCGCTTAAAGACCCTCGACAAGAATAACGACGGCAAGCTCTCGAAGGACGAGTTCGATGCCGGCCAGAAGAAGAACAAGTAAGCCTTAGGCCCTTTTCAAAAAGGCGACCCGGACTCCGGGTCGCCTTTTTTTATTCCCCTGAGCCGTCTCAAGGGCTTCGCGTGAGCGCGGAAACGATCCCGAGCCGCACGGAGTCCAGCCGCTTGTATTCGGCCATCTCAACCGGCATCGAACGCAGCGCCCGGGCTAAACCGCGACCGGCTTCGGTGCCGACCATCGCGTCGAGCCGATGAAGCGAAATGCGGATACCGAAGAGCACGGCGCCCGAGCGCGGCAGCGCGATCAACGCCTGATGCTCCAATCGGAGCCAGAGCGATTCCAGATTCACCGGCGGCGTCGGGACCGGCATGCGTCGTGCCGGATGCAGGTTGAGCTCCGGCGTAGCCGCCAGGCCCCAATTCCAGCGCTCGACCGTGGTGTCGGAGGGCAGTCGGTTCAAAACCTGATGGATCGAAGATCCGAGTGCGGCGTTGAGTCCCGGCACCGGCCCGTGGATCTCCTCCATGCCGCGTCCCAGCTTCTCCCCCAGCGACCAACTCGTGGGAAAGCAGAGGGCGCCGCCCCGCAAACGCCAGAGGCCCTTCTCGTCGCGGCAGAGGACAAGCAGATCGGGCTCCAGCAGGCTTCCGAGCGCGGACGGTCGAGCAGTGTCGGACTCCGGCACGCAAGCGATTCCCCACTGCGCGACTCGCTCGCAAAGTTCCCGCCATGCCGCCTCACCGGCAGGTTCGAGCGCCGCGTAACGCGCGGATTCCTGCTCGAGCCATTTTCTTCGTTCCGCCAAGGTCGCCTCCGCGTCATCTCGCCGCCGCAGGAACGCCCGAAGGTCTCCCCGCCGCAACGTGAGATGATGGCGGAAATCCTCGTCCGGAAACAGCCGAGCGAGATCGTTCACTCCGGACGCACCACCAGCTGGACCCGGCGGGCGGGTGCAAGACGGCGAAGAGCGAAGCCGGCCAGCGCCGCGACTGTGACCGCCTCGACCCGCGCGTCGTAGTTACGCCAGTCGTTCACCGGCTGGCCCTGCAGCGCGTTCAGCCCGGCCTGCATCGCCCGCGCCGAGTTGGTCTGCATCGACTGCCGGCGCGCCGCCTTCAGCCGCGCCACGCAACGGGCGAGCTCCGCCGCCTCCACCCCGCCCGCGCTCACGCGCGCGATCTCCGCGTCGATTTCGGCCAGGACCTCCCGCTCCCGACCCGGCTGGGTGCCGGAAACGAAGTAAAACATTCCCGTCTCCAGCCCGGTGACCCGGCCGGAGCGCACAAAATAGGCCAATCCCTTCTCCTCGCGGACCCGCTCGAAAAGCCGGGCCGCCATTCCGCTGAACAATTCGTCGGCCACCTCGCCCACGTGGAAATCCTCCTCGTTGACCGCCGGTCCCGGAAACCCCTGCAGCACGACGGCCTGCTCACGCGGGAGATGCGCGGTGAAATCCCCGGGCTGAGCGGGCAGCGCAACGGCCGCCGGCAGCCGCCAGGCGGGGCGCTTCCCGGCGGGCAGCCGCGAGAGCACGCGGGTGAGATCCCGCGTGAGACGCGCCGGATCAAATTCACCCGCCACCGCCACCACGACGTTCCCCCCCACCGCGAGAGAGCGGTGAAGGGCCGCGAGGGCGGCGGGAGTGATCGAATTGGTTCCCGCGATATCACCCGAAGCATCGAGCGCGAGGGGGTGGGCGCCGAAGAATTTTTCCCGCAGGCGCTTGCGCGCGAACGTGACGACGTCGTCCTCGTCCTGCTGCAAGGACGCTATCTGGGCATCGCGCTCGACGCTGAACGTGGCGGCGCGGAAAGCGGGCTCCAGGAGCCCCTGCCCCAGCACGTCGACCGCGCGGTCGAGATCGGTCGGCAGGACCTCCACGCCGAAGCCGACGCTGTTGTTGCCGGAAAACGGGAAGATCGCCCCCCCCGCCTCCTCGATGTAACGCGCGACGGCGGCCGCGGAACGGCGGCGCGTGTCCTTGGTGAGCAGGGTACCCAGCAGACTCGTGGATCCGCGCAAACCCGCGGTCTCGTGCAACGGCCCGCCTTCCATCACCAGCCGGAAATGCACGTTCGGGAGCCGGCGGTCGGGCTGGAGGAGGATCCGCGCGCCGTTTGCCAGACGCACCTCGCTGAAATCGGCCCGCGAGGCGGCGACCGCGTTCACGCGCGGAGTCGCGACGCCGGCACCGCGCGGATTGCTCGAAACGACGTTGAGTCGTTCCGGCGCGAGGTAACGCGCCGCGACCTGACGCAAATCCGCCGGTCGCAGCGAGGAAAGCCGCTCGAAGAAGCCGCGGCCGTGATCGAGGTCGCCCACCACGACTTCGGCCACCCCAAGGCGCGAAGCCTGGCCACTCATCGTTTTACGGGTGTTGATTTCCCCCACGACCATTTGACGCAGGGCCTTGCGCAGGTCGGGCAGGCCGGGCGCTTTCCGCGCGAGACCCGCCAAAATCTTCTCCACCGCCCGGCGCGCCGAGTCGCGCTTCGCCGGATCGCACGTGAAGGACACACAGAACAGCCCCGAACTTCCGGGGTTCCAGGCGGACGCGTCGATGGAATGCACCAAACCCTGCCGATCCCGAATTTCGCGCCACAACAGCGAGCTGTCGCCGTGACCCAGCAGGGTCGCCAGCAGGTCCAGCGCAGGCGCATCTTCGTGAACCAGCCCGGGGATGGGCCACGCTAGCACACAACGCGTGACCTCCACCTCCTCGTGCCGATGTTCCTCCCGGGGCGCCAACTGGGCCGGTTCCGAAGGCACCAAGACCGGGGCAAGCCGTGACCGCGGCGCGCCGCCGAACCGTTCCGCGACCTCCGCCTGCACCGCGTCGATGTCGACGTCTCCAACCACGACCACCACGAGGTTGTTGGGAACGTAGCGCGCGCGATAGTACCCCGCCAAATCCTCGCGAGACACCGCGGAGAAAACATCCTGATGGCCGATGATCGGCTGGCGATAGGGGTGCTCCCGGAAAGCCACGGAGAACAGCGTGTCCCAGAGCCGGTTGTCGGCGTCGTCCTTGGTCATCGCGATCTCCCGCAGGATGACGTCACGCTCCTTGGTCACCTCATCCGCCGGCAGGGTCGAGTTCAGGGTCGCGTCCGCGAGAATGTCGATCGCGAGGCCCACGCTCTCGCTGGGCAGGTCGATGTAGTAAACGGTGCGGTCGAAGGTGGTGTAGGCGTTGATGTACCCCCCCGCCCCCTGCACGGCGGAGCTGATCTCACGACCGGCGCGCCGCGCGGTGCCTTTGAAAAGCATGTGCTCCAGGAAGTGCGAAAGGCCGGCCCCGAGGTGCGCGCCCTCGTGGATGCTGCCGGTTTTCACCCAGACCTGGACGGAGGCCAGCGCCGCGGAGTCGTCCCTTTTGACGATGAGCGTCAGACCGTTGGGCAGCACTCTCCGGGTGACAGGCTCGCGCCAGAAGGCCTCGAGCAACGAGCGCTCCCCGATCTGTTTCTCCCGGGAATTGCCGGAGGAGACGCGCCCCCGGACACCACGGCCCGAAGGGCGGTCAAGCTTTGCCATAAGTCCGGGCGGAGCTCCGTCCGCCCCGGCGACCGGTGGGCAGGAAGGGCTTCACGAAAGCGTCATCAAAATCGAAAATATCCGAGAAATCCTCCCGACGGTCATTCTCGGTCTTCGAGAAGACATTATATTCGATCAGGTTGAAGACGATGTCGCCGAAGTGGGTGCACCGGGAGATGCCCCAGGCGTTGAGCACGGTCTTCGCCAACGGACCGAACTGGTCGAGCGCATGCGTCCGCAGTCCCTCCAGCAACTCGGGGCCTGA
>CAXRGI010000363.1:0-6668 GCA_964229935.1 Opitutales bacterium
ACCCGCGAACTCCGGTGAGCGCGCCACGTCCAGGTCGCGGAGCGCAGAGAGGGTCGAAGTGACCGTGTAGCGGGCCGGATCTGCCTCCTCCAGGGAGTAGGCGATTTCCACGGTGAAGTCGCGGGCGGACAACACCGCGGACGGGCTCGTGACCGCGAGGGCGATGTCCTTGCGCTTGTAGGCTAGCGCTTGGCGGGCGGCCTGGAAGAGCGCCTCGGCCTCCTCCGCGAGTTCTTCGGTGCAGAGCCGGGCGAGAAAACCCAGCGTCGCCGGATTGACCGCGTCCGGGACGCTGTGGTGTGTCTTGCGGAAACCCCGCAGCGCTTTCACGGGTCCGCCCGTGCGGCCCACGAACGTGAACTCGGCGACAAGGCTGGACGGAAGGTCTCCCACGATCGTGCGAAGAAAGGCCGCGCGTGGTAAGCTGCCGAGCCGAAATCCGGCGGAATCACCAGCACCTGTCCCAAGGGATCCGCCTGTTACATGTTAGCGCAAACGAGAGCCAGGCTCGGGCAACCGGCTAACATGTAACAGGCTGACCCCTCATGGATCGACCCCGAAGGCTCTTGTCGCGGCTGGGCGGAGCCGCCTATCTGACGGACAGCCGACTGGCGACCGACTGTTCCCGCGCCAGCGCCCCACCCCACCCCGCCATGCCCACCGAACGCGCCCTGCCGCCGTGTCGCCGCCTTGCCGCGCACACGTTGCTCCTGCCCCTGCTCGCCACGCTCCTTCACGCCCAGACCGCGCCGGAGGATCCCGCGGCCCCCGCACGAAGAGAGACCGGCAGCCCTCCCGCCGCGACCGCACCGTCGTCCGCGGGGGCGACGTCCGCCCCGCGCGCCGGGGATACCGTCGTGCTCTCTCCTTTCGAGGTCTCCGGCTCGGGCCGGGGCTATTACGCGTCGAACACCATGTCGGGCACGCGGCTCAATTCGCGGGTCGAGGACCTCGCCTCGTCGATCACCGTCATAACCAGGGAGCAGATGGCGGATTTCGCGCTGCTCGATATCAACGACATCTTCCTTTACGAGGCCGGCACCGAGGGGATCGGTACCTACACGGAGTTCGCGGTCGACCGCAACGGAAGCCCGACCGACAACTCCCTCAACCCGAACGGCTCCAACCGGGTGCGGGGCGTCGGGTCCGCGAACATCTCCTTCGCCAACTTCGAGACCAGCGGCCGCATGCCGCTGGACCCCTCGGTGCTCGACGCCGTCGAGATCAGCCGCGGACCCAACTCCACCGTGTTCGGCCTGGGGAACGCGTCCGGCACCGTAAACATGGCGCCCGCGTCGGCCAACACCAGCCGCGACCGAACGCAGATCGCCGTTCGATTCGACAGCTTCGACGGCGGCCGCACCAGCCTCGACTTCAACCGCGTCCTCCGGCCCAACGTCCTCGCGATCCGCGCGAGCGCGGTCTACCAGCGCGACGGGTACGTGCGAAAGCCCTCCGGCACCGACACCCGCCGCCTGAACGCGATGGTACGCTACCGACCTTTCCGGGGAACCACGCTGACCGCCTCCCACTTTTATTACCACATCGACGGCAACCGGCCTAACACCACCCCGCCACGTGACGCGATCACCGGGTGGCTCAAGGCGGGCCAGCCCACCTGGGACCCCGTGACGACGACGGCGCGGATCAACGGCGTCACGGTCCCCGGCGCGTTCACCGCGACCACCCTCCCTCCCTATTTCACGAGCGCGAGCCTGCGCGACCAATCCGCGCTCTTCATCGATACCGACGGCCGTATCGGTTACTGGGGTCCCGGGAGGACCAGCAGCACGACGTCGCCGGAGGGGCGCAACCAGAACATCGTGCTCGTCAACACCACCCCGGAGCAGATCCGGGCGACGCAGCCGCTCTTCTCCAGCGACCCCTCGGTGACCAGCACGGCGATCTACGATTGGAGGCGCGTGAATCTGGCGGCAATGAACCGCCTGAACGAGACGACCCTGATGACGCACCTGCAGGTGGAGCAGACCCTGCTCGAGACGTCGCGGCAGCAGCTGGCGCTGCAGGCAGGCTATTTCCGCGAGGCCTCGCGGCGCGACAACCGCAGCCTGTACGGAACGGCCGGAAGCTCGGGCGCGACGGGTTTCCTTCATATGGACGCCAACGAGCGCCTGCCGGACGGCAGCCCGAATCCCTTCTTCAAACGGCCGTACATCGGCTTCTGGAACACCAAGGGCATCACCGGGGGGCCGTCGGAACGGGAGACGTTCCGCGGACAGCTTGCCTACCGGCTAGACCTGCGAAAGGAGCCGGGGCTGCTGCGCTGGCTGGGACTGCAGCAGGTGCTGGGGTACGGCGAGTACAAGCTCAACCGGTCGCGCGGCACGATCTGGCGCGACACGCTCCGCTCGACGCATGCGTGGAATCCGGCCCGCACCGGCACCTCATCCAACTTCACGCCGCTGAACATCGCCTACACCTACTACCGCTACTACGTGGGCGACAACATCGGCTTCAACGCGGACCGCGCCCCGCGCGACTTCCAGCCCGGAACGTACCCGTACCGTTGGGGCGGATGGATCAACCCGGGAACGTCGGCGGCGACGCCGAACTTCGTCACCGAGCAGGCGCGCCTTGCGCCCGATTACTGGTTCGATTCCACCACAACGTGGGACCGAACCGTGCTGCGGACGCGGGGCGGTGTCCTGCAGAGCCACCTGCTGGGTGAGCGGGTGATCACGACCCTGGGCTACCGCAAGGATGAACGCAGCCAGCGTCAGCGCGGCATCCCGCTATTCCGCGCACTGCCGGACGGCTCGGTCGTGCTCGACTACCCCTCGACCTTCAACCTCAACCCGGCGGACTGGGTGCGGGCCGGCGGTAGCACCAAGACAGCCGGCGTGGTGGTGAAGGCGGCGCGGTGGATCAACTTCCACTACAACCAGTCGAACAGCTTCCAGCCGCAGGGCTACGCGGTCGGTCTGTACCTCGGTCCACTGCCGGATCCCACCGGGCACGGGCGGGACTACGGTTTCTCGCTCAATCTTGCCGGCGGGAAGCTGGTGCTGCGGGCCAACGCCTACGAGACAACGCAGATCGACTCCCGCAACGGGAGCATGCGGATCATCGCGCAGCGGATCCGGAACCTTGATTTCGACTCACCCAACGGCAACCAGTTCTTCAACCTCGCGACGCGGGCCCGGTCCTGGGTGACCAACGCCGCCGCCGCGCAGGGCCGCACGCTGACAAACGACCAAATCCTGCAGGAGGTTGTGCGGCTCACGAAGCTCGACATCGCCCACTTCACCCGGCCGGAGACCCGCGAGGAGCAGAATGAACTGGTGTCCGAGACGCAGGACATCACCGCCAAGGGCGTCGAGCTCGAGGTGAACTGGAACCCCACGCCCTTCTGGACGACAAAGTTCAACGTCACGAAGCAGGAATCGATCGACTCCAAGATGTCGCCCGCCGTGACGCGCTGGATCGCGGAGCGGATGCCGGTTTGGACGAGTATCGTCGATCCCGAGATCAACCGCCCGTGGTGGACGGAGCGCTACAACGGCAGCAATTCGCCCGCGCAGTTCTTCGCCAGTAGCGTGAAGACGCCGTACGATGTGGCCGTGGCGAATCAGGGAAAAAGCCGGCCGCAGATCCGGCCCTACCGGTTCAACCTCAGCACGAGTTATCGGCTGGCCGGACTGGGTACGGACCGCGCCTGGCTCAAGCGCCTGACCCTGGGTGGCGCGCTCCGCTGGGAGGACCGCGGGGCGATCGGCTACTATGGGGTCGAGCAGCTGCCGGCGGTCATCACGGCGCTGGATCCAAACCGGCCGGTCTACGAAGCCGCCCGCGCCTACGTGGACCTTTTCACGAGCTACCGGTTCAAAGTCTGGGGCCGGGCGAACGCCACGTTGCAGCTCAACGTGCGCAACGTGCAGGAGAATGGCCGCCTTCAGCCCGTCAGCGCTTTTCCGGACGGGACGCCCAACGCCTTCCGCATCGTCGATCCGCGCCAGTTCATCCTGAGCGCGACCTTCGACTTGTAGGCGGGCCTGCCCCTTACGGACCGATCCCCGCGCCTCCATCAAGTCCAGCCGGTCCGTTGCACCTTTCGCCCTGACGCCCTCGCAGCATTCCCGGATGCGCGTTGCGCGGGCTGCCGCGCCGGACGGCGCCCCGAAACTTGGCGCGGACCGATGGGGAGTGGACCCGCTGCACGGATGCCCGAGCGCACCGGCGCACGCCCGGAAGAGGCCGGGCGACGCGCTCCAGCCGGCGATGAAGCCTAATGTCAGGATCGGCGATTTACCCGGGGTCCTTGCCAGCGCCTCGCGTTGATGCAACGGTTCCTAGTACCCTTCCCCAACCGCTCACCACCATGCCCATGCCACCCCGGGTCAGTCTTCTCACGGCGATTGCGATCTGCGCCTTCCCCATCACCGCTCAGGCCCAGGTGGTCGAGCTTCGCGCTACGATCAACTCCGCGCAGGAGGTGCCCGCGAACGCTTCAACCGCCACCGGTACCGCCATCATGTTGTATGATGTCCGCGCCAACACGTTTGATCTGATCGTCTCGATCAACGGGATGACCAACACCGTCACCGGGTCGCACGTCCATGAAGCGGCGGCGGGTGCGAACGGCGGCGTGGTCACCAACCTGGGTGCAGAACCAGTTTACACGCGTAGCGGAAACTCGCTGACGGGCAATTTCCGGAACGTCTCCTATGGTGGCGACAAGCTGAAGCTGCTTCAAGGCGGGGCCTATCTGAACTTTCACTCGGCCCAGTATCCCGGAGGGGAAGTCCGCGGGCAGCTGATCGCGCGGCCGGTCCGGCTGGTGGCCAAGCTCGACGTGGCGCAGGAGGCGGCGGCTTTCCCGGCGCTAAACTTTTCCAGCGTGAACAATTTCGGCGCCGCGGTCATTTCCTATGATCCCGGGGCGGGCACCATCAACATCCGGCACTCGCTCTTCCTCTTCTCCAGCGTCTTCACCAACTCACATATCCACGAGGGCGCGCCCGGCGCCAGCGGCCCGGCGCGGACCCAGCTCGGCACCAGTGCGACAGCCGGCGCCTACAGCTCGGCGAATGGCCACATCGCCGGATCGCACGACATCCCCTACGTCGGCGACCCAGTGGCCCTGCTGACAGGCGGCACCTACCTCAATTACCACAGCCAGGCGTTCACCGGCGGCCAGTTGCGCGGCCAGATCGTGGCCTCGAATGAGTTGCCGACCACGCGCTACGCCAACCTCTCCATCCGCGGGGTGGCAGGCGCCGGCGACCAGGTCCTGATCGGCGGCCTCAGCATCAGCGGCACGGAGCCAGTACGCACCTTGATCACCGCCAAGGGCCCTTCGCTCACGGCCTTCGGCGTCACCGGCGCGGCGGCGAATCCCCGCCTGGAGCTGTATGACTCAGTGGGCCGCCTGATCGCGTTCAACGAGGACGTGGGCGCTATCCCGGCGGGCTCGGAGCTTGCGCGGATCCCCGGTGTGCCGGTCAATCCGCTCGAGTGCGCGCTCGTCGTGGTCCTGCCGCCGGGCAACTACACCGCCCACGTCTCCGCCTCGAGCGGCTCCGGCGTGGCCTTGCTCGAGATCAATGACCTAAGGTCGCTCGGAATCGCCGGCATCACCGTGACCTCCCTCTCGGGACCGCCCCTTCAGGCCACGTCGAGGCTGGCCTCGGTCTCCCAGGCGGCGCTCGAGTTCTGCACCGGGGTGGCTTTGGCCACCGTGGTGGCGAACCGCTGACCGTCTACCGATTCACCGCGCCCCGTTCACCGCGGGTCACCGAACCGCCGGCGGTGTGCGGGGGTGGGGAGTCCAAGCTGGGCGGGGTGAAACGCGCGACCGACGGAGCGACGGAGCGGTCCCACGGTCAACGTACGTCCAACCTTCACGCAGCACGTTCGGCCCTCGCACCTTCGCGTGGGTACCCAGCTGGTGCCCCACCGCCAAGGGGCGCGTTTGCTCATACCGCCGGCGGCTCCTTCGGGGTGTCGGCGCGTTTGGGCGGTTCGACCAGACTCGCCAGATAGGTCATCGCCCGGAACGGACGAAGGATCGCGTTGCCGATCACGATCGGCTCCACGGGATGGGCTTTGTCCTCGGGTAGACGCGCGATCAGCGACGAAAGCACCACCGCGCCGCCGAGGACGCTGACGAAGAACCATTGGAACATGCCCGCGTCGACGCCGCGCCCCTCGCCGCCCTTCAACAGCAGCCCCCAGATGACGGGTGACATGCCGCCGATCAGCGCGGTCACCGCCCCGTGGATCGCGACCGCCAGCGTGCGATCCTCCGTACTGATGGTCTTGGGAAGGTAGCTCAGGTTGGCCATCGCCCATGTCGCGGCACCGAGGCCGATGAGAAAGTAGGATAGCCATACACCCGCCGCACCGCCGAATCCGTCGCGAAGAAAGAACCACCAGTACACGCTGACGGCGGCGTAGATGCCGAGCGCCAACAGGAAAAACGGCTTCGCTCCCGTCTCGTCGATCCGGCGACGCACCAGCCAAGCCGCCACCATCACCCCCGAGTAGCGCCCAACCTCCAGCACCATGCTCGCGGCGGTCGACATGTCCGCCCCCGTTTTCAGGAAGTAGGCCGCGAAGGGCGGGATCGGCGTCGCGAACACCGCGCAGGCCACGGCCAGCCAGGCGTAGGTGCGGAACGTCGACGGCCGCAACAGGTGACGTGGCGT
>CAXRGI010000364.1:0-9302 GCA_964229935.1 Opitutales bacterium
GGGGATCTGGGAGATCGAACTCGATGCGCCGCTGCACGGGTGGCTTTACTGGTACCTGATCGACGGGGCGCACGAGGGTTTTGATCCCGCTGCGCGGGTACTTGATCCCTACGCGCGGGCGGCGCTGGGCCGGGAAGGGCCGGGGATTGTGCTGGATCCGGGCTGGGTGGGGCGAGGGGACCGCGCGTTCGCCACGCCCGCGTGGCAGGACCTCGTGATCGCCGAGGCGCATGTGCGCGACCTTGCCCGTCATGCCCCCGTCGATGCCACGCCGGCGGAACGCCGCGGTTTCACCGGATTGCGGAAATGGATCGAGAGCGACGACTTTTACCTGCACCGCCTCGGGGTGAACTGCGTCGAGCTGCAGCCGTTGCACGAGTTCGATGACGCGGGGCCCGACGAATACCACTGGGGGTACATGACGAACAATTACTTCGCGCCCGAGAGCTCCTATGCGCTCGCGCCTGCGGAGGCCTCCGGGGTGAGGGAGATGCAGGATCTGGTGGCGGCATTCCACCGGCGGGGGATGGCGGTGGTGGTCGACGTCGTGTTCAACCACGTCGGCGTGCCGGCGCACCTGCTCCGCGTCGACCGGCTCTACTATTTCGAACAGGACGCCGCGGGCGCGCTGACCAACTGGAGTGGCTGCGGCAACGACCTCCGGACGCGTTCGGCGATGGTGCGGCGGCTGATCATCGACAGCTGCGTGCACTGGATCGAGACGTACGGCGTCGACGGTTTCCGCTTCGACCTCGCCGAGCTGCTCGGGGTCGAGGTGCTGCGAGAGGTCGAGGCGGCGCTGAAACGCGTGAAGCCCGACGTGATCCTGATCGCCGAGCCGTGGAGTTTTCGCGGGCACATCGCCGGTGCGTTGCGCGACACCGGCTGGGCCTCGTGGAACGACGGCTACCGGGACTTCGTGAAGGACTACGTGCGGGGCAACGGCGACGGGCGCCGCATGGAGTACTTTCTCCGCGGCTCCCCTTGGTATTTCGCGAAGTGGCCCGCGCAGTCGATCAACTACACGGAGTCGCACGATGACCGCACGTGGATCGACGTGATCACGGAGCGGGAGGACGGCAACGGCCACGTGCCGACCGCGCACGACCGCCGGCGCACGCACCTGATGGCGGCGCTGCTGTTCATGTCGGTCGGGGTGCCGATGATTTCGGCGGGGCAGGACTTCCTGCGGTCGAAGCATGGAGTGGCCAACACCTACCAGCGCGGCGATCTGAACGCCCTCGATTACCGGCGCCTCCGCCGTTTCGCGTCCAGCCACACGTATTTCGCGGAATGGATCTCCTTCCGGCGCGGACCGTTGGGCCGTCTGCTCCGGCACTATGCCCGGCCCGCGGAAGGTTTTCACGTGTTTCTCCACGTTCCGGGCGGTCCCCCGCTCGGGATGCTTTGCAACGCTGATTTCGCCGAGGGCGCGACGCGACTGCTCTTTGCCGTGAACCCCACGCTTTCCGAGTTCACCGTCGGAATCGAGGCTGGCCTGCTCGCGCTGGACCGCGGCCCGTGGCGGCTCGCGGCGGACGAGGAGCGCTTCTACGCGCCCGACTCGCCCGGTTCGCGTTCGCGGCCTGAAACTTCCCTTTTCCTGCCGGCTTTGAGCTGTGCGCTCTGGGTGCAGAACGGCTGACCGGCCGATGGAGATCACCCGCCAAAACCCTTGCATCGCCCGTGAGCCGCCCCTTCAGTCGAGGGGTCCGCGCTCGCGCGGAAGCACCTTCATCCGCAACCAACACTGAACCAAATCGGAGTCCAACATGGCAGTTAAAGTCGCAATCAATGGCTTCGGCCGCATCGGCCGCCTCGTTTTCCGCGCGCTCGTCGAGCAGGGTCTGCTCGGTGACACCCTCGACGTGGTCGCGGTCGGCGACATCGTTCCGGCCGACAATCTGGCCTACTTGCTCAAGTACGACTCCACCCAGGGGCGTTTCAGCGGCACCGTGGGTTCGCGGAAGTCGTCGCCCGACAAGGCCGAGGATGACGTGTTGATCGTCAATGGCCGCGAGATCCTCGTGGTGAGCGCCAAGACCCCGGCCGAGTTGCCGTGGGCCAAGCTGGGCGTCCAGCTCGTGATCGAGTCGACCGGTCTGTTCACCGAAGCCGAGAAGGCGAAGGGCCACCTCGCCGCCGGCGCGAAGAAGGTCATCATCTCCGCCCCGGCGAAGGGCGAGGACATCACGGTCGTGATGGGCGTGAACGACGATAAGCTCGACGTCGCCAAGCACAGCATCATCTCGAACGCCTCCTGCACCACGAACTGCCTCGCGCCGATCGTGCACGTGCTGCTGAAGGAAGGCTTCGGCATCGAGGAAGGTCTGATGACCACGGTCCACGCGTACACCGCGACCCAGAAGACCGTCGACGGCCCGTCCAAGAAGGACTGGAAGGGCGGCCGCACCGCCGCGCAGAACATCATCCCGTCGACCACCGGCGCCGCGAAGGCCACCGCCCTCGTGATCCCGGAGGTGAAGGGTAAGCTCACCGGCATGGCGTTCCGCGTGCCGACCCCGACCGTCTCGGTCGTCGACCTCACGGTTCGCACCACGAAGGAGACCTCCTACAAGGCGATCTGCGAGGCGATGAAGCGCGCCAGCGAGACCTACCTCAAGGGCATCCTGTCCTACACCAGCGATGAGGTCGTCTCGAGCGACTTCATCCACGACAAGTCCTCGTCGATCTTCGACGCCGGCTCGGGCGTGGAGCTCAACTCGAAGTTCTTCAAGCTCGTGTCGTGGTACGACAACGAGTGGGGCTACTCGACCCGCGTCGTCGACCTCACCCGCAAGATCGCCGCGAAGCTCTGAGTAATCCCTCCCAAGCCTGACCGCGGATGGCGCGGATGATCGCGGATAGACCGGTGGTCATCCGCGTGACTCCGCGAACTCCGCGGTCAATTTTTTCCCTCTCCCCGCCATGCCGAACTTCAAATCCATCCGCGACCTGAACCTCGCCGGGAAGCGCGTGCTCATGCGCGTCGACTTCAATGTCCCCCAGGACAAGGTCACCGGCGCCATCACGAACACCCAGCGCATCACCGCCGCGCTGCCGACGATCCGGCACGCGCTCGCCCAGGGCGCCTCGGTGGTGCTGATGTCGCACCTCGGCCGTCCCGACGGCCAGCGGGTCGCCAAGTTCTCGCTGCGCCCGGTCGCGACCGAGTTGGAGAAGCTCCTCGGCCGCCCGGTCCGTTTCCTCGATGATTGCGTCGGCCCGGCCGTCGAGGCCGCCTGCGCTCCCGGCGCCCTCAAGGCGGGCGACGTGGTGCTGCTGGAAAACCTGCGTTTCCATATCGAGGAGGAGGGCAAGGTGAAGGTGAAGAACGTGGACGGCACCGAGACCAAGCTGAAGGCCGACCCCGCGAAGGAGGCCGCCTTCCGGGCCTCGCTGTCGCGTCTCGGCGATGTTTTCGTCAACGACGCTTTCGGCACCGCGCACCGCGCGCACTCGTCGATGGTGGGCGTCGCGCTGAAGGACAAAGCCGCCGGTTTCCTGATGGAAGCCGAGCTCCGCGCCTTCGCCAAGGTGCTCGAGAGCCCCGACCGCCCGCTCCTCGCCATCCTCGGCGGCGCCAAGATCGCGGACAAAATTCCGCTCATCAACAATCTGCTCGAGAAGGCCAACAAGGTCATCATCGGCGGCGGCATGGCCTACACCTTCCACCAGGTGAACCGCGGCATGCGCATCGGCGCGTCGTTGTTCGACGCCGAGGGTGCCAAGATCGTCGCCGAACTCGAGGCCAAGGCCAAGGCGCGCGGCGTGGAGCTGATCTTCCCGGTCGACTTCGTCGCGGCCGACAAGTTCGCGCCCGACGCCGCCACGCGTCCGGCCGATCTCGCGTCCGGCATTCCGGATGGTTGGCAGGGTCTCGACGCCGGCCCGCGCTCGATCGAGCTCTACCGGCAGGCCATCCTGTCCTCCAAGACCATCGTCTGGAACGGCCCCGCGGGCGTCTTCGAGTTCGATGCCTTCGCCGGCGCCACGCGCGCCATGGCCGATGCCGTCGCCGAGGCCACCGCCAAGGGCGCCACCACGGTCGTCGGCGGCGGTGACACCGCCACGGCGGCGAAGAAATTCAAGGTGGCCGACAAGGTCTCCCATTGCTCCACCGGCGGCGGCGCCAGCCTCGAGTTCCTCGAGGGCAAGGTGCTCCCCGGCGTCGCTTATCTCGAAACCTGAAATCCGCCCCGCCTCTCACCATGAACACCCGCAGGAAGCTCATCGCCGGTAACTGGAAGATGAACAAGACCTCCGCCGATGCCGTCGGGCTCGCGCAGGAGATCGTCGCCGCCGTCGGCAAACAGAACGAGGTCGACGTCGTCGTGTGCCCGCCCTTCACCGCCGTCGAGGCGGTCGGCCGCGTGCTCGAAGGCTCCGAGGTCCGGCTCGGCGCCCAGAACATGCACCATGAGGCGAGCGGCGCCTTCACCGGCGAGGTCTCCGCGCCGATGCTGCGGGCGATCTTCGCCTCGTACGTCATCCTCGGCCACAGCGAGCGGCGGACGCTTTTCGGCGAGACCGACGAGGTGGTGAACCGCAAGGTGGCGGCCGCCTTGCGCAACCAGCTGCGCCCCATCTTCTGCGTCGGCGAGACCCTTGCCGAGCGCGAGGCGGGCTCCACGCTGAAGGTGGTGCAGACACAGGTGGAGCGCGGGCTCGAGGGCGTGAGCCGCGAGCAGGCCACCAGCGTGGTCGTCGCCTACGAGCCGGTTTGGGCGATCGGCACCGGCAAGGTCGCCACGACCTCGCAGGCGCAGGAAGTGCACGCGTTCATCCGCGGCCTTCTCGTGAAGCTCTTCGGCGAGCCCGTCGCGCAGCGGATCCGGATTCTGTATGGTGGTTCCATGAAACCCGCCAACGCTCCCGAGTTGCTCGCGCAATCGGATATCGACGGCGGTCTCATCGGCGGCGCCTCGCTCGAGTCGCGCAGTTTCGTCGAGCTGGTGAACGCGGCGCTCGCCGCGAAGTAAGGATTTCGCGAACGCGCCGCGGGGAGCGTTTCCCGCGGCGCGCCTTCGTCGGCGTTCGACCGCCGAGAAAAGGCTTACGCCGGCGACGCATTCGTGCTTCGTCGGGGCATGTCCAAGTTGCTGTGCGTCTACTGCGCCTCGAGCGACCGGCTCGATGCCAAGTACTTCGCGGCGGCCGAGGAACTGGGGCGCGCGATGGTCGCCCGCGGATGGGATCTCGTCTACGGGGGCGGTCGCACCGGTCTGATGGGCGCCGTGGCGCGGGCGGTGAAGGAGTCGGGCGGGCGCGTCGTGGGCGTCATACCCGAGTTCATGAAGGTGAAGGAGCTGGCCTACGACGAGGCCGACGAGCTGGTGACGGTCATCACCATGCGCGAGCGCAAGCTGCTGATGGAGACGCGGGCCGACGCGGTCGTGGCTTTGCCGGGCGGGTGGGGGACGCTGGAGGAAATCGCGGAGATCCTGACCCTGCGGCAGCTCGACGTCGTGCGTAAGCCCTGCGTGTTCCTCAACCAGGACGGATTCTACGATCCCCTGTTCCAGATGTTCGACCGGATGCTTGCCGACCGTTTTTTCCGGCCTTCCAACATGGACCTGTTCCGGGTGGCCACGAGTGTGTCCGGGGTCCTGGACGCGATCGAATCCGACGCCGCGCCGTCGGGTGATCCGAAGTGGTTCGACACCCGCTGAGGCGGCATTGACACCGCGGCGGCGGGGTGCGCACGCTCCGCGTTTCGCTTTTTCCAAGCCTCACTTTTCCCGGTCGTCCTCATGCCACAAGTCATCGCCGTTCTGGACTTCGGTTCGCAGCTCACGCAGGTCATCGCGCGCCGGATCCGCGAGTGTGAGGTCTACTCCCGGATCTACCACTACTCGACGCCGGCCTCGAAGCTGCGCGACGACGGCGTGGCCGGTATCATCCTCTCCGGTGGACCGCAGAGCGTGTACTCCGCCAACGCGCCGCACCCTGATCCGGAGATCTTCCGGCTCGGCGTGCCGATGCTGGGGATCTGCTACGGGGTGCAGTTGATGGGCCATTTCCTCGGCGGCAAGGTCGCCCACAGCAAGGCCCGCGAGTACGGGCATGGTGTGCTCACCATCCGCCGGCCGGGGCGCCTGTTCAAGGGGCTGCCGCGCAAGGTGCGCGTGTGGAATTCCCACGGCGACAAGATCACGCGCCTGCCGCCCGGTTTCCGCGCGATCGGCACCACGGAAAATTCGCCGTTCGCCGCGATCGCGGACGCCCGCCGCGGGTTCTTCGGCATCCAGTTCCACCCGGAGGTTTTCCACACCGAGCGCGGGGTGGACATGATCCGCAATTTCCTGCTGGGCGTCTGCGGGGTGAAGGCGGAGTGGACCGCGAAGGACTTCATCGGGCACGCCGTGGATGGCATCCGCGCCCAGGTCGGCAAGGGCCGCGTGCTGCTCGGGCTCTCGGGCGGCGTGGATTCCTCGGTCGCGGCCGCGCTGCTGCACAAGGCGATCGGGCGCCAGCTCACGTGCGTCTTCGTCGACAACGGCCTCCTCCGGAAGGGCGAGCGGGAACTCGTCGAGAAGCTCTACGGCGATCATTTCAACATCGACCTGCGCGTGGTCGACGCTTCTCGGCTGTTCCTGCGCCGCCTGAAGGGCGTGACGGATCCCGAGCAGAAGCGGAAGATCATCGGCCGCACTTTCGTCGAGGTGTTCGAGCGTTCGCTCAAGTCCATCGGCAAGGCCGAGTTCCTCGGTCAGGGCACGCTGTACCCGGATGTGATCGAGAGCGTGTCGATCGGGGGCAATCCCGCCTCGCTCATCAAGACGCACCACAACGTGGGCGGCCTGCCGGAGCGCATGAAGCTCAAGCTCATCGAGCCGCTGCGCGAGTTGTTCAAGGATGAGGTGCGTCGCGTGGGCGCCGCGCTCGGTCTGCCCCGCGAAGTCGTCTGGCGCCAGCCGTTCCCGGGCCCGGGTCTCGGCGTGCGCGTGATGGGCGACATCACCGCCGAACGTCTGGAAATCCTCCGCAACGCCGACGCCGTCCTGCAGGAGGAGATGATGCGCACCGGTTACTACTACAAGGTGTGGCAGTCTTTCTGCGTCTTCCTGCCGGTGCGCACCGTCGGGGTCTTCGGCGACGAACGCACCTACGACCACGTGATCGCCCTGCGCATCGTGGAAAGCACCGACGCGATGACGGCCGACTGGGCGAAGTTGCCCCACGAGGTCATCCAGCGCGTCTCAAGCCGCATCACCAACGAGGTGCGGGGCGTCGGACGCGTCGTCTTCGACGTCAGCTCCAAACCTCCCGCCACCATCGAGTGGGAATAATCCCGCCTGTGCCGTGAAAATCACCCTTCCCCGCCTGCTCACCTGTGTCGCCGCCGCCGTCGCCTCCAGCTTCGCCGCCGAGCCCGATATCATTGCCAAGGCGCGTTCGTACCTCGGTAGCGACGAGGTCCTGAACACCGTCAACGCCGTGCGTTACGAGGGCTGGTTGATCGCCCCTGATCCCGCCGATCCGAGCAAGGAAACGAAGGCGGCGATGGAGATCGTCTTCCAGCGTCCCGACCGCCAGCGCATCACGGCGCGGTCCGACAAGATGGTCGAGGTCACCGGGCTCGACGGCTACGAGGCCTGGCAGCGCGTCCATGATCCGGCGGACCCCACCAAGTGGCGCCAGACCCTCCTCGGGCCCGACCAGATCAAGCGGCTGCGGGCCAACACCTGGGAAAACCTGGGCTACTTCCGCGGGCTCGATTCGCGGGGCGGTCGGATCGAGGACCAAGGCAACGCCGACGTCGAGGGCGTCGCCTGCCGTAAACTCGCCTTCATCCACGGACCGGGCATCGTCTTCTTCCGTTACTTCGAGGTGGCGACGGGCCGTCTCGTGCTCACCGAAACCGAGGGCGGCGGACGGATCCGCGAGCAGGGCGAGACGATCGTGAAGGGAATCCGTTTCCCGAAGAGCATCGTGACCACGACCAAGAACGCCAAGGGCGAGGACACCCGGGTCACGATAACCTTCGACAAGATCACCGTAAACGAGCCCCTGCCGGCCACGGATTTCGCGGTCCCGGCGATCGCGCGCTGAGATCGCTCCCGCCGCCGGGAGGCGGAGAAAATCCTCGCGGGTCGTCGCGACGGAAACCAGCGTGGTTGTTTCTCGGACCATGCTAGCGCTGCGCCACTCCTCCAAGACATTCACCGACGAACTCGCCGCTTTCTGCCGCGGTTCGGTGGTGCCAAAGGAAATCTCTGATTCCGTCGCCGCGATCCTGGCGGATGTGCGCCAGCGGGGCGACGAGGCCGTTTCCTACTACGCCGCCCGGTTCGACGGCGCCAAGCTGCGCGCCCGCGAGTTTCGCGTTCCCGCCGCCGACCTTGCCGCGGCCAAGAAACGGATTTCGCCCGCCGACTGGAAGGCGCTGCAGGGCGCCCGCGCGAGCATCGAGTCCTTCAATCGTCGTGGACGGCCGCAGGACTGGACTGCACGCAACGCGCACGGCGCGACGGTGGGCGAGAAATTCGACCCCATCCGGCGCGTGGGGCTATACGTTCCCGGCGGCGAGGTGCCGCTGGTCTCGACGGTGCTGATGACGGCGACCCTCGCGCGTATCGCCGGTTGTCCCGAGATCGCGGTCTTCACTCCCTCGAGTCCCGAGGGCAAGGTTGCTCCCGGACTCCTCGCCGCCCTGGATCTGCTCGGCATCACCGAGGTTTACCGCGTGGGCGGCGTCCAGGCGGTGGGTGCGATGGCCTACGGAACGACCATGATCCCCGCCGTCGACAAGGTATTCGGTCCCGGCAACGCCTATGTGTGCGAGGCTAAACGCCAGGTCTTCGGCACCGTCGGCGTGGACTCGCTGCCCGGGCCGAGCGAGGTGATGGTCATAGCCGACGAGACCGCGCGTCCGGATTTCGTCGCCGCGGACCTCCTCGCGCAGGCTGAGCACGGCTCGGGCCGCGAGAAGATCTACCTCGTCTCGACCTCGCCCGAGGTGATTGCCGCCACGGTTGCCGCCGTGCAGGAGCAGCTCGCTTCGCTGCCGCGAGCCGACAAGACGCGCGCGGTTTTGGAGAAGGGATTTCTTGTCGCGGAGGTTTCGGGTCTGGCCCAGGCGGCGGAGGTCGCCAATTACGTCGCCCCCGAGCACCTTCAATTGATGGTGGCGGACAAAGCGGCGGCGAAACTGACGAACGCCATCACCACCGCCGGGGCGATCATGACGGGCAACTTCACCCCGACGGCGTTGGGCGACTTCGTGGCGGGACCGAGCCACGTGCTGCCCACCGGGCGCGCCGGACGTTTCTTCAGCGGACTGCGGGTGGCTGATTTCA
>CAXRGI010000365.1:0-38485 GCA_964229935.1 Opitutales bacterium
GCCTCGGAACCGAGATCGACGCCCTTGTCGTGGGTGACCTGCACGAACACCACGTTGATCAGCACCTGCGGCTTGGGCTTGTCGAGGGTCTGGATGATATTGCGGATGTTCTCGTTGGTCTCGTCGTCGGTGACGACGATCAGCCGGCGGGTCTGGAGATCGCTAGTGATGATGGCCTCCCCAACCATGGTCGAGTTGGTGTACTGGCGGTTGGCCCCCTGACCGGAGGCGGCGCCGCCACCGCCCACGCTCCGGGTCGCGTTGTTGATGGTCGTAGAGGGCCGCTGCATCGTGGTGCCCGGTCGCTGCGCGCCCGTGGCGGGAGTCGAGGCCGCGTGGACCGCGGCCGGAAGAAGCACCGAAAAGGCCAGCGCCCACCGCGCGGGCCGGAAAGATTGAAGTCGCGACATGATGAAAAGGAAAAGATGGACGGGAGTGGCGGAGGAGGGATCAGCGCACGCCACGGGTGCCGAGGGTGATGTTGGAGCCGGTTGCCTGGGTGTTGCTGGAAGCCCGCGTGGTGAGCGGATCCACCTCCTGGCTGCCGGTGGTGCGGACATTGCTGCCCTGGAAGAGATTCCGGAGGACGCTTTCCACCTGCTTCACGTCGCCGTTCTCCAGCGTGTAGACGAAGACCTTCTGTTTCCGCGCGGAGCTGGAGTCCAACTGGCGGATGATGGCCTCGACGACGTCGAGGGTCTCACGGGAGCCGCTGACGATGACTGAATAAGTGCGCGGATCGGGCACCGCCACGACCGGGGTGCCTCGCGAGCCGCCGGTG
Organism: Opitutales bacterium; assembly: GCA_964229935.1. GTDB lineage: Bacteria > Verrucomicrobiota > Verrucomicrobiia > Opitutales > Opitutaceae > ER46. Next base: position 782 of record CAXRGI010000365.1, read on the forward strand.
CCGCCCCGGCTGCCGCCTGAGCGTCCGCTGGTGCCGCCTCGGCCTCCGCCGGGCCCACCCCCGCCGCCGCGGGCGGCGGCCATGGCCGCCAGTGCGGCCCCGGGACCACCGGACATGCCGCCGAAACCGCCGAACGCCCCGAAGGGCATTCCGCCCGTGGCGCCGGGCCCGCGGGAGTTCGCCCCCGCGGAGCCGCCGCCGAAGATATTGCTGATCAGGCCCGCCATCTCCGTGGGATCGGCGTTCTTGAGCTGGAAAACCTTCATCGAGGCCACCGACCCCGCGGAACCGTCCAGCGCCGACACGAGCTCGACGATGTGGCGCACGTTGCTCTGCGTGTCGGTGACGACGAGCGAGTTGCTGTCGACGTTGGCGGTGATGGTGGCGCTGTTGGGCAGAAGCGTGGCGAGGTCGGAGGCCGCCTGGGACGCGTCGATTCGCTCGAGCGGAATGATCTGCATGACCATCTCGGCGTTGTCCGGAATCTGCCGCGGGTCGTTACCGGTGCGGATGGGGATGGAGCGCTTGCGGGCGTCCTCCTTCGAACTCACGACGAGCGTGCGTCCCTTGAGGACGGCGGTGTAGCCGCTCTTATTGATGGCGAGGTTGAGCAGCTGGACCGCCTCCTGCCGCGAGACGGGTTGCGCGCTCCACATGTCGACGTTCCCGCGGACCGGGGTTTCCAGGACGATCACGAACCCCGCCGCCTCGCTCAGGTAGTTGAGGACCGTCTCGAGCGGAGCGCCGCGGAAGTTGAAGCGCAGGCCGCCCGAGGTGTCGCGCGCGGGACGTTCGGCCCCTTCGGTGACGGATGGCTGCTCCGCGGCGACCGCGGGAGCGTTCTGGGCGGAAACCGGGGACGCGGAGACCGCGAGTCCGGCGAGGGCGATGGGGAGGAGCTTACTCGTTTTCATTTCTTCAATTGTTGTTCGCGTTGCTTCATCAGGCGCTTGAGCACCTCGGAGGCGTTGGCGGGAATCTCGACCGGAGCAGTCTCGGCCGGGCGCCCGGAGTTGGCGCGGGGATCGGCGGGCGGAGTGCGCGGTGCGCTAACGGTCCACTCCCCTCCCTCGACGCGCCGGATCTGCTGGGAGACGACGAGCTTGAGCGGCTGGTCGCCGCGTTGGAGCTCAACGCCGCCGGCGTCGACGCGGAGCACCTTGAAATCAGCGATCTCCCCGCCCTCCCCGACCTCGCGGCGGAAGGACGGCTCGGGACTGTGAAAGACCGCGAGCCCGCGGTCGCCGTAGCGAACAATGCCGACCAGCGTGATCTCATCAGAGCGGGCCGGCTTCTCCTCGTCGGCCACCCGGGTGCGGCCCACGCGGGTGGGATTGAAGATGTTCCGCTCGAGGATGAGTTGGAACGCTTCGAACCCCTGCCCATTGGCCACGGAGGACGCAGCGGCGGGCGGGGCGGAGGACGCGGGCGCGGCGCCACGGCGGCGATCCGCGCTCTGGGCGGCCGCGACCACGGCGAGCGTGAACAGGAACAAAGCGTGGCGCTTCATCGGCGGCCCTCCAAAGGCGCGAAGCGCAGGCCGCTGACGAGCAGTCCGAGCGTCAGCCGATTGCCGGAGTCGTCGCGTGAGGTGAGCTCGATCGAGTCGATGCGGAGCGCCAGCGGCGATTTCTCCACCTCGTGGAGGAAACGGGTGATGGCGTTGAGCGAGCCGCTGGCGTCGACCCGGCACTCGAGCAGCGAGTAACGGTTGTTGGCGCCACGCTTCCATTGCGGCTTGATGGAGCCGAGCTCCACTCCGCCGGCCCGGCCCCAGCGGTCGAACGCGGTGACGAGGTCCTGCTCGGCCTTGGCCGGCTCGGCGGGCATCGCCTGCTGCTGCATCTCCGCCCACATGGCGCGGGTGCGGTCCGACCGGGCGATCGAGGAGCGACCGTCGGCGACCAGGCGGGTGAGCCGCGCGATCTCGGCGGAGCGGGCACGCCACGCGGCGGTCAACGGCGTGAAGACCGCGCTGTCCAGCACGAGGAGCAGCACGGCCGCCCCCGCGAGGATCATCAGGAGCCGCTGGCGTTGGGAGGAAACGTTGCTCATGAGCCGGGGGTTCCGACCCAGCGGAACGTGAAGGTGAACTGGGCGGGGGTCTTGCCGCGGATCTGCTCGATCTTCAGGCCCTGGACCTCCTTGGACTGACGCAGCAGGTCGAGGGTGCGAAGCAGGGAGGCGTTGTCGCGCGCGGTGCCGGTGACGGTGACGGTGGACGGACTGTGGACCTCGAAACCCTTGGCGGTGACGCTGCCGTTGTCCGGGAAGCACTCCACGACCTTGCGCAGGATGGAGAGGTTACGGAACGAAGTGTCGTACCACGGGCGGAATTCGCGGATGCGGGCCTGCACCCCGTCGAGGTCCTTCACCTGCGCCTCCATCGACTCCCAGTCGGTGCGAAGCCGCCAGAGCTGGTACTGCTGCCACTCGAACGCCCCGCCGACGATGACGATCACGGCGGCCGCGGCGAAACCGGCGGTCGCGAGCCGCCGCGAGTTGTAGCGCGCGACGAGCCGCGCGAAGCGCCCCGGTTTGGGCGGCAGGAACTCGAGCGCCGGCGGGCCGTCACGGAGGAACCGCAGACCCACCTCCTCAACCACCTCCTCAGCGGCGAACTTCCGCTCCGAAGCGATGGTGTCGATCGACAGGCCGGCTGCCTCCGCCCATGCGCCCAGCGGACCCGCGAGCGCGCCGACCGCCCTCGTCTCACCCCGCACCGCCAGAGACCTGACCTCGGCGCGCAACGCGGCCGGCATCTGCTCCAAGGTGATGCGGAGCTCTCGCACCAGCGCGGCGGTATTCACAACCCGTTCCCCGGCCTCGGACTCGATGGAGGCCTCGAGCACGCGAAAGGAGACGATCCCGCCCCCGGCAGCGACGAGCAGCGTGGCGCCCGCGCCCTCGATCCAGAGCGTCATCCGTCCCGGCCCCGCGGCGGGAGCCGCGTCACGCAGCGCCGGCAGGCCGAGCGTGCAGCTCACCGGGCGGAGGCCGGCGCCGCGCAGGACCTCGCCTAGCCGGGCGACCTGCTCGCGGCGCACCGCCAGCTGCGTGGCGAAACGCTCGCCCCCCGCCCGCGCCAGCGAACGGGACAGGTGCAATTCCTCGGGCCCGCTCGGAAACCCTTTCTCTGCCTCAAGCTGCAGCAGGCTCTCGGTGTCCTCGGGCGAAAGCTCCGGCAGCGCCGACTGCTGCGACATCACCCACTCGGGCGGCAGCACGACGACGCACGCGCGCTCCTTGATCCGGGCCGCATCGAGCAGCCCCCGGATCTCCCGGCCGACCAGCTCCGGCTCCGGATGCAGCAGATCGAGCGTAAGCGGCGCGGAGACCTGGCGCGCCACGGCGACGGCGCTCTTGGAACGCGCGATCTGCGCGGCGACGAGGCGTCCTCCCGCGAGGGAAAGGGCGAGGATGGATTGCGGGGCGCGCCGCGCGGAAAACGGGTTCACAGGCGCTCACTCCTTCCCGAGCGCAGGAACTGCCGCACCTGGGGGCCGAGCGCCCACCCGTAACCGGAGAGGTCCTGATGATACACAATACGCGGGGTTGATCTCGTCATGTCGAAGACGGTGCGGGTGCGGCAATAGCCGCGGCCCGACGGCCCCACCGCCACCACATCGGCGGTGAATTGGTAGGAGCGGTCGGTGATGTACGGTCCGGCGCGGGTGATCGCTCCGCGGCTCAGCACCTGGGTGAGCCACGCGAAGGAGCCGCGCGTGACGTCGGGATTCGCCAGCCGGTAGGCGACGATCGCGGCGGCCCCGTCGGTCCCGACTCCCGGCAGGCAGGCCAACACGATCTCGCCCGCGGTGTTCACGTTAACCCGGCCGCGAACCGTGGAACCGTTGCTGGTGGTGATGTCGTCGCGAACTTGGTTCCATTCCTCGGCGCTGAGGCGACCCTCCACCATGAATTCCGCCGGGCTCCGGAGCTCGCCGGCGCCGAGCGCGCCCATGATCTGGGCAGCACGCCCCGGACCGAAGCGCTGCTGCAAGAGCGGCAACAGGCGTTGCTGCCGATTCTGCAGGGTGGCGACGTTGATCCGCGGCGAACCGTTGGCGCGGGTGTTGGGCTCCCGGCTGTGGACCGTCACGTGTTCAAGAATGCCCGGCTCGATCAAGCCGTCGCCATTGTCCCGCGGGGCCGAACGGTCGCCGTCGTTCTCGTTGTCATCCAAGGCCCCGTTGCGGTTGCCGTCCTCGCCGAGGATAAGATCTAGCGTCGCCCCGTAGACCAGGCGCAGCTCGTCGACGGTCTCGAAATCCGCGCCCTTGTTGAGCCGCGCCGGCTCGAGCCGACCGTAAGTGCTGTCGCCGAGCCCCTGCTCGCTCCGCGAGCGCCAGCTGAGGATCGCGTCGACCAGCTCCGGCGTCATCGTCGGCAGCGCCTCCAGCATCGTACGCGTGGCGGTGTTGAGGTTCAGCTTCGATGCCTCGTCCACCAGGCCGAACACCGGTTCGTCCACCGGCCGCTGGTCCGGATCCCGGCCCAGGAACCAGAAGGTGGCGTCACCCAGGGCCACCTCCGATGACCGGTAGTCGTCGCGGTACGGCACCGCGCCGTTCGCGCCGAACTGACCCAGCACGAAGGCCGCGTAACGGGTGCCACCCGCCGCGGCCTGCCGGGCCACGACCTCCGCGGCCTGTCCGTCGGCGGCGCGCATCTCCGAAGTCATCTGGTCCGCGAAGTAAACCGTGAGCGCCACCAGGCCGAGACACACCCAGATCACGATGATCAGCACCGAACCGCGGCGGCGGCGCGAGGGGACTGGGGAGACGCGCGGGGTCACAGCGAAGCCTCCTCCGCCTCGAGGGTCTGGCTGGTGGTCGTGCGCACCATGACGGGCACCACAATGTCCACGGGCGCGGAAGCGGCCGGCGCCCCGGCCGGCGACAAGCGCGCGATCGAGAAGCGAAACGCGACCGGCAGGGTCTGCGTGTCGGCCGACTCCCAGGCGTCCGTCCACGCGGTGCCGTCGAAGTACGAGAGCGTCGCGCCGTCGACCTCCGTGAGGATGACCTGGTCCTCCGGCACCGCCTCCTGCACCGGCAGCAGATTGCGCGTGACGGCGCGGATCAGGTTGCGCCCGCGACCACCCGGCTCGGACGGAGCCAGGAAATAGGCCACGGACTGCAGGTCGCCGAAAGGAGTCCAGCCGTCGATCCGGCCCGAGGAGGTGTAGAGATCGGGCGTGACGCGTTCGCCCAGGCTGTCGGCCGGCGTGAGCGCCTCGCCGGCGGAGCTGAGTTCCCGCGCCATACCGTTGGCGCCGCCCGGCAGCACGAGGCCGGCGAGGTCACGCCGGATGATGCCGACCGCGCGCTGCACCGCCTGGTCCTCGGCGAGACGCGCGTGGGTCGTGTTGTGGAGCCGCAGCGCGCTGAAAAACGTGGTCTGGATCACGACCAGCACCACCGCACCGACCGCGGTGGCGATGATCAACTCGAGCAGCGTGAAACCGCGGAGACGCGAGCCGGAGCCGATGGAACGACGCGTCCTCATTGCTGGGTACCGAGCGTCGCGTCGGCGGTCGAAGTGTTGGGCAGCAAGGTAACCACGGAAACCTCGTGGGCGCCTCCCTGCACGGTGAACGAGACCGTCACCGTCATCTGCTGCATCGAATCCTCGGGCCAGTTTTCCACCCGCATGACCCACGGGTACGCGGCATCGCCCTCGTACGCTGTACCACTCGACGACGCCTGCTGGATCTGCGTCTCGACCAGCAGCTCGTTCAGCACGCGCTCCCCCACTCGCATCGCCGCCACCTTGCGCTGGCCCAGCACGGCCACGCGGCTCGCGACGCTCATACCCTCGATCGCCACCGGGATGATGATCGCCATCATGAGCAACGCAGCCAGCACCTCCACCAGCGTGAAGGCCGCGCGCCGCCGGGAGAGTGAATCGCGGTCAGCCATTGCGGATCACGGGCCGGATCTCGAATCCCAGCCGGTTGAAGGTGGGGACGATCTCCAGCGCGGCCTCGTCGCCTTGCCGGATCACGATGCGCTGCGCCCCGCCCTCGTCGAAAAAACCGTCCGGGTTACAACGGATCGCCGCGAGGTTCTCCGGCAGACCGAGGCGCTCGTCCTCCTGCTCCGAGACCGGCGCGTCCACGACCACCGGAATCTCCAGCCGCAGGCTCGGTTCGGCGGAATGCACGATGCGCCGGCCCTCGTCGCCACCGGCATGGCTCTCCTGGACTTCGAGGCCGTACATCGAACGCGCCGGATCCACCCAGAGGATCACCGGCACACCCTCGGCCACGGCGCGGGCGCGGCCGTACTGGATAAGGGAAAGAACGCGCTGCGCCTCCTGGCTGAGCGCGCGGCCGCGGAAGAACGCGGCCATACGCGGCATCACCATCGAGGCGACCGTCAGCAGCAGCACCATCACGACGATGAGTTCCACCAGCGTGAACGCGCGCCGGCCAACGGCGGACGGCCGGCGGCGTAGGCAACGCGGAACGCGGGAAAACCAGATCATCGGCGGGAGGCGCAAATCTGAATCAGTTGGCGGCGACGCGGCCGTTCACGATGTCGTCCGCGGTGTTCGGCTGGCCGTCCGGCCCCGTGGAGCGCAGGTCATAGCCGGCCGGGTTAATACGCCCGGGGAACTCGTAGATGTAGGCGCGTCCCCAGGGATCGAGCGGGATCTCGCTCTTTAGATAAGGCCCGCGCCAATTGGGCACGTCGGCCGGCGCGGCGACCAGTTGGTTAAGACCGTCCTGCCCGCGCGGGTAGCTGCCGGTGTCGACCTCGAAGGCGTCGAGCGCGGTGCCGAAGGTGGAAATCTGCGTCTGAGCGGCGGTGACACGCGCCTGTTCCGTGCGCCCGGTGAACTTGGGCAGCACAAGTGAGGCGAGGATGCCGAGGATCACGAGCACGAGCAGGAGCTCGACGAGCGTGAAGCCGCGGCGGGAGCGGCGGAGGCGCGCGGCGCGCGCGGGGGGGTGGGTGGCTTTCATGGAAGGGTTGGTCATTTGATGTGGTCCTGCAGCGAGAAGATGGGGATCACCATGCCGATGAAGATGGTGCCGATCAGCGCCGCTATCACGAAAAGCATGATCGGCTCGGCCAGCGCGACGACGGCCTTCAACTGCCGGTCCAAGTCGCCCTCGGTGACGTTGGCGATGCGGAGCAACTCGGCGTCGAGCTTTCCACTCTCCTCCGCCACCGAAATCATCTCGACGACGGCACCGGGGAAAAGGGCCCGATTCTGCGCGAGGCTCTTGCCGAGGGCCTTGCCTTCCTTGACGCGGTCGATCGATTCGGAAACCGCGTCCACCAGGATCTGGTTGCCGATCGAGCGGCGGGCGACGTTGAGGGCGTTGATCAGAGGCACGCCCGCGCCGAGCAGCGTGCCGAGCATCCGGCAGAAGCGGGCCATGGCGAATTGCGCCAGGAGCGGCCCGATCGTCGGCACCCGGAGAATGTAACCTTCCCACGCGCGCCGGCCGGCCTCGGAGCGGAACCAGCTGCGCAGCGAGATGAACGCCACCACCAGCGCCGCGCCGATGAACAGCCCGTAGTTCCGCACGGCGTCGCTCACGCCCACGATCATCCGCGTGATCAACGGGAGCTCCGCGTTGAAGCCCTGGAACACGAGCTGGAATCGCGGGATGAAGAAGACCAGCAGGAAGATCAGCACCCCCACCGCCAGGAACAGCAGGATGGCCGGGTACATCAGAGCCGTCATCACCTTGCCCTTGAGTTCCTTCTCCCGGGACTGGAAATCGGCGATCTGCGCCAGGACGACATCGAGGAAACCGCCGGTCTCGCCCGCCTCCACCATCGCGACGTAAACGCGCGGGAAGGTCTCCGGGGAACGCGCCATCGCGTCCGACAGCGACATGCCGTCGATCACCAGGTCATGAATCTCCTTCCACTTCGCCTTGGCCACCGGCTCCGCGGCCTCGCGATGGATGATGACCAGCGCCCGGCTGAACGGCACGCCCGCCGCGAGCAGACTGGAGAGCAGCCGCGTGAAATTCTCCAGCATGCGCGGGGTGATCTTACCCGGTTGCCCGAGCTTCAGGTTCAGCCCGAAACCACCCTTCTGGCCGGCCGGCGCCGCGGCGGCGCCCTTGCCCGCCGCGGAGGCGGATTCGGACAACCGGATCGGTTTAAGGCCGCGCAGCTCGACCTGGCGCATCGCCTCCTGGCGATTGGCCGCCTCGATGAGGCCCTCGGTCGCGGCACCGTCGAGCTGCAAGGCCTTGTAGGCGAACTGGGGCATGGAACAGTAGACGCGCCAGAGCCGTTCAGGACTTTGGCGCCCGGGCCGCAGCCGCGTTGGGGTCCTCCTCGTGAACCGTCGTCACGCTGAGAACCTCCTCGATGGTCGTGCGCCCCTCCTGCACCAAACGGCGGCCGTCCTCGGCCAGCGTGGTCATGCCGGCGCGACGCGCCGCGTCACGGATGAGGTCCGTCGAGCCGTTCCGCAGGATCAACTGACGGATCTCGTTGTTGGTATCCATCCACTCGAAGATCGCCTGGCGTCCATGGAAGCCGGTGCCCCGGCAATCGCGGCAACCGACGGATTGGTAGATCACGGAGTCGGCCGGAATTCCGAGCCGGACCTTGTAGGTTCGCGCCGTCGGCGAATCGTCGACCGCCTTGCACTTCGGGCAGAGCAACCGGACGAGGCGCTGCGCGAGCACCGCCTCGAGAGACGAGGCAACGAGGTAAGGCTCGACCCCCATGTCGACCAGACGCGTCAGCGCGCCCGGGGCGTCGTTTGTGTGCAGGGTCGAAAACACGAGGTGCCCCGTCAGCGAGGCCTGCACTGCGATCTGGGCGGTCTCCTGGTCGCGGATTTCGCCAATGAGGATGACATCGGGATCGTGGCGCAGGATGGAGCGGAGTCCGCGCGCGAACGTGAGGCCGGATTTCTCCGAGACCTGGATCTGATTCACGCCCTTGAGCTGGTACTCGATGGGGTCCTCGATCGTGACGATCTTCCGCTCGGCGTCGTTGATCTCCTGCAGCGCGGTGTAGAGCGTCGAGGTCTTGCCGGAACCCGTGGGGCCGGTGACGAGCACGATCCCGTGCGGCAGCTCGAGGACGCGCTGGAGGCACTCGTACTCGCGCTCGTGCATGCCGAGGTCGCGGCAGCCGCGCAGCGCGGCGTTCTGGCGCAGGAGGCGCATCACCACCGCCTCGCCGTGCAGCATCGGAATGATCGAAACGCGGATATCCACCTCCGCCGACTCGATGCGCACCTTGATGCGCCCGTCCTGGGGACGGCGCTTCTCGGCGATGTTGAGGTGGCTGAGGATCTTCACGCGCGCCACGATCGCCGGCTGGAACTTCTTGATCTGCGCCGGCACCGGCACCTCCTGCAGCACGCCGTCGATCCGGTAGCGGATCCGCAGCTCGTCCTCGAACGGCTCGAGGTGGATGTCGGACGCGCGCAACTCGATGGAGTCCTTGAGGACCTGGTTGACGAACCGGATGATCGACGCGTCCTCCGCGGCCTCGTCCAGATTGGTGCCCGCCGCGCCCTCGCCTTCGTCGACCACCTGCAGGTCGCCCTCCTCGTGCAACGTGCCGATGGTGTCGGCGCCGACGCCCAGACGCTTCTTGAGCTCGCGCTGGACGGCCTCGGAAGGCGCGAGCACCGGCCGCAACCGCAGGCCGGTGAGCGCCCGCAGACCATCCAGGCCCGCGGTGACGAAGAGCCGGCTCGTGGCGATCTCGATCTGGTTGTCGACGCGCCGCAGCGGGAGCAGCTCGTCGCGGAGCAGCAGCCGCGCCGGAAAGAGCGACAACACCTGCTTGTCGGGCTCCAGCTCGTCGAGCCGGGCGAACGGCACGCCGTACTCCCGCGCGAGCCAGCGCAGCACCGCCTCCTCGGCCAGCGGCTCGCCGGTGGGATGCTGGCGCAGGAAGGAACGGGCGTCTCCCGCCGTGAGCTGCCGCGCCGCAATCATGCGGTCGAGCAGCTCGGGCAGGACCGCCTGGCCGGGGGAAGCGGGCGCGTCGGTCAGCACGGCTTCAGGGCAGTAGGCCAAACATCACCGCAATCGCTTCCTGGCGAACGGACAGGACCGCACGGAGTTCCTCCTGCGCCTTGGCGAGCTTGGCCTCTTGGTCACGACGCGACTCGCGCACGCGCTCCAGACGGCTCTTGATCTCCGCCTCGGGCAGCTTGTCGCGGATCGCGAACTGCAAGGCGCTCAACTCGGGATTGCCCGAGCCGCCGCGGCCCGGTCCGGGACCGCGGTCACCACCGCCACCCGGAGGGCCTCCACGGAAACCCATCATGCCACCGGGGCCGCCCATGCCGCCCGCGCTGCGACGCATTTCAGAGACCTTGGCCACCCGCTCGGAAATAACCTTCCACTCCTCGTCGTCGGTGATCTCAAGACGCTCGCGCAGCATGTTAAGCATCCGCGCCTGCATCTCCTGGGGATTGAAGTCGCCGCGGGGACCGCGGTCACCCCCACGCTCGCCTCCGCGCTCCGCACCGCGCTCGGTGCCGCGCTCGCCACCACGGCGGCGTTCCTCCTGAGCAGGGAGGGATTGCAGGATGCTCAAAGCGAACAAAGCCACGCCCAGCCGGGCGGCGAATCGGGTGCCGAATGATGTGTTCATAGTGACGGGTTCGGGGGGTTGACGCGCCGGAACCTCCGTCAGTTGCGCGATTTCCCCCGGCCCCTCACGAACATTCCCGCGTTGGGCAATCGTTGCGCAAAAACCCCGCCGGGGTGCGCAACTTTTGCGCATCCCGGCGCCAATCCGGGACCGAGACTGCGGGTAGCGAAACGGCGCGGAACCGCCGGCGTCTTTGCAGCTGACGCCGGGCCGCTTCCCGTCGCACCTTTCCGACCCCACCCCGAACCGCCTCCGCCATGCGCTCCACCCTGTCCGCCGCCTCATTCGCTGTCCTTGCTGTCGCCCTGATGACCGCGCCCCTTTCCGGGGCCGAAAGTAACCGCCCGCCCAACGTCGTGGTGTTCCTCGCCGACGATGCCGGCTGGGGCGACTTCTCCATCAACGGCAACCGCAGCGTCCGCACGCCCAACATCGACTCGATCGGGCTCGGTGGAGCCCGTTTCGACCGCTTCTTTGTGTGCGCCGTCTGCGCCCCGACCCGCGCGGAGTTCCTGACGGGCCGGTACCATTCACGCGGCGGTGTGCGCGGGGTATCGACCGGTCTCGAGCGGCTCAACACCGACGAGAAGACGGTCGCCGACGCCTTCAAGGCGGCCGGTTACGCCACGGGTGCGTTCGGCAAATGGCACAATGGGAGCCAATGGCCGTACCACCCGCAGGCGCGCGGCTTCGACGAGTTCTACGGCTATACCGCCGGCCACTGGGGCGAGTACTTTGATCCGCCCGTCGAGCACAACGGACGCATGATCCGCGAGAAGGGCTACATCGTGGACCTGTGCACGGACCGCGCCGTCGCCTTCATCGAGCGCAACCGCGCCCGCCCGTTCCTCTGTTACGTCCCTTTCACCACTCCGCATTCCCCCTGGTCGGTGCCGGAAAAATATTGGGATCGCTTCAAGGGTCGCGCCATTACGCAGACGGCGACGGAGCCCGGGCAGGAAAACCTCGACCACACGCGGTGCGCCCTGGCGATGGTCGAGAACCAGGACGACAACGTCGGCCGCGTGCTCCGGAAACTGGAGGAGCTCGGCCTGCGTGAGAACACCATCGTCGTCTACTTTTCCGACAACGGCCCGAACAGCTGGCGCTGGAATGACGGGATGAAGGGACGCAAGGGCACCCTCGACGAGGGCGGCATCCGTTCGCCCACGATGCTCAGCTGGCCCGCGCGCGTGAAGCCGGGGACGGTGGTCCGCGACATCGCCGGCGCCATCGATCTGTTGCCCACCCTCACCTCGCTGGCCGGCGTCGCGCGGGTCGGCACCAAGCCCCTCGACGGCCTCGACCTCTCGCCGCTGCTCCTCGGCGCCGGGGCCGCGTGGCCGGAGCGCATGATCTTCTCCCACCAGAATGGACAGGTGAGCGTGCGCACCCCGCGACATCGTCTCGACAGCCGCGGTGCGCTCTTCGACGTGGTATCCGATCCGGGCCAGACCAAGGACATCGCGGCCGCGGAGCCGGCCCTCGCCGCGCGGCTCGGGGACGCCGTGGCCGCCTGGCGAAGCGAGGTCTTCGGGCCGGAGATCGCCGCCCGGACCGTGGAGTTACGCGCGGGCAAGAACGGCAAGGCCCGAGGTGGATTCGTGGTGCCGGACGACCGGCCGTACCCGGTCGGCTATCGTGAATTCCCGTGGACCCCCCTGCCGGCCCGCGACGGCGTGCCGCACGGCGGAGTGCAACGGAGCAGCTCGGCACCCAACTCCTCCTATTTCGTCAATTGGCGCACGACCGAGGACCGCATCACGTGGGACATCGAGGTAGCCGCCACCGGCGATTACGAAGTGGTGATCGACTACACTTGCCCGATCGCCGAAGCCGGTGCGGAGATCGAGCTGGCGTTTCGCGGTGCGAAGCTCACGGGACGCGTGAGCCCGGGCTGGGATCCCGCGCTCTACCACAACCAGGACACGTTGCCGCGTCCGGCCGGCGAATCCCAGATGAAGGATTTCCGCCCCCTCAACCTCGGCAGAGTGCGTCTCGAGCAGGGCCGCGGGGAGTTGACGCTCCGCGCCCTGCGCGTGCCGGGCAAATCCGTCATGGACGTCCGCCGCGTGAACCTGACCCTGAAAAACTGACCCCATGCCCTTCCTTCCGATTTCTTTCGCCGCATTCACGCTGCTCGCGACCGCTGTCGCCGTCGCGGGCGAAACCGCCGCGAAGCCCAACATCGTGTTCATCATCTCCGACGACCACGCGTGGAACGACTACGGTTTCATGGGGCACAAGCAGATTGAGACGCCGCACCTTGACCGGCTGGCGGCCCGGAGCGCCCTTTTCACCCGGGGCTACGTGCCCACGGCGCTCTGCCGCCCGGCGCTCGCCACTTTCGCCAGCGGCCTCTACGCGCACCAGCATCACATCAGCGGCAACGACCCTGCGTTCCTGCCCGAGATGCTCGCCCCCGCCGGCGGCAAGGCGAAGAAGGGGGGCAAACAGGCCACCGAGCCTTCCGGCTACCAGCGGCTGCGGGAGCGGCTGATCGCCAAACTGGACATCCCTGACACCCTGCCCAAGGCGCTCGGCCGGCTGGGCTACCTAAGCCACCAATCCGGGAAGTGGTGGGAGGGATCGTACCGCCGCGGCGGTTTCTCGCACGGGATGACCCGCGGGTTTCCCGAACCAGGCGGCCGGCACGGCGACGACGGACTGAAGATCGGCCGCGAGGGCCTCGCCCCCATCTTCGACTTCATCGACCACTCCGTCGCGGAAAAGAAACCGTTCTTCATCTGGTACGCGCCTTTTCTTCCGCATACTCCGCACACCCCGCCCGAGCGTCTCTTCGCCAAATACAAGGCCAAGGGCGTCGCCTCCGACTTCGTCGCGCGCTACTACGCCATGGTGGAGTGGTTCGACGAAACCTGCGGTCAGCTCATGGCGCGGATCGATTCCAAGGGACTCACCCGCGACACGATCTTCGTTTACATCGCCGACAACGGCTGGATCCAGTCGCCCGACAGCGCCGGCTATGCCCCGCGCTCGAAGCAGACCGCCCACGAGGGCGGCGTGCGGCAACCCATCATGTTCAGCTGGCCGGGCGTGATCCGTCCCGGTCCCCGCGGCGAGCAACTGTGCTCCAGCATCGACATCGTGCCCACGCTGCTGGCGGCCGCCGGCGCGCCGGTCCCCCCGCGGCTGCCGGGCCTGAACCTGCTGCCCGTCCTCCGGGCCGGCACTCCCACCCCGCGCGAACGCGTTTTCGGGGAGACGTTCGCGCATGACGTCGCGAACATCGACCGGCCGGAGGACAGCCTGGTCTACCGCTGGGTCGTCGAGGGGAAATGGAAGCTGCTCCTCACTTACGACGGCGCCGTGAGCGCCCGCTACGCGTCCTCGAACCCGCGCGACGACCGGCGCCCGCAACTCTACGATCTCCTGGCGGATCCTCACGAGAACCGTAACCTGGCCAAAGAAAACCCCGAGGTGGTCGCGCGCCTCGCCGCCCGCCTACAGGAGTGGTGGCCGGTGAACGACCGCAAGGTCGAGACCCGCTGGATGGACTGATCTTCACCGCGCCGTGCGCCGTCTCTTCGCGTTCACGCTCCTGGCCGCCCTCGCCTCCGCCGCGGAGCCCGCCCGGCCGCCGAACATCCTGTTCCTTTTCGCCGACGACCAGCGACACGACACCCTTGGCGCCGCCGGGCACCCCATCGTGCGCACCCCGGCGCTCGACCGCCTCGCGGCCGATGGGGTCCGGTTCCGCAACGCCTTTGTCACCACCTCCGTCTGCTGGGTCAGCCGCGCGGTCGTGCTCACGGGCCAGTGGGCCCGCTCCCACGTCCGGCGCGACTCCGTGCCGACAGTGCGACCCGAGGCTCTGGCCACGATGTTTCCCGCGCTGCTGCGCTCCTCGGGCTACCGCACCGGCCACTTCGGCAAGTGGCACCTCATCGCACCGCCGGGATTCTCCCCGGCCGCGGCCTTCGAGGAATACGAGGCGATCGGGCGCAATCCGTACTTCAAGACGCTCCCGGACGGCACGCGGCGGCACGAGACCGACCTGGTGGCCGACCGCGGCGTCGCCTTCATCCGCGCGCAACCGCGAGACCGACCTTTCCTCCTCCACCTGTGGTTCAACGCCTCGCACGCGGAGGACAACGACCGGCGGCCCGGCGCCGGCCACTACCCGTGGCCGCCCTCCGCGGACGGGCTCTACGAGGACCGCGCGATCCCTCCCCCCCGTCTGGGTGACCCCGCGATCGCGGCCGCTCATCCGCCCTTCCTGCTGGAGTCGATCAATCGGCAGCGATTCTTCTGGGGCTACGACACCCCGGAGAAGTTCACCGCCAACGTGCGCGCGTATTACCGGATGATCTCGGGCATCGATCACGCGGTGTCCCGCGTGCTGGCGGCGCTCGAGGAGGCGGGCCTCGCGGAGAACACCATCGTGGTCTACAGCGCCGACAACGGATACTACCTCGGCGACCGGGGATTCCAAGGCAAGTGGTCGCACTACGAGGAATCGCTGCGCGCGCCGTTGATCATCCGCGACCCCCGTGCGCCGCGCGCCGCGCGGGGCCGCACGGAGGAGGCGATGGCGCTCAACGTCGACCTCGCGGCGACCATGCTGGACTGGGCGGGAATCGCGCGGCCGCCCGCCTACGAGGGCCGCAGCCTCGCGCCCTGGGTTCGCGGAGAAACCCCGTCCGGCTGGCGGGAACACTTCCTCTGCGAGCACCTCGACCTGCCGCCGACGCTCACGTGGGAGGGGATTCGCGGCGAGCGGTTCGTCTACGCGCGTTACTTCGACCAAAACCCCGCCTTCGAATTCCTGCACGATCTGCGCGCCGATCCGGATCAGCTCCGCAATCTCGCCGGGGATCCCGCCCACGCCGCGGACCTCGCGCGGATGCGCGCCTTGTGCGACGAGGAGATCGGCCGTCGCGGCGGACCGCTGCCCCCGCTGGACCAGCGCGGGATGCGCAAGGCCAACGCGAAGCGGAAGGCCGGCGACGCCGCGCCGGAACGTCAGCGGTAGAGCGCCGTCGTCGGGGCTACCGTCAGCACGTTGTACTGGCGCATCGCGAGCCGCCACCAGTCGGCCAGATCCTCGGCGCGGGACTCCCACAGTCCCCGGTGCAGCGCGATCATCGACTCGGCGTCGAGCAGCAGCGCCATCTTCTCGCGCGGCGTGCAGCCGCCGGGGCCTTCGCGCAGCAGCCGGGCGCGCAACTGCGCGAACCACTCGCGCGACTCCTCCGTCGGGCGCCGCTGCCGCAGCAGCGACACGTGCAGGGCGTTCACGTAGGGATCCAGCACCGCCTGCAGCAGCCCGTAGTCCGCGCGCAGGGGCTCCAACGGCGGCAGGTGCCGGTAGCATTCGGCGAGGTTCTGGTGGAGCCGCCGGAGCTCGTAGGGCGGCGCCGACTCCTCGGGCGTGAGCAGCAGCCCGTGGCGCCGGAGCGCGCGGCCCACCCCGGCCTTGCTGAGCACGATCGAGAGGGGGATCGACAGCAGCAGCGGGACGACCACCGGGGCCAGCCACAACGCGAACGAGGGCGAGAGCACGAACGCGGAGACGCCCCAGATCGCGCCGAACACCGTCTGCCCGCCGTGGGTGAGGATGGCCTCGCGCCAGTCGGTGCCGTCGTCGTCCGCGCCGCGCCGCTGGGTCAGCCACGTCACGCCCTGCCCGAGCAGGGTGAACAACACGAACTTGGCGTGGAACAGCATGTTCACCGGGGCGAGCAGCGCCGAGAGCGCGATCTCGAGCAGGAAACCCGCGATGAGACGCGCCCGGCCGCCGTAGCGCGCCACCTCCTGCGGCCGCCCCAGCGCCACGGCGAGCGCGGCCAGCTTCGGCAGGAAGAGCAGCGCCATCGTGAAGCCGAAAAGCGCCACCGCGCCGGCGAGCGCCGGTCCCGCGCCCGCGGCCGCCACGGCCGGTCCCACGCCGACATGCACCGTGCCGAGCACCATGAAGAGCAGCCAGAGCGGCGAGGACACGTAACCCATCACACCCATGACGAGATGGAGACGATTCGCCGGGCGGAACCCGCGCGCGGTGAGCAGCCACGTGTGTTGGAGGTTGCCCTGGCACCAGCGGCGATCCCGCTTGGCCGCGTCGATCAGCGTGGGCGGCCCCTCCTCGAAGCTGCCCTCGATGTCCGCGGCCAGCCAGACGCCCCACCCCGCCTTCCGCATCAGGGCCGCCTCCACGAAGTCGTGGGAAAGGATCCGGCCCCCGAAGGGCTCGCTGCCGGGCAGCTCCGGCAGCGCGCAATGCTCGATGAAGGGCTGCACGCGGATCACCGCGTTGTGTCCCCAGTAATTCCCCTCGTGCTGCTGCCAGTAGTTCAGGCCGGCGAGGAAGATCTCCCCGTGCAGCCGGCTGGCGAACGCCTGCAACCGCGCGAACAGCGTCTCCCCGTTCACCAGACGCGGCACCGTCTGGATGATGCCGACCTGCGGATTGCGCTCCATCAGCGCCACCAATTGCACCAGCGCCCGGCCGGTCATGATCGAATCCGCGTCGAGCACGATCATGTAGCGGTAGCGCCGCCCCCAGCGGCGCAGGAAATCCCCGAGGTTGCCGGCCTTCTTGTTGATGGAATGACGCCGCTTGCGGTAGAAAATCCGCCCGAAGCCGCCGACCTGCTTGCAGAGCTCCAGCCACGCCATCTCCTCCTGGATCCACTGGTTCGGCTGGTTGGAGTCGCTCAGGACGAAGAAGTCGAAGTGCTCGAGCCGCTTCGTCTCCTGCACCGAGCGGTACACCACCCGCAGGCCTTCAAAGACCCGGCTCACGTCCTCGTTGCACACCGGCATCACGATGGCCGTCGACGCCAGCGTCATTTCCTCGCCCGGGGGCAGGGTCGTCATGATCCGCGCGCTGTCACCCCCGCGGTTCACCACGTAGAAGCCGACCACCGCCGTCACGAACCCGGTCGCGATGTGCGCGAACAGCACGACGAAGATCGCGAGGATCGCCAGCTCGATCCCGGAAAGCCCGCCGCGCCAGAGCAGGTCGGCCAGGAACCAGACGGCCACGCTGGTGAGCGCGAAGATCGCGGTGAAGAAGAGGAACCGCCGGCGCGCGAGGCGTCCGGGCTCCATGCGCCCGGCCAGCAGCAGTTCCTGGGCGGCGGGCGTCTTCACCGGGTGAGGCGGAACAGCACCGCCAGTATCGCGACCAGCGCCAACCAGAGGGCCAGGGTGCGCAGGACCGGCCAACGCTCCATGCTTTCGATGGTGTCACCGGCGACGTCCGGGATCGGCCCGAGATCGATCGGACGCGGCACCATGCTCGATACCGTGAGGTCGGGACCGGCCCGGATCACGCCCTCGCGCATCGCGTCGCGGAAGCCGGGCGGGATGGCCCGCTCGTCCAGGAACGCGTACGGCCAGCGCGCCGGCCCGTCGCACAGCAGCAGCGCCACGCGTCCGTCGGTCGCAAGCCGGTCGGACGTCGCGCCGCGCCGTTCGAGCATCGCGCCGAACCACGCCTCCATCAGCCGCGCGGACTCCTCCGCGGCCAGCACGGTGGGACTCAAGGCGGGCTCCGCCGCATGCCGCGCCGCCGCCTGCCCGAGAATGCGCTGGATCAGACGGCTTTGGTGCAGGCGGTTGTGGATCCGATGGGCGCGCAGGTAGTCCTCCACCCGCACGTACGCGGCGTTCCACTCCTCCATCGTGCCGGTCGACGGGCGGAAATCCGCCGGGGCCGGGAAATCGCCGGAAGGCAGGGACGCGCCGTTCATCGGGGCCACAGGTGGGACCAGGTTTCCGTGAGCGCCTCGCCCTTCTCGCCGCGGATGAAGCACCGCAGCTCCACCGGCCGCGCCGGTTCACCCGGACGGATCGTGAAGGCGACGCGCCACGTGCCGTTCTCCGGGTTTCGCTGGATGGAGGCGTGGTTGAAGTCCGCCCCGTCGCCCACCGTCACCACCGGCGAGACCTTCGCCTCCGCGGACAGGTCCGCGAGCGGCCCGCCCTCGAAGTCGACCACAAACCGGTGCAGACCGGGCTCGTAGTGCGCCGTCCTCCCGCTGCGCGTGGCCCGCACGCGTCCGACCGGCACGTTTTCCCGGTCAAGGTACCAATGCAGCCGGTATTCGAGCTCCAGCGCGCTGCCGGCCGGCGGTGTCTTCTCGGGCATCCAGAAAGCCACGATGTTGTCGTCGAACTCGGTGCCGGTCGGGATCTCCACCAGCCGCACCCCGCCGCGCCCCCAGTCGCCGACGGGCTCCACCCAAAGTGAGGGACGACGGTGGTAGGCGGCCTCCAGATCCTGGTAGTTCTCGAAATTACGGTCGCGCTGCAGCAGGCCGAACCCGCGCGGATTCTCATCGGCGAAGGTCGCGACGCGCAGCGCGCGGTGGTTCACCAGCGGGCGCCAGATCCACTCGCCCCGTCCGGTGTGGAGCTGCAAGCCGTCCGAATCGTGCACCTCGGGACGGAAGTCGTCCGCCGGCGAATGGGAATCCTCCCCGCGCCAGAACATGCTCGTCAGGGGCGCCAGTCCGAGGACGTCCACCGTCCGCCGGAAGTGGAGCGAGGCGCGGACCTCGACGGTGGTGGAGCGCCCTGGCTCGATGCGGAATCGGTAGGCGCCGGTGACGCGTTCGCCCTCCAGCAGCGCGAACACCGTCACGTGGCGGTCGTCCGGCGCCGGCCGTTCGAGCCAGAACTCGGAGAAGCGCGGGAATTCCTCGGGGCCGGCGGCGGCGGTGTCGATCGCGAGACCGCGGGCGGACAACCCGTACGCGGCGCGCTCCGGAAGAAAACGAAAGTAGCTGGCGCCGGCGAAGGACCCGATCTCGGCGGGTGGCTGGCCGCGTCCGCCCCACGGATACATGAGTCGGAAGCCGGCGTAGACCATGCCGGGGGGAATCTCGCCGGGTTCGATTCGCTCGTAACGGAAATAGTCGCTCCGGAACGGCAGCGGGCGCGTCACGCCACCCGCCACCTCGTTCACCCGCACCGAGCGGTCGAACAGGAAACCCGGATGAAGGAACTGCACCGCAAAGGCGGGCCCCTCGTTCAGCCAGAGCGAGCGACGGCCGTCGAAGGTGATGCGGCGCAGGTCGTCATAGGTGAGGCGCCTCAGCCATTCCGGGACCTCACCGCGCGCGGGCGCAGGGGCGACCGAGGCCAGCGCGGCGGCGCGCGCCCGCAGCGACTCGAACGTCCCGCCCACCTCGGCAGCGCCCGTCCAGGACACGCCACACAGCAGGCAGACGGCGACCGCCACGCGGAGCGCGTTCATTTCTCCAGGAAATAGCCGCGCTGCCGTTCCGAGACGGGCAGTTCGGCGCGATCCATAACCTTCAGGAGATCCTCCCAGATGAGGCGCTTCTTCCGGTTGGTCGGCTCCCGCAGGATGTAGCTCGGATGGTAGGTCACCATCAGCGGCTTGCCGCCGAAATCATGCCAGCGCCCGCGCACGTCGCCGAGCGCCTTGAAGGAGCGGAAACCCAGGAGGCCCTGTGCGGCCGTGGATCCCAGCGCTACCAACAGCTGCGGATTCACCACTTCGATCTGCGCGCGCAGGTACGGCAGGCAGTAGCGCATCTCGTCCTCCGTGGGCGGGCGGTTGCCCACCTGATCGCGCCCCTCGGCCGTGGGCATCTGGGGACGCCAGTTCATGATGTTGCCGATGTAGACGTCGCCCCGCGCAAGTCCCATCCCTTGGATCATCTTGGTGAGCAGCTGACCCGCCGGACCCACAAAGGGCTCGCCCTGGATCTCCTCCTCCCCTCCCGGTGCCTCGCCCACGAACATAATGCGGGCGTCGAGCGTGCCGACGCCCACCACCACTTTCTTGCCGGGGCGGACGTTCGCGCGACACACCGGGTCGCCGGTGACGAGCTCGAGCAGCGCTTCCCAACGCGCGCGTTTGTCTCCCTCCGGTAACTTTACCGTCGGAGCGTCGGGCAGGGCGGCCACCGCGACGCGGGGCACCTGGACCTGAACCGGCGCGGGAGCGGACGCGACCGCTCGCGGCGCGGCCGGCGGCGGCTCGGCGGGAGAGGCGGTCTCCGGACCCGGGGAGGCCGGCGCCGCCGCACCGGATCGCAGGGCCCGGCGCAAAGCTCCCAGCGCCTCGTCGGAAACCGCGACACTGCCCACCCCCGCGCCCTTCAACCGGCGCAATTCCTCGGTGACCGCGATCAGGGCCTGGCGCATCGCCTCAAGCCCCCCGCCCGGCCAGCAGGCGCTCGACGTGCTTCGCAAGCAGATCGAACTCCAGGTTCACGGGATCGCCCGCGCGTCGCGCGGAGAGGTTGGTGACCTCCCGCGTGTGGGGAATGATCCAGACCGCGAGGAACCCATCGCCGCACTCCGCCACGGTGAGGGAAATCCCGTCGATCGCGACGCTGCCCTTGCTCACCACCAGGCGACTGAACTCCCGCGGGATCCGCACGCGCAGGTAGTGGTCCTTGCCCCGCGCCTCGAAGGTCTCGATCGTCCCGGTGGCATCGATGTGGCCGGTCACAAAATGTCCGCCCAGCTTGCCGCCGAGCCGCAGGCTGCGTTCCAGGTTGACCAGCCCGCCCGGCCCGAGCGCCGCGAAATTGGTCAGGCGGCGCGTCTCCTCCAGCACGTCGAACCGTATGCCGGCCGCGTCGAACCCGGCCGCCGTGAGGCAGCAGCCGTTCACGGCGATGCTGTCGCCGGTGGCCAGACCCTCGAGTACCGCCCGCGCGGCCACGCGAAGGCTCCACGCCTCCGCCCGCGGCTCGAAGGCGAGCACGCGGCCGGTTTCCTCGACAATGCCGGTGAACATGAACCGCGAGGAAACCGCGAATCCCCGACGCGCCAAGCCGCAAACGGTCGCCCCCGCCCACCCCGGCGCTCCCCCGGCTTTGTCACGTATCGGGTGACAAGACCGGGAGGCCGGGCTTCATTTCAGCTTCACGCGCAGCACGGCGGTCTCGTTGCCGCGCGCGACGAGGAGCACGAACTCGGCCCGCTCGGCGTCGCCCTCGATCGCGGCGAGCCGGGTGGTGGCCTCCGCGAATTCCTTCACCTCGGCGCCGTCGATCTCGCGCACCCAGTCATCCGGCCGGAGGCCGGCGGTCGCGGCGGGGCTGCCCGCCTTGACGAAATGGGCCACCACGCCGGCCAGGACCCCGGGGCGCTGCCGGCGCTCCACGGCGTCGGCGTACACCGGCTCCCGCGCGGTGAAACCGAGCCGGTCGAAAAACCTCCGCTCCGCCTCCCGCGCGAGCTTCGGCTGCTCGCCGAGGGTCACGGCGATCTCCACGCGCTCCGTGCCGCGCAACACGGTCAGCGCGAACTTTTCCCCCGGGGCCCGCCGCTCGACTTCGCGCTCCAGGAAGGCAACGACCGCGCGGTCGGGCTTGAGTTGCGGCAGGGGCGCCCCGTCCAGGGCCAGCACGATGTCGCGCGGCTTGAGACCGGCGGCTTCGGCGGGACTGCCCTCCAGCACCTCGCTGACGACGGCGCCGGACTGAGATTGCAGGTTAAGGAACTTGGCGACCTCGCGGTCCATCGGTTCGAGCCCGTAGGTGCCGAGCCACGCGAGGGGGCGTCCGGAAGGGTCGCGCGGGATGCGCCCGAGATGCGGCAGAACCTCCGCGGCCACGAGGAACGCGCTGCTTTCCTCGACATTGATCAGCATGGTCGGCACCGGCCTACCCGTGCGCGAGATCTGCAGGAAGGTTTGCCCGCCCGACGGGCCGGCCAGGCCGACGAGCCCCCCCTGGAGGTCGAACACGGGCAGACCCGGCGCGGCGACCTCCTGCTGGGCGATCGCGGTGAGCTGGGGGATCGCCTGCAGCAGGGCCACGGAACTCCGCAGGATGTACGGTTGGAAGTCCTCGTCCTTGGGCCGGAGGCCGATACCCCAGACCGCCTCGGCGATCGCGGGCCGGCGGGGCTCGCCCGGACCGGCAAACGCCGTGACCGGGGTCAACCGCGCCCGCGTCTCCTCTCCCGCGCGCACGAAGTGCCAGCCGGTGAACGCGTCCTGCCCGAGGTAGTCCGCCGGCGCACCGGCGCCATCCCCGGGAAGATAGACGCGGAAATCCTTCAGCTGCCGCAGGGCGGCGCGCGGGTCGATCGCGACCGACTGCAGGATGATGGTCCCCGCGGCGTCGACCACCGTGCCCATCGAGACGGTCGGCCGCCGCTCGGTCTCGGTCACGGTCACGTATTCGACGGCGACGACGCTCTTCACCCGCTCGGCCCAAAGGGCGGGAAGGTCAGGAGTCGCGGCGAAGGCCCCGTTGGAGGCGGCGATGGCGAGGACAATCGACCAGGCGCAGGGAAGGCGTCGAAAAGGCATCATGGTTTGAGAATAATCAGCGAAACGCGGCGATTGCGCTGCGTCTCAAGCAACGTGGGCGCGGGCGCGGCCTCGTAGGCGGCGTGCGCCTGCTTCAGGACCTCGAGGGAGTTGACCGCCTGCTGGTTGACCTTGAGCAGGATGTCACCGCGGGCGACGCCGGCGACATCGCCCGGGAAACCGGGCTGCACGCCGATGACGACCGCGCCATCGGTGCCCTCGAGCTGGTTCTCGCGCGCATAGGTGCGGGACACGCGGCGCACGCTGAGACCCCATTTCTCCAGGGCCCACTCCTCGCCCACCCGGCTTTCGAGCCGCTCGGTCACGACCGTGAACTCGCGGGTCTCGGCGCCGCGCTTCACCGCGAGGCGCAACTCGGAGCCGATCGGGCGGCTCGCGATGAGGTTCTGGATCGGCGGCAACTGCTCGGGAAAACGCCCGTCGACCCGCGCGCCGTCGATCGAGAGCAGGATATCACCCGGGCGCAGTCCGGCCTTGGCCGCCGGTGAGCCCGGATCGACGCTGCTGACGAGGACGCCCGTGTTGAGGGCGAGCGCGTAGAAGTTCTCCAGATCCTGCAAGGCGCCCGGCACGACGCCGACATAGCTGCGCACCACGACGCCGTCCCGCACGAGGCTCTCGAGCACCACGCGGGCCGTCGTGGCGGGGATCGCGAAACCGAGGTTGTTGGCGCCGAGGTAACCGCGCGACGAGATGCCCACGACCCGCCCGTCGGAGGTGACGAGCGGCCCCCCGGAGTTGCCGGGGTTGATAGCGGCGTCGGTCTGCAGCCAGGTGTTGAACGTGCCGGTCTCGTAGCCGTTGATGCCGCGGTTGTCCTCAAAGTAGCGGTTAGGATTGGAGACGATTCCGCGGGTCACGGTACGGGTGAGACCGTGCGGGGTGCCGACCGCGTAAACCTCCTGGCCCGGGAAGAGCTTGTCACTGTCGCCGAAACGCGCGGCCACCAGCTTGAAGCCGCGGCGCTGCACCTCCTCGAGGTCGAGCCGCAGCACGGCGAGATCGGTCCAATGGTCCCAACCCACGAGCCGCGCACCGACCCGCTCGAGGTTCGACAGGGTGACGTTGATCTCCACGGCCCGCCGGCTCACGACGTGGGCGTTGGTGAGCACGATGCCATCCTCCGACATCAGCACGCCGGAGCCGAGGCTGGACGTATAGCGGCGGGCCCCGGACTCGAACGCGAGCTCCCGCACGTTGATGCTGACGACGGACTCCAGCAGGCGGTTGAAACCGCGGCTCATGGCGGCTCGCGCCTCGCCGAGGCAGGAGCAGAAAACAACGAGGAGGAGCAGACGGAGAGCCAAGATTGACCGGGCTGGGAAAGGATTCACAGTCACAAGTTTTCGACGATGGCCACCACCCGCGCAGATTACAACTTCCGCGATCTCGAGCCGCACTGGCAGTCCGCCTGGGAGGCGGCGGGGATCCACCGCGCCGACCCGGCGTCGTCGAAACCGAAGTACTACATCCTGGACATGTTCCCCTACCCCTCGGGGGCAGGGCTCCACATCGGACACCCGGAAGGCTACACCGCGACCGACATCCTCGCGCGCTACAAGCGTGCCCGCGGTTTCAACGTCCTGCATCCGATCGGCTGGGACGCGTTCGGGCTGCCGGCGGAGCAGCACGCGGTGAAGACGGGTACGCATCCGGCTTCGAACACGCGCAACAACATCACCAACTTCAAACGCCAGATCCGCTCGCTCGGTTTCTCGTACGACTGGGAGCGCGAGATCGACACGACGGACCCGCGCTACTTCCGGTGGACCCAGTGGATCTTCCTGCAGCTGTTTCAGCGCGGCCTGGCGTACGTGGACGAGCGCCCGGTGTGGTGGTGCCCGGAGCTCCGCACCGTACTGGCCAACGAGGAGGTCATCGACGGACGCAGCGAGGTCGGCAACTTCCCGGTCGAGCGGCGCAACCTGCGGCAGTGGGTGCTGCGCATCACCGCCTACGCGGAACGCCTGCTCGCCGACCTGAAGGACGTCGACTGGCCCGAATCCACCAAACGGATGCAGGAGGCGTGGATCGGCCGCAGCGAGGGGGCCGAGCTGACCTTCGCGATCGACGGCCGGGCGGACGCGGCGCTGCGGGTGTTCACCACACGCCCCGACACCCTTTTCGGCTGCACCTACATGGTGCTCGCGCCCGAGCATCCGCTGGTGGACGCGATCACCGCGCCGGAGCAGCGGGCCGCGGTCGCGGCCTACCGGAAGGCGGCGGCGGCCAAGAGCGACCTGGAGCGCACCGATCTCGCCAAGGACAAGTCCGGCGTTTTCACGGGCGCGTACGCGATCAATCCGATCAACGGACGCAAGGTGCCCGTGTGGGCGGCTGACTACGTTCTCATGGGCTACGGCACGGGCGCGATCATGGCGGTGCCGGCCCACGACGAGCGCGACCATGAGTTCGCGACGCGCTTCGAGCTGCCGATCATCCGCGTGATCGCCGGAGAGAAAGGCGACGAGAACCTCCCTTACACCGGCGAGGGCCGGCTGGTGAACTCTCCGGGGTACGACGGCCTGCCGTGGGAGGAGGCCAAGCGGCGCGTGACCGCCGACCTCGGGAAGCGCGGCGTCGGCCGCGCGAGCGTGAACTACAAATTGCGCGACTGGCTGTTTTCCCGGCAGCGCTACTGGGGCGAACCGTTCCCGATCGTCTGGGTCACTCCGGAAGACTACGCGCGCGTCGCCGCCCGGCGAGGCGCGGATCTCCCGCCGCAACCCGTCTCCTACGCGGAGAACGGCCGGGTATACCACGCCCTTCCCCTGCCCGCCCCGGCGCTGCCCCTCGAGTTACCGGAGGTGCAATCATACCTGCCCAGCGGCACCGGGGAGAGCCCGCTGGCCAACGAGCGTGACTGGGTAGAAGTGTGGTTCAACGCGGTCACGGGCGCATCGGTGCCGGCGACACATCCCTGCCCGGCCGGCGACGACTGGGTACGCGCGAGGCGCGAGACCAACACCATGCCGCAATGGGCCGGCTCATGCTGGTATTACCTGCGTTTCGTCGATCCGCGCAACGAGGGCGCCCTGGCGAGCCCGGATTCGCTGCGCTACTGGGGCGGCCCAGACCTCTACGTGGGCGGCGCCGAGCACGCAGTGCTGCACCTGCTGTATGCCCGCTTCTGGCACAAAGTGCTGTTTGATCTTGGCGTGGTGCCGGAACCGGAACCCTTCCGCCGGTTGTTCCACCAGGGCATCATCCTCGGCGAGGACGGCGAGAAGATGTCCAAGAGCCGCGGCAACGTGGTCAACCCCGACTCAATCATCCAGTCCCACGGCACGGACACCCTGCGTCTGTACCTGATGTTCCTCGGCCCCCTCGAGGCGATGAAGCCGTGGAATCCCCGCGGTATCGAGGGCGTGCACCGTTTCCTGCAGAAGGTCTGGCGGGAATTGGTCGGAGAGGACGGCGGGGTGAACGCGAAACTGTGCGCCGCCGACCCCGGCGACGCGGCCGCCATCGATTTGAAGCGGCTCCTGCACGAGACCATCCGCAAAGTCGGCGAGGATATCGAGGGCCTCCGCTTCAACACCGCCATCTCGCAGATGATGATATTCGCGAACGCGCTTCAAAAAGCGCCGCGGATTGAAATCGAGGTCGCGCGGACCTTCCTACGCTTGCTCGCGCCCTTCTCCCCGCACATCGCCGAAGATCTCTGGAGTCGCCTCGGCGGCACGGGATTCATTCAACAGGCGGGGTGGCCCGTCCACGATCCTAAGCTCCTCGAAAAATCCGAGGTTAAGCTCGTTTTCCAGGTAAACGGCAAATTCCGTGGCGACCAGCTGGTCCCCGTGGGAATGGCGGAGGCGGAGGCGGTCTCCGCGGCCCGGGCGCACCTGAAAGTGGCCCCGCACCTCGACGGAAAGAACCTCGTCCGGGTGATCTACGTTCCGGGAAAAATCCTCAACTTGGTGGTGAGCTGATCGCCATTGCTCGGCAAGTCGACCGAGGGGGGAATCAGCGCTTGCGATTCCTAGGGTGTTCTACCTACTTTCGATCATGGAACATCACCTCGGTTTTCTCAACCGCAGTTCCCGACTCCGGGTGCGTGCGTGAACGCGCCAAGAGACGTGTTGCCTATAACTTACAAATTTTCCCCGCTCTAAAATCGGAGTCTCACTTCGAACTCAGCACCCACCAGGAAGCGCGAACCAACATAAACATGAAAAAAATCATCCTCCACGGTGCGGTGCTCATAGCGTCCTCCATCGCGGCTATCGCGCAGTCACCGCGGCTGTCCGACGCCCAGATGGCCGAGGTTCAGCAGGCCGCTCAGGCTGGAAACTCCGCCGCCATCGCAAGCATCGCCGCCCAAAACCCTTCGTTGGCCACGGCTATCGCCCAAACCGCCGCGCAGGCGAATCCCGAGGCCGCGGGCCGCCTCGCTGCGGCCATCACCTCCGTGGTTCCCTCAGCCGCCGCCGCCATCGCCACATCGGTGTTCAATGCCGAGCCCCCGCCGTCCTCGGCTCCCAGCCAGTCCGTGGCACTCTCCCCCGAAGTGGTCGCCCAAGTGCAGCAAGCCGCCCGCTCCGGCGATACCACGGGAGTCATAGAGATCGTGACCCAAAATCCTCAGGCGGCGGCAGCGATCGCCGAAGTTGCGGCGCAGGCCAATCCTTCCACCGCCCCGGTCCTTGCCGCGGCCATCACGCGAGTGGTGCCTAGTGCGGCGCCGGCCATCGCCGCTTCCGTCGCAACGGCGGTCCCGGCCGCAGCCGCGGCGGTGGCCGTCAGCGTCGCCGCCGCCGCTCCGAGCTCAATCGCAGCCGTGGCAGCCGCCGTGGTCCTTGCTGTACCAACCCAAGCGGTGGCTGTCACCACATCCGTCATTTCCTCCGCCCCAACCCAAGCGGCGGCCATCGTCGCGACCGTGGCGGCCTCCTCCCCTGCGCAGGCACCGGCGGTTGCCGCGGCAGCCGCCCGCGATAATCCGAGCCAGGCAGCCGCGGTGGTCGCAGCCGTCGCCGCCGGCACACCTACCGTCGCGGCCGGCGTGGCAAGCGCGGTGGCCGCGGCCGTTCCGGCTCAAGCGGCCACGGTGGTCGCGACCGTTTCCGCGGTGGCCTCGTCCCAGACCCTCGCTGCCGTGACATCCGCTGTTGCCGCCGCCACGAATCAATCCACCTCGGCAGTGACCGCAGCGGCGGCAGCCGTGCCGGCCAGCGTGACCCAAACCGCGAGCCAGGCTGCTTCGTCGGCGGCCGCGGGCGCGACATCGCAGTCCAACGTCGCTGCGGCGGCGGTGCAGCAAGTTTCCGCCGCCGGAGGGCAAACCGTGGCCGCCCAAGCGGCTGGCGGACAGGCCCCGCAGGCGGGAGGAAACCCGAATCCCCCCGCGACTCCCCAGGGCAACGGCCCTCCCGGCACGGTCCCCGCCAACCTGCCGGTTGAATTCACCGTGAGCCGCTCGACCCTTTGAAGCTAAGGCTTGGTCCACTGCCGTGATGCGTTTGATATCCTTTCACAGACCGCTTCGCCTCCTGACCTTGGCGGCCTTGGTCGTCACGCCTTCCTCGCGCGCCCTCATCTCGCTCGACGACGGAAAGCAGAAGATCTTCGTTAACTTCGGTGCCTCCGTGACCGAGGACTCGAACGTTTTCATGAGCAATGAAAACCGCCGCGACCTCATTTGGGGCACATCGTTCGCCGCTGAATACACGCGTCGCAGCGGCTGGATCGGCGTGAACGCAGGAATGTCAGTCGACTCGTCGAGATTTTCCGATCTGCGGGAACAGGATTTCGACAACCCCTCTTTCCGCATGGAGCTCCTGAAGCAGGGAGGACGCACCACCGGTTCGTTGAACCTCTCCGCGTCACGCGAAAGCCGGGCCGACGCCTCGATCAACACCCGGAGCACCTATTGGAATGTCCCTGTCGGCCTGAGCATCCGGTATCCCTTGGCCGGGGCCTACACCCTGGGTTCCAGCGTCAACTACTCCTCAAAGGAATACCTCGACGAGCGGGCTTTCGCGAGCCTGCGCACTTACAGCACTTCGCTGGATGTGCTCCGTATCTTGAGCAGCGTGCGCGAGGTTTACGCCGGCTATCGTTACCGCTTCAGCGAAACCTCCCGGGATACGTCGAGCACGGACCACGCCCTGTCGATGGGCCTGAGCGGAAAGCTCATCCGCGGTTTGAACGGCAACCTGCGCGCCGGCATCCAGACCCGCGGCTCCACCGGACGCGCGGCCGGCAACGACCGCTTCACCTCGTGGTTTGCCGGCGGCTCCACGTCGTACGACATCTCGCGCAAGCTGCGGGTGTCGGCCTCGCTATCCAAGGACTTCTCGACCACCGCGACCGACGACGTCGTGGACACCGCCAACCTGTCGATATCGGTGCGGTACTCGGCCACGGCCAAGCTCGGCGTCGCTCTCAACACGAGCTACGGGGAAAGTTCCTACATCGGCCAGGCAGCCGCCAATCTCCCACCCGGCGCCGTGGCGGGAACCGCCCGCAAGGATCGGTTCATCAACGCCGATCTTTCTCTTTCCTATACCCTGAACGAGCACCTTCAGGGTGCGGCCACCTACAGCCAATTTTTCAACACCTCGACGTTCGGCTTGGCCGACTTCAACCGTTCAACCTGGAACGTGAACGTTTCCTCGCGCTGGTGAACCCCCGCATGCTTCGAAGCGCCGCCCTGTTCGCCCTCGCCGTTGTCACGCTCTTCGCCGACCAACTGAGCGCGCAGGGTCAGTCGGGAGCCCCGGCGCAGAAGCCCACTTCCGCCTACCGCATTTCCCGCGGGGACCGGGTGTCCATCTCGGTGATGAGCGAACCGGATCTCAAGGTCGCGGGGGCCCGGGTTGAACCGGTCGGAACCGTGAATCTCGTCCTGATCAAGGAGGTGCGGCTTGCCGGACTCACCATCGCCGAGGCCGAGGCGGCCGTGGCCAAGGCCTATCAGGACCTGAAGTTCCTGCGCAGTCCGCGCGTGACCGTCACCGTCGAAGAGTACGCGCCGCGCACCGTGATCGTGAGCGGCAAGGTGAACATCCAGGGTCGCCAGGAAATCCCACCCAACACGGAATTCACCATCAAGGATCTCATCTTCAAGGCCGGCGGCTTCACCGATACGGCACGGAGCTCGGCGGTGAAAGTAACCCGCACGCTGCCGGACGGAACCCAGCAATTTTTCATCCTCGACGTGGAAAGCGGCATCAAGGGACGCGCGAACGCCAACTCGAAGGACGCCAGCTTCGTGCTCGAACCCGACGATATGGTCTACGTTCCCGAGAAGCTCATCTGAGCCCGCGCATCATGGCCGAGACCACTCCCAAAGCCAAGCCGGCGCCAGCCCTTCACACCGGGGACGACGTTGTCGAGCGCCGGACACTGCGCGACTACTTCATCATCCTGCGCGAGCGTTCGTGGATCGCCCTGCCCCTCGCCCTCCTGATCTCGATCGGCTACGGCTACCGGCAGATGCAGGCCACGCCGCTGTTCTCCGCGCGGGCGACGATGCAGTTCGAGAAACCCGACACCGTCGTGGCCATCCAGGGTGTCGTGGACACCACGGTGCGTTCCGATATCGATATGAACACGCACCTTGAGGTTCTCCGCAGCTCGATGCTGGCGGCCGAGGTGCGCGCGGCCCTTACTCCCGAGGAGCAACTCATCCTCAAGCGCGCCGCCATCAAACGGAGCCCGCCCGGAACCGACCCGGCGAACATCGGCATCGACATGGGCTCGATGTCCGCCGTGCCCTCGCGAGCGAGCTTCATCATCAGCATCAACGTTACCCACCAGGATCCGGAGGCGGCGGCCGTCGTCGCGAACAAGTACGTCGACTCGTTCATGCGATACCTGTTCACGAAGGGAAGCTCCGGCAACCAGACCGCGGTGCAATTCCTCACGACGCAGGCCGAGCGCCTGCGCCTTGAGTCGGAGGAGGCGAATCAGGTGCTTCAGAGGTACATGAGGGAGAAGAACCTGCTCTCCCTCGACAGCTCGACCAATCTCGTGACCGACCAGTTCAAGCGCGCCGCCGCCCACCGGGAGGAATGCCGTTTCCGTCTGGCGCAGATCGACGAGAAAGTCCGCCAGATCGAAGCGTTCCAGGCCGCCAACCGGAACCTGCTCGAAATCTCCGAGATCGGGTCCCACGTCATGGTCGCACCGCTGAACAACCAGCTGGTGCGCCTTCGCCAGGAACTGACCCTGCTTTCGGAGCGCTACCTTGAGCTCCACCCTTCGATCATCGCCAAGAACAGCGAGATTGCCGTCACCGAGAGCGATCTCGGCCGAGCCATCACCCAGGCCGTGGCCGAGTTGCGCACACGGCAAGCGGAGGCCCAGCAGAACCTGCGCATGGCCGAAGGCGACTACGCCCGCGCGGAAAAGGCCCAGATTGACCTCACTGACACCAGCATCGCCTACAGCAGCCTGAAGACCGAGGCGGACACCAAGGAGCAGAACTACCGCGCGATCCTCGCCCGCCTCAACGACACCAAGACGGTCAAGAACATCGAGAACGTCCCGGTGCGCCCGCTCGACCGGGCCACGATCAATCCCACCCCGTTCGCGCCCAACAAATCCCAGATCACCAAGACCAGCATCGGCATCGGGGTGATCGTGTTTCTTGTCGTGGCGGTCGGACTTAGCTTCGTCGATGACCGCATCAAAAGCGCCTGGGACGTGGAGTCGTTCATCGGAGCCGACCTGCTCGGCATCGTCCCGGATCTCGGATCGATCAAGGACAACGAAAAATACGCCCTGCTGACCAAGGAGCGGCAGGATCTGGGGGCGGAATCGTTTCTCGGCATCTACAGCTCGATCAAGATCCGCTCCAAGCTGGACTTTCCCAAATCGATTTTGATCACCAGCACCATCCCGGGTGAGGGCAAGACCCTCGTCTCGTGCAATGTGGCGGGAAGCTTCGCGCGCCACGGGAAGAAAACGTTGCTCGTGGACTGCGATTTGCGCCGCCCGATGGTGCACCGGCATTTCGCGCAGGAGAACGACGCGGGGATCATCAAATGGTACGAGGCTGGCGCGGAGATCGGCCGTAACCTCGAGAAGAACCCCGATCTTGGAGTCCTGAGCATCGCCCCGAACCTTTCCCTGCTGCGATCGGGAGGCCGCTCCAAGAGCCCAACCGCCATCCTCGAGGCTCCCGCCTTTTCCGCCCTAATCAACACACTGAAGCAGTCCTTTGACGTCATCATCATCGACTCCCCTCCGCTGGGTGCTGTGACCGACTCGATGCTGATCGCGAATCGCAGCGACGAGGTGATCTACGTGTGCCGCTTCAACCGGGCGTACCGGAAGCACATCCGCCTGTTCATGCGTTCACTGCGCGACGGCAAGAACGAGGTGCTGGGCGTGATCCTGAACGGCATCTCGCACCGTCGCATCGAGTACTACTCTAGCTACCGGTACTACCGGAGCTACAAGAAGTACTACGGATCGCAGTCCTGAAGCCGGGCTCCGTGCGCGGGACGGCCCGGGCACTTTCGGGCTTCAACCGGCTCTGTCCCGCTGCACACTTCGCGGCGTGGCTTCCGCCTCCGCTTTCCTTCCCGCCAGCTTCGACCTCCGGCGACCGGTCGCCCTGATCGCCGGCCAGGGTCTCTACCCGCAACTGATGGCGGCGGAGATCCGCCGGGTCGGATCTCCGCTCCGGCTGGTCGCTTTCGAGGAGGAAACCTCCCGCGAACTGATCGACGCCGTCGCGGATGAGCACCGTCGTATCCTGAAGGTCGGCCAGCTCGGCCACATGCTGCGCGCGCTTCGCGACTTCGATGCCGGCTACGCGGTCATGGCCGGGCAGATCACCCCGCGGAGGCTCTTCAGCGGACTCCACCCCGACCTCAAAGCCGCGACCTTGCTTCTTTCGCTCCGGCGTCGCAACGCGGAGACGATCTTCGGGGCCATCGCCCGGGAAATCGAGGCCCTCGGCGTCACCTTGCTCGACGCGCGCTCCTTTCTGGACGCGCACCTCGCCACGCCCGGCTGCATGACCGGCGGGCGATTCCCGATCGAGGAGGATTACGTGAACCACGGCGTGCAGATCGCCCGCGAGTGCGCCCGCCTCGACATCGGTCAGGGGTGCGTCGTTCGCGAGGGGACCGTCCTCGCCGTCGAGGCGTTCGAAGGCACCGATGAGATGATCCGCCGCGCCGGATCCTTCCGGACCAAGGGCGCCCT
Organism: Opitutales bacterium; assembly: GCA_964229935.1. Classification (GTDB taxonomy): domain Bacteria; phylum Verrucomicrobiota; class Verrucomicrobiia; order Opitutales; family Opitutaceae; genus ER46. Next base: position 33,842 of record CAXRGI010000365.1, read on the forward strand.
CTTCGTGAAGACGGTCAAGTCGGCGCAGGACTGGCGCTTCGATGTGCCCTGCTTCGGGCAACGCACGCTCGAGACCATGCGCGAGGCCGGCGTCGGCGCCGCCGCGCTCGAGTCGGGCCGGGTGCTCATGCTCGACCGCCCCGCGGTGCTGAGGCAGGCGAAGGCCTGGGACATCGACCTGCTCGGCTTCGGCTGAGGCCGGCGCGCTTGCAGCGGGACGTGACCGCGGCAACTTTACTCCGATGTCCAACGACTCGGTCCTCGTCACCATAAAGGGGGTCATGCCCACCGCGAACGGCTGCGCCGTTTTCCTCGGAAACGACGACAAGACATTCGTGATCTACGTGGACCACTCGGTCGGGGGCGCGATCCAGATGACGCTGAACGGCGTGCGCAAGGAGCGTCCGCTCACCCACGACTTGATCGGCAGCATTTTCCTCGGGCTCGGCGTCCGGCTTGAGCACGTGGTGGTCAACGACGCCCGCGAGGGTACGTTCTTCGCCCGCCTGCTGCTCGCGATGGAAAACGAGCTGGGGCGCAAGCTCGTCGAGATCGACGCTCGCCCCAGCGACTCCATCGTGCTCGCCCTCCAGCAGAAGCGCCCGCTCTACGTCGCGCGTACTGTCTTCGAGGGCGTCGAGGACATGTCGGAGGTGCTCGAGAAGGTCCTTAAGCAGCAGGCCGAGGAGAATGGCGGCGAGGAAGACGATCGCGGTTGACCGGCCTGATGTCCGCCGTACCCGCGCTCCCGCCGGCCCTGCCCGCCGGCCTCCTGCCGCAGACCCCGCTCACGGCCCTCGCGCCGATGCAGGACGTCACCGATCTGGCGTTCATGCGAGTGGTCGCGCACTACGGGCCGCCCGACTACTTCTTCACCGAGTTCCTGCGCGTCCACGCCCAGTCGCGCCCGGAGCCCCACATCCTGCGTTCGATCGACGAGAACGAGACGGGGCGCCCCGTTTTCGCGCAGCTGATCGGCGAGGACATCACGCACCTGCGGCGCACGGCCGAGGCCCTGCTCCGCCACCCGGTCGCCGGCATTGATCTCAACCTCGGCTGCCCCGCCCCCAAGGTTTACCGCAAGAACGTCGGTGGCGGGCTCCTCCGCGAGCCGCAGCGCGTCGGCGAGATCCTTGCCGCCCTCCGGTCCGCCGTGCCCGGGCTCTTCACGGTCAAGATGCGCGTCGGTTTTGAGGACGCCCGGCATTTCGAGACCTTGCTGGACCTCGTGAACGAGCATCGCGTCGACCTGCTGAGCGTCCACGGGCGAACCGTGCGCCAGATGTACCGGGGCGACGTCAGCTACGATCTGATCGCGCGCGCGGCGAAACGGGTGCGTTGCCCGGTCCTCGCCAACGGCAACGTGACCTCCGCGGAAAAGGCCGTTTCCGTCGTCGGCTCGACCGGCACCGCCGGCGTGATGATCGGCCGCCACGCGATCCGCAACCCGTGGATTTTCCGGCAATGCCGCGAGCGCTTCACCGGGCGCGAGCCGTTCCGCGCCACTCTCGCCCACGCCCGCGAATACGTGGAGCGCCTCTACCGCGCCACCGGTTTCCCCGGCCTCGCCGAGCACCACCACGTGAACAAGATGAAGAAGTACCTGAACTTCGTGGGGCAGAGCGTCGATCCGGACGGCGCTTTCCTGCACGACATGCGGCGCGCGGCGAACGAGCGGGAGCTGTTCTCCGTGTGTGACCGGCATCTGCTGTCCCAGCCGGACCGCGAGTTCGCGCCCGAGCCTTACCCGGGCGTGATCGCCCGGCCGAACTGCGAGGATGCGCCTTCCGGGGCCGGCGGCTGCTCCCTCGAGACCATCACGGCCTGATCCACGCCCGCCGGCGAAAACCTTGCCGCGCGGGGTGGTTGCGCGCTTCGCTCGGGTCACCCCTCCCCGGCATGCGTTTCGAGACCTTGCTCCACGTCCTGAGTCTAACGGCGATACCCCGCTGCACCCGCCCGGAGCATCCGAGCACTTCCATGCCAACGTGCACATCGATCTGCTTCCGCGCGCACAGGGGCGCGATCTCGGCCGCGCGATGATGACCGACCTGCTCCGTTTGCTCGCATCCCGCGGATCCCCCGGCGTTCACTTGGCGATGGCGTCCGACAATCTCCTCGCCGCAGTGTTCTATGCGAAACTCGGGTTCACCGAGATCGCGCGCAACGCCGACACGCTGTTCCTCGCGCGACGGCTGCCATGAAGCGTCATTCGGCCCCCAAGGCACCAGACGACGCAACCCGGCGCGGCCCGACGCCATTGCCACGACGCTCGCTCCTGTCGGAACAGACGGCCGCCGTGATCGAAGCGGGGCTCCGCTCCGGGCGGTGGCGTGGTGAACTGCCGGGCCAGTTCGAGCTCTGCCGCCAGCTGCTCGTGAGCCGCAAGACACTGCGCACCGCGCTCCAGTCCCTCCACACGCGGGGGCTGCTCAGCCTCCGGCAGGGACTGCCCACGGCCGTTCGCGTCGCTGCCGATGAGCCAGGGGCGGGGTCGTCCGTCGAGCGCGTGTTGCTCCTCCTCCCTGAACCTCTGTGGCGGCTCCGCCCTTCCGTCGGTAGGTGGGTCGGTGAATTACGTCCCCGTCTGCTGCAGGCGGGGCTTGATCTCGTGCTGGTCGAAGGAGGCCGCACCTTCGGTCACCGCCCGGGTCGGGCGCTCGAGCACCTCGCCGCGACGCACCCCCGCTCGGCCTGGGTGGTGTTCACCGGCACGCTCGGGCTCCAGCGCTGGCTACAGGAACGGAAACTTCCAACCATCCTCGTGGGCTCGACCTTTCCGGGCATCAGCCTGCCTTCCATTGAATACGACCACGCGGCGATCGCCCGCCATGCCGCGGGGCGCCTCGCGGCGGCGGGGCACATCCGGACCGCCATCCTGCTGCGACGGACCGGCTCGGCGGCCGACGCCACGACCTGCGCCGCTTTCGCCGCTGGACTTGGCCCGAGGGCGCTACCGCCCGTGTTGCTGGAGCACGAGGGGGGAATGCCGAACATCGCTCGGCAGGTGAGGCGTCTCGCGGCGCTGCGGCCTCGTCCGACCGCTCTTTTCGTCACCAAGACACTCGCGGTGCCCGCGGTCTTCACGCTGCTCGCCCAGACCGGGCTGTCGCTCCCCCGCGACCTGTCCGTCGTTTGCCGGGAGGACGATCCATTCCTTGAATACCTGTCGCCGTCAGTCGCGCGCTACGGCACCGACCCCGCTGTCATCGCACGCAAACTGACCGTGTTGCTGGTGCGCCTCGCCGCGGGAGCGACTCTCAAACCGACCCACGACCTGCTCACCCCGCGCTTTATCCCGGGCGCCTCGATCACCGCGCCCCCGGTCGCACCCTAGGCGCTCTGCCCGGCAGGACGGGATTGGCATTGCCCGTCCCGTACCGCTCCTGATCGTGCCGGGATGAGCCAACGCCCCCCTCGCCGATCGGCGCCCGCCATCATCTCCGGACTTTTCCTCGTCCTTTTCACCGCCGGCACAACCCTGGGCGCGGCGGATACCCCGGCGGCCGCGCCGGCCGCGCCCGCCGACCCGCTGGCCCGCATCCGGGACGAGGGCCTCAACCGCTCCGAGGTCATGTCGACCCTGCTCGCGCTCACCGATCTCAACGGCCCTCGCCTCACGGGATCGCCCGGACTGGGGCGCGCCATCACCTGGTCCCAACGCCGCCTCGAAACATGGGGTTTCGAACAAGTCAGGGTTGAACCGTGGAGCGGATTCGAACGCGGCTGGGCGCTGCGGGCCTTCTCGCTGCAGGCGTTCACTCCCGAGGCGACGCCGATCGTAGCGCTGCCCAAAGCGTGGTCGCCCGGGGTACCGGGAGGACGGGTCGACGGGGAGGTCGTCCACGTCGACATCAAGAAACCCGAGGACTTCGAACGCCACCGCGGCAAGCTGCGCGGGAAGATCGTCCTCGATGGCTCGCTGGTGCCGATGAAGGTGGGATTTGAGCCGCTCGCGCAGCGGAAAACCGACGCCCAGCTCCTGGCCCTCGCCAATTCCGACGGCCTCGGCACCGGTCTCGCGCGGCCGCCCACCCCCAACCCGATGGCGGACCCCGCGCAACGTTCCGCGATCGCGCTCACGCCGCAGCGCTACCGCTTCTTCGCCGAGGAAGGGGTCGCCGTGCTTCTGCAGCCGAGCACCCGCGGCGAGGCTGGCGCGCTTTTCGCCACCGCCGCCACCGTTTACGGCCCGGACACCGCCGCGCCACGACCCGCCGAGGAACCCGCAGCGGGCGCCCCCCCCGCGCCGCCCCGCGGCCTGTCGGTCTGGAAGAAGGATTGTCCTCCCATCATCCCGCAGGTGGTCCTGGCCAACGAGCATTTCAACCGGCTGGTGCGTCTTGCGACACAGGGAACCCCGCCGCGCGTCGCGCTCGAACTGAGCGCCGACTACCTGACCGAAGACGTCCCGGCCGCCAACGTCCTCGCCGAGATTCCCGGGACCGACCGCGCCGGGGAGATCGTGATGCTCGGCGCCCACCTTGACTCTTGGCACGGCGGCACCGGCACGACCGACAACGGCACCGGCTGCGCGGTCGTCATCGAGGCGGCGCGCATCCTGAAGACCCTGAACCTTTCACCGCGCCGGACCATCCGCCTCGCGCTCTGGAGCGGCGAGGAGCAGGGACTGCTCGGCTCCAA
>CAXRGI010000366.1:0-16833 GCA_964229935.1 Opitutales bacterium
CCGTGAAGCTGAGCCCCCGCCAGCCGACTGTGGTGAACTACATCATGGGCGCGGTCGCGGTGCCGGCCGGTTTCGACCGCGTGTCCGACATCCGGGCGGTGAAGGACGGCATCGAGCTGGTCGCCGCCAACGGCAAACGCGCCCGCGCCGAGGCCGATCTGGCTTGGCTCGGGGGCTCCTGAGCGGGAGTAACGCCCCGGATTCCTCGGGCGCCCAGCGGCGGAGGTTTGGCCCACGGAATCTAGGCCGACGGCAGTTCGCAGCGCACGCAGTTCGTGAAGAAAGTCGGTCGGATAATCCCGGACGAAAGGCATTCCGTGTAGCCGAGGCCGCCGGCCTCGGACTATGCCGGCGCCTAAACTACCGACGACCTCGCGGCTCTCGCCACCGGTGGAATCACGGGTACAGCAGCGCGGTTTTTCTCCGCCGCTCGTAATCGGCGAGGCCCGGGGACCAGCGGGCTTTGATTTTTTCCAGCGACTCGCCGGCCTTGATGGCGGCCAGGGTGGCGTCGTCGCCGAGCAGGCGGCCCATGTCCTCGACCCGGAATTTGTCCGGGTAAAGGCGGTGTACCGCGAGTGCCAGTTCGATGCCGATGTCGACCACGGGGCAGGCGTCGCGATCGGTGAGGATCGCGCGCACGCCTCCGCACTCCCGGTCCTTGTACTTTAAAGAGGAGGCCGGGCCGGGGTAAAAAGGCATGGTCGGCGTGAACTTCACCGCCTCGAAGCGCACGCCGGGCAGGCGGCGGGCGTTGAGCTCGGCGGCGAGCCGGTTGCCGTCGATGTAGGGTGCGCCGACCTGTTCGAACGGCTTCGCCGTGCCACGACCCATCGAAACCGAAGTGCTCTCGAGGAGGCACAGTCCAGGGTAAAGCGTGGCGGCGGTGAGGCTGCGCATGGACGGCGACGGGTTCACCCATCCCAAGCCGGTTTCGTCCAGCCAGCGGTCGCGCCGCCAGTTCTCGCACCGCACGACCTCAAGCTTGGCACCCAACTTCCGCTCCTGGTTGAAGAACACGGCCAGCTCCCCGAGCGTCATGCCGTGGCGGACGGGCATCGGGTGGAACCCGATGAAACTGGGCGGGCGGGTCATGACCGGCCCCTCGAACCGGGCGGCCGTGATCGGGTTAACGCGGTCCAGCACGATGAGGCGTTTGCCAGCTGCGGCGGCCGCCTCCAAGGCGGCACCGAGGGTGGCCGAGTAGGTGTAGAAGCGCGCGCCGATGTCCTGGATGTCGAAGACCAGCGCATCGAGGTCGCGCAGTTGCTCGGGCTTCGGGGCGCGGGCGCGGATCACGGCCAGGTCGTACTCGGCGGAGGACATGCCCGGCGTGCGCTTCGGCGAGTCGCCGTACAGGCTGTAGATCGGAAGCTTGGTCTTCTCATCGACGGTGTCGCCAACGTGGGCGTCGGCGTTGCCGCGGATGCCGTGCTCGGGGCTGAAAAGCGCGACGAGCTTCACCTCCTTCGCTCCGTGGAGGAGGTCGATGGTGGCGCGGCCCTGCCGGTCGCGGCCGCTGTGGTTGGTGATCAGGCCGATCCGCAGCCCGCGGAGCCGCGCGAAGTCCTCGCGCACCAGCACGTCGATGCCGTTGAGCACCGCCTCGCGGTCGCGGCCCATCGACTCGGCGGCGAGGGTGGCGATCTCGCGACGGATGGGGGTGGCGTCACCCTTGCCGTCGGGATGCACGCGGTTGCTCAGGAAGAGGATGAAGGTGCGCGCGGGAGGATCGATCCAGACGCTGGTGCCGGTCCACCCCGTGTGGCCGAAGGTCCGGCCGGCGGGCAGCCAGCGTCCGCGCGGGCCGGAATAGCTGGTGTCGATGTCCCAGCCGAGGCCGCGGCGGCTCGAGCCGTCGTTCTGCACCCGGGTCATCTCTGCCACGCTGGCGGCGCCGAGCACACGGACGCCCTCAAGTTCTCCGCCGTTGATCACCATGCGGCAGAAGCGCGCGAGGTCGGAGGCGGTGAGAAACAATCCGGCGTGGCCGGCCACGCCGCCCATGCGGCGCGCGGTCGGGTCATGCACGATACCGTGGATCATGCGGCCGTCCACCCGCTCGGTGGGCGCGATCCGGGTGAGCTTTTCCACGGCCGGCGTGAAGCCGGTATCGTTCATGCGCAGCGGCCCGAACACTTCCTCGCGGGTATGGACGTCGCGCGGGCGGCCGCCCGCGATCCGCACGATCTCTCCGAGCAGGATGAAGTTGATGTCGCTGTAAACGAAGGCGGCGTCGGGTGGGTTCTGTGGCTTCTCGGCGCAGGCGCGCTCGATGGCGGCGGGGACGCCGCTCCAGGGGGGCGTCGCGGGTATGCCGGGCCGCAGGCCGGACATGTGGGTGAGGAGATGCCGCACCGTGATGGCTTCTTTGCCGTGCTGGGCGAAGGCGGGAATGTGCCGGTGGACCGGATCGTCGAGGCGGAGCTTGCCGCGTTCGACCAGCTGCATGACGGCGGTAGTCGTCGCGATCACCTTGGTCAGGGAGGCGGCGTCATAGATCGTATCCTCGGTCGTGGCCGCGGGGGCGGGCTCGAGGACGCGGTTGCCGTACATGCGGCGGTGAATCTCCCCGTCCCGTTCGATCCAGAGCACGCCGCCGGGGATCTTCCGGTCGGCGATGGCGCGGGTGACCGCTTCATCGATCGCGGCAAGCTTGGACGCGTCGAAGGCGGGCGCGCGCGCCGGTGCAACGGGGGGCGCGGCCGCGGACGCTCCGAGGGCGGCGAGGAGCAGGGCAAGGGCCGCTACGGCCATCCGGATGATCGGGGCGTCGGGGGCGAGGGGCGGGCGCATGGTCGGAGAAAACCCGCGTGCCCGGTCGAGTCGAGGCTGGTCCGGCCGGCCGCAGAATCCGTTTGCCCTGTCCGGCGTTTGTCCGGTTCTTTTTCCACGCAACCCGCCACTTCCAAAATCCCGAAAAAATGAAGATTCGTTCCCTGCTGATCGCCCTCTCCCTGGCTCTGGCCGCCGGCCCCGTTGTGCGGGCCGATGAAACCCCGCTCGGCGAGCGGATGGAGAAAATGGGCGGTGCGTTCCGCGCGCTGCGCCGTCAGATCGCCGACGCCTCCAAGAACGCCGATTCCCTCGCGAAGCTCGCGACCCTCCGCAAGAATGCGGAGGAGTCCCTGAAGTTCGACCCGGCCCTCGCCAAGGATCAGCCGGCGGACAAACGCCAGAAGTTCATCGCCGACTACCAGGCCGAGATGAAGAAGTTCCTGGAGCTTTGCACGAAGCTCGAGGCCGCCCTCAAGGCCAACAAGAACGCCGAGGCCGAGAAGCTCTGCGCGGCCATGGGCGACGCCCAGAAGGCGGGTCACAAGCAGTTCAAGAAGGACGACAAGAAGAAGTGATCGGCGTTTCCCGCGCCTGAAGCCAGGCCGCCGGAACCCCGGCGGCCTTTTTCGCGCCCGCGTTTCTCACTTGGGCGCAGGCCCATCGCGCCGGGATTTTCCGAGACCGAGGACGCGCAGGAAGTCGAAGTTGCCCCTCAGCTTCACGCTGACGCGGGCGTCCGTGCCTTCCGGCCCATGCGATAGCTGCAGCGCGGCGCCCACGAGCCAGCGGCCGCTGGAACCGAAGGTCAGCCGGCTGGGCAGATGCCAGACCAGGCCAGGTCGCAACGTCACCACGAAGCCCTCGCCCGGCCCGGCGGACTCCCGGCGGCAGGCAGCCTCCCAGGTGTAGGCCAAGGGTCCTCTCACCCGCACCAGACCCGCGGATACCGTCGTGCTGTCGCCGGGGAACTCATTCCTGCGCTTTTCCCCCGGGATGGAGGTCGCGGCGGTGAAGTCGTAGCCTGCGCCCCAAAAGACCCGCCAGCCGGGCTGTTGAGTCAGCTCGCGCGAAAACGTGAGGTAGGGGGAGAAGTGCCGCCGCCCGTCGGTGATTTCCCGGGGCGGGTGGTCGACGGGGCGAATGAAGTCGGCGCCGATCGAACAATCCCAAGGTCCCCCGGCCAGGTGTCCAATCCGGTACTTGGTGCCGACGTGCACGGAGGAGAGTCCTTTGCGTGCGAAAAGGGGCTGGGCTTGGAGGCCGTGCGCAAAAAACCAGTCGATATCCGCGATCACTTCCCATCGTTCGGTGAAGCCATGGCGCACACCGAGCATGGTTCGCAGGTGGTCGCCGCGAACCAGGTCGCCGAGGCGCGGATGCACGATGAGACGCAGCGAGCGGGCGGGCTCGGTGCCGGGTAGCGCCAAGGCGAGGATACCCTCGATACGCAGATCGTCGTCGGACAGCCGGCTCTGCGGCTCCGACGCACCGAGCGAACCCCATCCCCAAGAAAGCAGAAACAGGGCGATGCAGCGGCCGGCATTCATCGCGGAACTAAAGTCTTCCAGATATTCCATTGTCGCAAACCGTCCGTCCGTTGCCGTGTCGCCAATCCACCCTTGAACGGAGGGGCCCGGCGGGCACGGTGATCGCGCGCGGGTCCGCCTGACCGCCGCGGTTCCGTTTTCCTCCCCATGCCCCTCCTGCTTCCTCGCTTCGTCCGTTGGCTTGGCCTGCTTTTCGCGCTCCCGACGTTCCTTCCCGCCGCCGCCGACCCGCGGCCGAGCTTCGTGCTGCTGATGGGGGACGATCACGGTTGGGACGAGACCGGCTACAACGGGCACCCGCATCTCAAGACCCCGGTGCTCGACGAGATGGCGCGGACGGGTCTGCGGCTGGATCGTTTTTATTCCGGCGGCTCAAGCTGCTCCCCGACGCGCGGGACGGTGATGACGGGGCGCCATCACAACCGCTACGGCGTCTTCGCCCCCGGATGGTCGCTGCGGCCGGAGGAGATCAGCCTCGCGCGGATCCTGCGCGAGGGGGGGTACGCCACGGGGCATTTCGGCAAATGGCATCTCGGGCCGGTGAAGGCCGATTCGCCGACGAATCCCGGTCGCATGGGTTTCGACGAATGGCTGTCGCACGACAACTTCTTCGAGCTGGATCCCTGGCTCTCGCGCAACGGCGGTGCGCCCGAGCGCTTCAAGGGCGAGAGCTCCGAGATCATCGTCGCCGAGGCGCGCCGCTTCATCGATCGCGCACGCAGCGCGGGAAAACCCTTTTTCGCCGTGATCTGGTTCGGCTCGCCGCACGAACCTTACAGCGCGTTGCCCGCCGATCTCGCCCTGTACGACCGGCTGCCGGAGGGTTTTGGCGACCGCATGGTCAAGCTCACCTCGAACGAGACGGGCCGGTCCGTGGAGCGCCGCCAGCGCGATGTCCTTCGTGAGCGTTTCGCCGAAATCACGGCGATGGACCGGTCCATCGGGCAATTGCGCGCGCACCTTTCGGCGGCGGGCGCCCGGGACAACACGCTGCTCTGGTACTGCGGGGACAATGGCACTCCGGCGGAAGCGGTCGCCACGGTGCCGTTTCGCGCCCAGAAAGGTTCGGTCTACGAGGGTGGTATCCGTGTGCCGGGGGTGATCGAATGGCCCGCGCGCATCCGCGCGTCGCGGGTGAGCGCGGTCAACGCCGTCACGAGCGACATGCTACCCACTCTCTGCGAGCTCGCGGGGCGGCCTCTCCCGGCGCGGCCCCTCGACGGGATCAGCCTCGTGCCGCTGATCGACGGGCGGATGGACTCCCGGCCGGCCCCGATCTGTTTCTGGGACAGCCGAGCGCGGGCAGATGCGCGGACGCCCTACATCGATCCCGAGCTGCAGAAGGGCACCACGCCCCTCGCCAAGCTGGGGCCCGAGGGGGCCACGCGGAATTTCCAAAATTACCGGCAGGCGGACGTCCGGCCGGAGGATTTCGGCGGGGCGCTCGCGATCGTGGACAACCGTTTCAAGCTCGTGGTCGGCGGCGCGGCGCGCCGCGCGGCGGGCGGCAACGAGGTACGCGAGCTTTTCGATCTGCGCGCCGATCCGGCCGAAAAGAATGACCTTGCCGCCCGGCACCCCGAGGAGGTCGCCCGGCTTTCCCGGCAGCTGCGGGTCTGGCAGGAGTCCGTCCTCGCGAGCCTGACCGGCGCGGATTACCGCCGTTGAACCGCGGCGCCGCGGCGGTCCGCGGCATCCGGACGGGAAAAAGGCGCCGGCCCTTGTGGGCGGGCGCCTTTCTCGGTGGATCCGGCAGCTACAGCCGGCTCAGCGGTATTCCTCGCCGGTGATGGCGTTGATGATCTTGAAGTTCTCGACGTGGAAGTTGAGGTCCGCGCGGAACGCCAGTTTGACGCCGAAGAGCTTCTCCATGCGCACGAGCAGATCGGCGTCCTCGCTGCGCAGGCGCTCGAGGATGCTCGGGTGCACCATGACGCGGAGCGAGTACTCCTTGCCGTCGTTGCGGAGTTGGAGGCGGCGGACGACCGAGCTAAGGCGGCGCTGGAGCTCGACCGACATGGTGGTGGCGCTCTTCACGATGCCGCGGCCGCGGCAATAGGGGCAGTCGGTGTAGAGGTTGGACGAGAGCGACTCCTGCTGCCGCTGGCGCGTCATCTGCATGATGCCGAGCTGCGAGATGGGCAGGATGTGGTTCTTCGCCTTATCGCTCGCCATAAGCTCGACCATCTTCTCGTAGACGGCGTTGCGGTGACGCCGCTCCTTCATGTCGATAAAGTCCATGATGATCAGGCCGCCGAGGTTGCGGAGCCGGATCTGGCGGGCGATTTCCGCCGCGGCCTCGAGGTTGACGGCGTAGATGACGTTCTTCTCGTCGCCACCGCGATTCCGGTGTGAGCCGGTGTTCACGTCGATGGCGATGAGGGCCTCGGTCTCGTCGATGATGATCTCGCCGCCGGACGGGAGAGGAACCTTGCGCTGGCCGGTCTGCTCGATCTGGCGCTCGATGTTGAAGCGCTCGAAGATCGGGATGCTGTCCTTGTAGAGTGCGATCTTGCCGGCGCTGCGCTTGGAGATCTGGCCGACGAGCTTCTGGGTGCGCTCGTGGTCGTCCTTGGAGTCGATGAGCACGCGGTCGACCTCCTCGGTGAGGAAGTCGCGGACGGTACGCTCGACGAGGTCGGGCTCCTGGTAGAGGCAGGCCGGGGCGCGGTCGTTCTTCATCTTCGCCTGGATCTGCTCCCACGTCTTGAGGAGGATGTGGAGATCGCGGACGAAGTAGCGGGATTTCTTCCCCTCGCCGGCGGTGCGGACGATGACGCCGACGCCCTCGGGGAGGGTGAGCTCGTTGATCAGCTGCTTGAGGCGCTTGCGCTCCTGTGGGTCCTCGATCTTGCGGGAGATACCGCAGCCGTCGCTGAATGGCGTGAGGATGAGGTAGCGGCCGGGCAGGGAGAGGTTGGTGGTGGTGCGGGGGCCCTTGGTGCCGATGGGACCCTTGGTGACCTGGATGACGATCTCACTACCGGGCGGGTAGAGGGTGGGGATGTCCTTGACCGTGGGTTCGGCGGGACGCTCGGGGGCGTTCTTGCGCTTGTTCACACGCACGACCTCGACGGACGAGTCGGCGGCGGCGGGCAGCATGTCCCAGTAATGGAGGAACGCGTTCTTGGTGTAGCCGATGTCGACGAACGCGGCCTTGAGGCCCGGGTCGAGGTTCTTGACGCGGCCCTTGTAGATGCCGCCGACCATGCGGTTGTCGGACTCGCGCTCGATCTCGAACTTCTCGAGGCGGCCGTCGACGAGGAGCGCGACGCGCTTCTCGAGTGGCTCGGAGTTGATGATGAGCTCGCGGTACGAGCCCTTCTCCTTCTGGAAGACCGCGAGGATCTTCTGGAGCAGCGGACGCTGCTTGGCGCGCTCTTCGGCGCCGGCTTTCAGTTCCTCGGCGCTGACGGGCTTGACCTCCGTCTGCGGAGGCGGGTTGACGAGCTCCTCGTCATACTGGCGGGTGACATCCGGCGGGACGCCGGGCTGTGGTTGGGTTTGATCGCTCATGGCGGGTTTTTTTGGTTTTTGCCATGGCGGCCCCCGGTGCGGCGGTTGCGGCGCAGGAAATTCTGGCAGGGCGGTCGGTGACGCGGGGAAGGTGGTTCATGCGAACTCCCTCCGGAAGCGCCAGACGCTCTGGACCAGTCCTTGCAGCATGCAGCAACTAAGCACAAAGGAGCCACCGTAGCTGATGAGGGGAAGCGGTATGCCCGTGATGGGCACCAGCCCGATGGTCATGGCGATGTTCACGAACACATGCACCGTGAATAGCGCCGTCACGCCGATGGCGATGAGGGCGCCGAGCCGGTCCCTCGCGGAACCGGCGATGCGAATGCCGTTGAACAGAACCACCCCAAACAGGCCTAGGACCGTGATGCTTCCCAGAAATCCTTTTTCCTCCGCGATGACCGCGAAGATGAAATCATTGTGCGCGACCGAGCGCGGCAGATAGCCGAGCTGGGCCTGCGTGCCCTCCGTCCAGCCCTTTCCCGCGAGGCCGCCGCTACCGACGGAGATCAGCGACTGGCGCTGGTTCCAGCCGATGCCGCTGGGATCGTACTCGTCGGGATTGATGAAGCTGAGGATGCGGTTGCGCTGGTAGTCGTGCAGCGGGAGACGCAGCCACGTGGAGTCCTCGAATGCGCCCTTGTCGCGGGAGAACGACTTGTTGTTCGCCCGCATGTAATCGATGTAGCGGCTGGTGTCCCACGCCACGGCCCCGACCAGGAGGAGGAACGCGCCGAGCGCCCCCAGGAAGAAACGGGGTGACAGCTTGGACACGTAGAGCATCGAGAACACCATCGGCGGCAGCACGATCGCGGACTTCAGATCGGGCTGAAGCAGAATGAGGACCATGGGTACACCCGCCGCAAGGGCCAATTTGGCCAGCGCGCCCAGCGACTGTCGCACGGTGCCGATCCGCGAGTGCATGAGGATGCTCGCGGTGATGAGGAGCACGGCGATCTTCGCCGTCTCGGAGGGTTGAAATGAAAAGGGCCCGAGCGGGATCCAGCGTTGGGCGCCCCAGCGCGCGGCGGCCTCGCCGGAGATACCCGGGATCAGCACGATCAGCAGGGGCACGAGGCAGATCAGGTAGAACCAGTACGCGATCCGCAGCCAGAAGCGGTAGTCGATCTGGGAGACCACGTAGTACACGACGCCTCCCGCGCCGAGGAACAAAGCCTGCTTGAACCAATCCTGCCGCAGCCACGACGTCCCCGCGCCCCGGGCCTGCAGCACCGAAAGCTGAGCGGAATAGATGAACGCCACCCCGATCGCCCCCAGCAGCACCAGCGCGACCGGCGTCACCAGGTCCCACGAGGAGCGCGTGACGGGCCGGAGAGCCGGCAAGGAGGCGGAGGAGGACGAAACCTGCATGGACCGACGCGAGGGGATCCGAGTTGTCCCCCGGCGGCAAGATCACGTGTCCGGGGTCGTAGGCGCGCGGCCCGTACGGACGGCGATGCCAAGCAGCGTCCAGAACAGCACAGCTCCCATCGGTCCCTCCAGAACCACGCCGAAGCAACTGCTGACCATCAGGGCCCAAGTGGCGCTCCACCAGCCGAGGGCCTCGACTCCCTCCCAACCCGGGTTGCGGATGGCGCGAAACGTCGCGAACGCCATCGAGAGGGCGATCGCCAACCACGCGATCAAACCGACCAGTCCCATTCTTCCCAGCGCCGTGAACAGGATACTATGCGGACTCCGCGCGCTGAAGTTCTCACCAAAGTCCTGGTCGTACGCGCGCACGAAGCCACGACTGAGGTCATATCCAAATCCCAAGCCGATGACCGGGCTGGTCTCAAAGACCTCCTTCGCGACCTGCCGCCACCAGATCATCCGGAACCGGTTGTTATCGCTGAGATAACCATGCTCCTCGTTTTCATAGGTGGTCCGTCCCGAGATGTCCGCGATGGAAACAATCCGCCGTGTGATTTCATCCACCCTGTCTCGTGAATCCCTCTCGGGACTCACCGCGGATAACGTGAAGAGAACAAGAATCCCGCAGATAGCCAGGGCCCCTTGCGCCCTGATGTAGTTCCAGTTTCTCGCTAGGCACCACCAGACAGAGCTTACTCCGAGGGCGACGATTGCCGCGCGAGAGGACTGGATGCTCAGCAGGATGGCCTGCAGCGATGCCAAGGCGCCCAACTGCAGCCACTTCCTCCCGTGGAGCACGGTGAACGAAAGGAAGACCCCAGCGACCAGCAAAGCCGCCACAATATCGTCCTTGTAGAAGACCAGGGCCCACTCGGGGATGAGGGGTCCGGCTCGATGGTGGGAAAGCGTTAGAAAAACCACCGGTAGCAGGGCGAGCGCGCCAAGGATCGTCCGCTTCATCAGCCGGAGCGACGGCGGATGCGCGGCAAGCGACTGGGCCAGAAAGAAAAACAACGCGTAATAGACGGACGCGAAATCCCGCAGCGCCATGAAACCGTGCTGCTGGAAGTCCGTCCAGATTCGTGCGGAACCCAGCCCGATCCAGGCGATGACCGCGAGGTTGACGGGCTTCATCTCGATCCCCGTGGTCCCGCCTCGCGCCCCGCGATACGCCATCACCACGAGGCCGCATGCGAGTCCGGCTTCCGCCGGGAGCACGGGAAGGCCGCTCGTCAGCGAAAGTTGCGCGAAGCTGCGGTTGCCTAGGATGTAGCCGACCAGGACCAGCGCTAATGGCCAAGTCTCCACCCGTGCGGGGCTGATTTTCCCGACTGCCATCAGGGTCAGAGCACCGGCCACGATTACGACCGCGGTGTAATTGCCTTCCGCCAATCCGTACGCCAGCGCCATGCCGAGGAGGGTCGACGCGGCGGCCAGCCATCCTTGCACGACGTTCCCGCTCATTTTTCTGCCCGGTCCTCTCGCGTTTTTCCGGGAACGCGGGCCGCGGTGAGCAGCAACGCGCCAAACCAACCGGCGGTCTTCACGCCCGCCGCCACGGTTCCCTTCGCCCTACCGTGCTTAAGCTGCAGCAGGGCGAACATCGTCGGCAGGCGAAAGGGCGACTTCCTCGCGAGAAAGATTTTCCGGGCGTTCTCCCATGGACCCAGTCGTGTATCAAAGTGTTCGCGGATCAGGTGGTCCTCCCGGCCGGGATCGACCAGTTCCGATTGCACGTTGCCGATCATCCGTACCCGGAAGCCGCGCTGGCTCGCAACCAGCGTGTACGCGGTATCCGCGTAATAATGCGGGAACCTTCCGGCGTCGACCACACCCAGCGCCGAGCTGACTTCCCGGCCGATTCCCGCGCAATAGCCGCTGGCGCCATCGAGGGCGATGATCTGATCGGGAGCGGCGGTTACGCGCCGGCGGCCGATGAAACCGTTCGGCCATGCCTCGCCGGTTTTCGCGACCACGCAACGGGGAACCACGATGGACTTGGGATCGGACACCAGCTCGGCCGCCAGCGCAGGCAGCGCGCCGGGTCGGGGCAGGCAATCGTCGTTGAGCCAGAACAGCGCGCGCGGGCCCGTTCGCAGCGCGGAAAGCATGCCCGCGGCGATCGCGCCTCCCCAGTACAGGCTTCCGTCGCCCCGCTCCACCTCGACGCACGAGTGCCGTCGGGCGATTTCCTCGGATGTGCCGTCGGTCGAGCCGTCGTCGATCACTTTTACCTCGAAATTCTCGAAGTCCCCGTTGGCCGCCAGCCGTTCCAAGCACGCGAGGGTGGTGGCGCGACGGTTGTGCGCTGGAATGATCACGACGGGGCGCGTCATCGGCCGGTTTCCTCCCGGATCAGACGCTCCGTCTCCCAAGCGGAGGAGCGCTTGCCCCACAGCGCGCGTCGCCACGACCGCGGTATCGTGAGCAGGACCGCGGTCGCGGGCACCCGCTTCGCGAGCAACCATCCGCACGCCGCCGCCCCGCGCCAGCCCCAGTGGCGGGTGCAGAAACGCCAGTGGGCGGGCAGGTACGCGTAGGAGGTTTTTCGACCGAGGTCGCCCCAAAGGCGGCCCGCGGTGGTCTCGCCGACGAACCATGAGGCATGGTTACTGGGATTGTTCGGCAGCGCTTTCGCGGTCGCGTCACCGACCAGCGTCACCGGATACCCCGAGGCGTGCAGGCGAAGGGTGTAGTCCGTGTCCCCGAAGGCATGGGGGAAGGCGCGGGCGTCGGGCAGCCCGGCGGATTCGATCGCCGCGCGGCTTAGGCAGACAAGGTTGCCGTTGAGCGCATGGCACGGCCGCTCCTGCCCGGGTTCCGCGGCCACGAAGTGGAGTCCGCTCCCGTGGCGGACAAAACCCGCGTAGACCGGTGCTCCGCTCCTGGGCAGACGGCAAACGCCCCCTGCCGCACCGCCACGCCGCTCCACGGTCCGCGCCAGGTTTTCCAAGGCGCCAGGCCCGGGTTCCGTGTCGTCGTTAAGCCAGAATACGGCTTTCGCGCCGCTCGCCAGCGCATGACGCATGCCGAGCGCCGTGGCGCCAGTCCAGAAGAGCCCGCCGTCGCCGGTGATGATCTCCACCTCCGGGAACCGCCTCCGCACCGCCTCGCCTGTCCCGTCGCGCGATCCATCGTCTACCACGAGCGGGTCCGCCCAGCGAGGTACGCCCTGCTCGCGCAGGCGCCCCAGGCAGGCGAGAGTTGTCTCTCGCCGGTTGTGCACCGGGATGACGATGCGCGGGCGCGGATTCATTGGCCGTTCACGTAGCGCCAAAGCGGCCGCAGCCTCCGCTCCCGCTGGTACCGCCACCAGGCCGGGAACCCGCCTTCGGAGAAAAGACTCCTGGCCGTGGCCGCGTCGAGCTCTCGGTCCGCAACTACGTCCGGCGGACGAATCGCGGGCGGCGGCAGCGGCGCGCAGGGCAAATCCGCTGCCGGATGCACTCCTTTGGTGTGCAGGGCATCGTCCCTGAAGCCTGCATAGGACACGAGGTTCACGCGCGGAACGATTCCCAGCATGCCGTGCCTCCAGCGTGTAAACGCCCACCGGTAATCCCAGACATCCATTTTCCCCGCGTGCACGGCGTCGAGGCGGCTCCGCCAGTAGCGCCGATCGCGGCCAGCCGGGAAAACCCGGCTGAAATCCGCGGAGCGGCGGAATGAGGGCCAATCCGACAACCTTGGATCAAACCGCTCCCAGCATCGGCGCCAGGTGGCCCATCCCCAGATCTGGGCGAGCTGGGCGAAGCTGTAGTCGGCGCCGCCCGCCGGTATCCAACCACCCGGGACAAATTGGCAGCCCGACACCTGGCCCACTCTCGCATCCTCCGCGTAACGGCCCAGCATCTGACCGCAGAAGGGCAGGAAATCCCTGTGGGGGATACAATCCTCCTCGAGGATTACGGCCTCGTTCTCCGAGGCGAAGACGGTGTCGAGCGCACTTTGGATCCTACGGGACGGCCCGAGATTCTCCTCCGCGTACAGTCTTCGCACCTCGCACGGCCAGTTGATCGCCTCCTCCACCGTCCGGCGCGCCGTGGCGCACGCCTCCCGGTCGTCCCTGACCCGGGGTCTTGGTCCGTCCTGCACTAGCCACAGCCGGGGTGGGCGGTTTCCGCGGAAACCGTCGAGGCATCGCGCGGCGCAGTCGGCGCGGCGGAAGAAGATTAGGACGACCGCGGGCGTCTCTTTAGGAGTCATTTCCTTCGGCGGCGCGATTCACGCCCGGGCGGGGGGCGATTTCGTGGCGATCGCCAGAAATGCCGGTGAAAGCGGGAGACGCGCCGCGCGCTCCCGGCCGATCTCCAGGGTCAGCTCAAGGCGGCGCCAGGCGCGGAGCGTCCGCAAAGCCCACCAGCGCAGCGCGCGCGGCGTCGGGGCCAGGAAAAGTAGACGGGGCCGGGCATACACTTCCAACTCTTCGTAGGCGGCCGGATCGAACCCGCTGTGGACTAGCAGGAAATCGAGGCTCTCCGGGGTAAATGCCGACGTGTGCGTGTAGTCCAGATGCCGTGTGTAGCCCGCTAGCCGGGAGGCGGCGTTCGGCGTCGATAGCAAGAGCTTACCCCTCGGGCGTAGGCTGTCTGCGATCGCGCGGAGAAATGCCCTCTGCTCCGCGGGCGCCACGTGCTCGATTACATCCATGAGCAGAATCGCATCATGGGCTTGGGGGCGCTCCGCGAGGTAAGCGACGGTGTCGGTGACAAGCCGGGCGGGCAGTCCGCGTGACTCAGCCCAACTCACTTGTTCCCGGCTGGTATCTATACCTTCAACAGAGGCTAGACCCATCGTTCTCAGCGCCTCGAGAGCATAGCCGCGGCCGCACCCGATATCGAGCACCCGGCTGGCCTTTCCCTGAAGATGGGGCCGGAGCCAGCGGTCCATGATAGCGACCGTGCCGGCGAAATCACCGGCGGTGTCCGGATGGAAACGGCTGTAGTGCCTGCTGTAATCCCAGTTCAAAGTGCGAGCCTCAACGCTGCCCTCCAGCGCCATGGCCGAAGGAGGATCGCGAACGCCCTCGTCTGGTGCAAGAACGCGGGACGCAGCGGGGGGAGGATCGCGGTCGTGAACCATCCACCCACGATCGCCGCTAGTCCTGAGGCCAGAGCCGCGCCGGTCAGGCCATGCGTTGGAATCAGCCACCATGCCAGGGCCGTCTGGGCCACGAGGGTCGCCAGCGCGCTCGTTAGCAGGGTCCATCCGGCTCCGGTCAGCAGCGCGTGATGCGAGCGCGCCACCCCGCTGAACAGGAGGAGCGCACCCCCGGATTGAATCCACACGACCGCCACCGCCTCGGCGTAGTCAGATCCGAAGAGAAGCGGCAGGCCGGCCGCCGCCGCGAGTGCGACCAGCAGGCCCGAGCCCCAGCCTGCAAGAAGCATAAGCTCGAAGTGCCGCTCCAGCCGGTTGGTGTACTCCTTTTCGGTCCGCCGATGACATTCCGCGAGGCGGGGGTACAGGACGATCCCGAGGGTGGCAGAGACGAAGAAATGGAGTTCGGTGAACCGGCAGGCCGCCGCGTACTTCCCGGCCGCGCCTGCTCCCAGCTGGATCATGACCAGCAGCTGATCGAGCTTCAGGGCAAGGCCGGCGATGGTTGCCGCCAGCGCCGGGCCCGCGCACTCCCTTAACAGTCTCGCGGCCAATCCGGGATTAATCACGGCGGGCGGGAGATTTCTCCCAGCGGCATGGTATCTGGTTAAAAGCGCGGCTCCATAGAACAGCCCTTCCGCCGCGTAAGCGCATGCGAAAGCACCGGTGCCAGCGTCCGCGGCGATGAGGGCCAGCTTGGCCGCCGATGCTGCCACGAAGGCCCCGAAGCGCGCGACCGCGGTGAGCCGGGCCCGCTGGTGTCTGCGGAACGCGGTCTCCGGAGCCTCCGCTGCCTGCCAGATCAGCGCGAGTCCCATCAGGCCCGCCAAAACGGCATGCTCGCGGCCGCCTGGCAGTAGGAGCATCGATGCCAGCGTCGAAACCAGCAGCACGCCCCCCGACATCGCCCTCAGGGCGAGCACGGTACGGATGATTTCCCGCTCCCGTTCGGGATGGCGCACGATTTCTCTGATCACCACCGCCTCCGCCGACAGGCTGGCGAGCGGAAGCAATATTGTTGTGGCGGATGCGGCCAGGTTGAGGAGGCCGAACTCCGACGGCCCAAGGTGGCGCGCCACCATGCCGGTCACCGCGACGGCACTCGCCGCGCGGGTGATTCGCTCCGCCAACAACCAGCCGAAACTAGCCAGCGGCACCGGCAGTGCGGCCGGAGTTTCGCTCACATCCCTGTCCGGACGGGGTGAATGACTGTTTTGCTCGGTCAAGTCGGGACTTCCCCCAAGGCTGGTTTGCCATTCAACCACGAGGTGATTGCGCGCCAGACCACGGCGGCGCTGTGCGCCGTCAGGCAAAGCGATTCCTTGTACCGACAGAGGTCAGAGCATGGCTTGTACGCGCATGCCGCGCCTTCGATCCAAGAGGCCTGGGGGTGGCGCGGGGCGAAACGCTCCGGCAACTGCGGACCGAAGATCGTGAAGGTGGGGAGGCCCAGCAGTGCCGCCAAGTGGCCTGGGCCGGAGTCGTTGCCGATGAAACGGTCGCATTCATCCATCGACTGAATGAGTTGAGCCAGATCGCGGGACTTAGGATCCATCCAGCGGACCTCCCATCCATCGCGGGTGAGGTTCTCCGCCAGTTGGGCGAATCGTTCGAGCGGCCATTCCCTTACCGTGTTTCCCGCGCCGGGGTGCAGAGCTATCCGTCGACCTTTGCGCGGGCGCGGGGCTGGCGGGTCGATCTTCCAGTCGAGCGCCTGGGCGAGTCCCGTCCAATAATCCGCCCGGTGCGCGCCGGCGGGTACAAGGGATTGATTCAGGAGCCAGCCGGAGCCGGCCCGAGGGTAACCAAGCTTCTGATCGATGCGCGCTAGACTAAGCACCAGGTGATCCCGTGGATCTGGACGGGCCGAAAGCCCATAATCGAAACGGCCGTCCCTCAGGAGGGAAAGAGTCCGGCGAATCGTCCGCCAAGGCCAACGGAGCAGCCGGTATTTTCCGGTGAAGGCTGTCCACGGCGCCTCAAGCGGGACATGATGCACATCCGGAGCAAAGTGTCGCACGATGGGCCCGGCGTGGGGTTTCGCCAGCAGCGTGACCTCCGTTTGCCGGGAGGCTTCCCGCAGGAAAGGGACCGCGAGCGCCACGTCCCCGATGCCCCAAAGCTCCAGCGCGAGCAGGCGCGGTCGGGTTCCGGGTTCTGGCGAAGGCTTTGCCAAGCGGGAGGAGTTAGGATTCCTCACAGTCCCATGACAAGCAGGTCGCCTGCGCAATCGGACCGATATCCGCCAAGACCGGGAAATTGGATCCCGGCCCTCGGTGCCGGGCTCGTTGCTGTCGTTCTGCTGCACTTTTGGGGGAACGCGGTTCGCGGCTACATCGGGACGGCATCCCTCTTTGGCTGGTGGTTTTTCCAACTGCTTAACCCCGCTTCCGAAGCCGAGCATGGGTGGCTCATCCTGGGGTTCAGTGCGTGGCTCCTGTGGCGCAACGTGCGGGCGACGCCGGCTGACGCCGTCGATTTCGGCGCGGTCTGGCCGGCGGCCTTCGCCCTTGCGGGTGGG
>CAXRGI010000367.1:0-3857 GCA_964229935.1 Opitutales bacterium
TCAACCTTGCGAGTCGCGAGCTATATGTCGGGCTAGCGGCGGAACTGCCGGATTTCGGGTTGGTGACCCGCGGCCTGCTGATGCTCTGCCGCGAGGCGCGCACGCTGGACCACGAGGGAGCGTTCGCGGCCCAGGCGCGGGCACTCGGCGGGCCGGCCGAGGTTCTCACCGCCGCGGCAACCGCACGACTCGACCCGGGCGTCCGCCTCAACGTCGCGGGTTCAATCTATTTCCCCAAGGACGCGCACCTCGATCCGGCCAGGCTGATCGGATCCCTCACGCCACGGCTGGAGGCGGCGGGCGTGAAGTTCCTGTGGGGCACGGAGGTCACCGGTTGGCGCCGCGAAGGCAGCCAACTCGCGGCAGCGCTTACAACAAAGGGTGAACTCGCCGCCGATGAATTCGTGCTGGCGGGCGGAGCTTGGTCACCCGGGCTGGTGCGTGGACTCAGCCTGCGCCTGCCGATGCAGGCAGGGAAAGGCTACAGCCTCACGCTCCCCAAGCCGCGCCAATTGCCGCACCTCTGCTCGATCTTCACCGAGGCGCGCGTCGCGGTGACCCCGATGGGCGGCAGCTTGCGCATCGGCGGAACCATGGAGGTCGTCGGACTCGACGAGACGATCCAACCTCACCGCGTGCAGGGCATCATCGAGTCGGTCCCGCGGTATTTCCCTGACTTCGCCCCGGAGGATTTCGCCGGTATTCAACCGTGGCGCGGCCTCCGTCCCGTCACGCCCGACGGCCTGCCCTACCTCGGACGCTTCGCCGCCGCGCCCAACCTCATCGCAGCGACCGGCCACGCCATGATGGGGCTCAGCCTCGGTCCCATTACCGGCCGTTTAGTCGCCGAGATCGTGGCCGGCGAACCACCCTCGATCGACCTGAACCTACTCAATCCGGACCGTTACGCTTGAAATCTACACCCGGGAGCCAATCAACCCCACCTCTATGAAACGCCGCTGCCTGTCCGTTCTACCCTACCTGGTCATTTCCGCCGCGCTCTCCGCCGGGGTTTTCCAAGGCAACGGTATAAAGATCGGCGAGGTGACCGCCGACTCCGCCGTCATCTGGACCCGCCTCACATCAGCACCCGAGGCGAATTGGTCGGGCCTCGCCTTCCTCGAGCCCACCCTTGACGGAAACCGCGCGGCCGTGCGTGCGGCGACGGACGTCGCGCGTGAATCCGCGATGAGTCCTGCCGCGGACAAAGCCGCCGCCCGACGGCCGGAGGCGCTATCGCAGGCCGATCTGCGTAAGATCGTGGAAACCGCGGACTGGCGCACGCAACTGCCACCCGGCCGGAAGCTCGCGGAGATGCAGGGCGCTCTGCCCGGGGCCGCCGGCGAAGTGCGTGTCGTGCTCACACCCGCCAACGGCGGCACGCCGGTGGATACCGGATGGGCCGCGGTCGAAGCGGCGCGCGACCACACACGGCAATTCACCGTAAAGGGCCTGAAAGCCGGCACCACTCACCGGGTGCGCGTCGAGTCCCGCGACGCCGCCGGCCGCGCCGGTTCGAGCGCCGAAGGCACCTTCCGCACGGCTCCCGCGGCGGATACTCCTGCCCGCGTCAGCTTCTCCGTGGTAACCTGCGGGGATTATCCACGCCGCGATGATCCGGCGAACGGCCATAAGATCTACGCGACGATGGCGGCGATGGACCTCGACTTCCTCGTGCACACCGGCGACGTCGAATATTACGATAAACCCGACCCGTGGGCGACCTCGGCGGACCTGGCTCGTTTCAAATGGAACCGGCTCTTCGCGGTGCCGTTCCAACGCACCTTCCACAACCGCACCGCCTCGTATTTCACCAACGACGACCACGACCTGCTGAAGAACGACTGCTGGCCGGGCCAGACTTACGGTGCGCTGACGTGGGAGCAGGGTCTCGCGATCTGGAACGAGCAGACGCCTGTCTCGCCCCTGCCCTACCGCACCTTCCGGCACGGGCGCGATGTGCAGATCTGGGTCATCGAGGGCCGCCGTTACCGCAGCGCGAACAACGCCCCCGACGGTCCGGCGAAGACGATCCTCGGCGCGACGCAGAAGGAATGGCTGATGCGCACGATCGCGGCCTCGGACGCGACGTTTCGCGTACTCATCACCCCCACGCCGATCGTCGGCCCGGATCGGGGCAACAAGAACGATAACCACGCCAACAACGGCTTCTCCCACGAGGGCGACGAGTTGCGGCGGTTTCTGGGCGCGCAGCGCAATCTCATCGTCGCGACAGGCGACCGCCACTGGCAGTACTTTTCCATCGATCCCGCGACCGGTACGCGAGAATTCGGCTGCGGCCCCTCCTCGGACGTGCACGCCGGAGGTTACAACCCGCGCCCCGGCGACGAAGCCGTGCAGAAGTTTTTCCGCCTGAAGGGCGGCTTCCTCACCTTTACCTCGGAACGCGACGCCTCCGCCGCTCGCCTCGCGATCCGCCACCACGCCGTGGACGGCGCCGTGGTGCATGAGGCGACACTTGCGGCAGACGGGAACTTTGCGGCGCGCCGGAATTGATTGCAGAAGCGCCGAGGCAGCCGGCCCTCACCCGGCCGGGCGTAGCAGCCGCACGTCGCTCCACTCCCCAAGCACTCGGAAGTCCATCGGCCAACCGGGCGCGACGCGGGCAAATGCCGCACGGACCACCTCGTTTTCGTGCGCGAGGATACCACTGAGGATGAGCGTGCCGCCGGGCGCGACGGCACCGACCAATTCCTTCGCGAAGCGCATCAGCACGTCGGCCTGGATGTTCGCCAGAACCACGCCGGCCGTCCGGCCGGACAATCCCGAGACCAGGTCACCGACGGCAAACCGGACACGGCCGTTCAACCCGTTCAAATCCGCGTTCTCCCCGCTCACGCGCACCGCCTCGGCGTCGTTGTCGAATCCTTCGATGTCCCCGTAGCCCAGCAGCGCGGCGGAGAGCGCGAGGATGCCCGAGCCGCAACCAGCGTCGATCACCGGCTCATCCACGCCCTTCTCCCGCGCACGGACCACCAATCGCTCCACACACAGGCGCGTCGTCTCGTGGTTACCGGTGCCGAAGGCCAGGCCTGGATCGAGCCAGAGAACTTTGTCTCCCGCGGGCAGCGTGTAGGAATCGCGCAGCCACACCGGAACCCAGTGAAGTTGCTCGAATTTCCAGGGGTGGAAATGCGCCTTGTAACTGTCGCGCCAGTCGCCGTCGCCGAGCGCACGTCCGGCCGGCGCGGTCAGCGGCACGATACCCCCATCGGCCAGCAGCGTTGAAAGCCGGCTCCAGTCCTCACCCGCCTCGGCTTCACTCGTGCAGATGCCCGCTACCCACGCGCGCCGCACGATGACGTCATCAAAGACGCTCCACCGCTCGAAGCCGTTCTCCAGGAGAATATCGTCCACCAACCCGGCCGATGACGCGGGAATCTCCGCCTTGAATTCGAAAAGTTGCACTGGAACAACGTCGGGACGCGTCCGGCATCGCGCAACTGCCAACCTGTTCCGCTTTGGCAGCGCGAAACGCCGCGTGCCATGCTCCTCGGTTTCGGGATCCGAGGTGTCGGTGGAGAAGACCTCCGCGGCCTCGGCACTCCGTCATCCCTGTCCAACCGCGATTGCACCTTGGACGAGCGGGGCGGGAACACCTTTCGACCGTGAGGCGAGCCATCCTTAACGAAGATTCGGTTGCGGCGAAGCCGCGCTGAGGCCGTTCGCGGTCCCACCCGCGCGAAGTCCGTTTTAATCACGCACACATAAGGAAGTCGCGGCCCTCCGTGTATCCGCGGCCGATCAAGGCGGCTCGCACCAACGCCCGCGCGCCGCGGGAGGAGACGTAACCGAGCACGAAAGCCTCCGACGGCGGGGGAAGCTCGTCCGCCAAA
>CAXRGI010000368.1:0-6669 GCA_964229935.1 Opitutales bacterium
GGGCTTCGATCCGCTTTGGGCCGCGTGGCTCGCCGCCCTTGCGGTGCTCTGGTTCGCGCTCGCCGTCCTCGTTTTCCACCGCGGCCTCCGCCGCTACGCCAGCGCCAGCTCGTGAGCGCCGAACCCACCGCCCTCGAAAGCCGCGTCGGACACGTGTTCCGCGACCGTTCCCTGCTGGAACGCGCCCTCACCCATCCGTCGCTGCTGCCGGTGCTCCGCGGGGCGGAAAGCAACCAGCGGCTTGAGTTCCTCGGCGACGCCGTGCTCCAGCTTCTGCTCTCCGAGGCGCTCTACGCCGAATTCCCGGGCGAGCGTGAGGGGGTTCTCAGCCGGCGCCGCGCCATCCTCGCCAACGGCACCACCCTCGCCCTCCTCGCGCGCGAGCTCGGCCTCGACCAGGCCCTGCGGCTCGGGCCCAGTGAGGAATCGTCGGGCGGACGCCAGCGCACGTCCGCCCTCGGCGACGCATTCGAGGCGCTGCTCGGCGCGGTCTATCTCGACGCCGGTCTGGAGGCCGCCCGAGCCGTCGTGCGCGCCGCGTACGGCCCGTTACCCGAGCGCCTCGCGGCGCTGGGCGACGAAAAGACCCCCAAGAGCCGCCTGCAGGAGCTGGTCCAGCCCCGGCACGGCAACGACGCCCTCACGTACCAGGTCGTCGCCACCGAAGGCGAGGACCACCGCCGCACCTTCGAGGTGAGTGTGAGCCTGCTCGGCCGGGAGATCGGCCGCGGGCGCGGGTCGTCCAAGAAGGCCGCCGAGGAGGCGGCCGCGGAGGCGGGCCTGCGGGAGATGGAGCCATGAACCACCTTTCCGCATGAACACGTTCCGCGTCCTGCTCGCGGCCTACGGCGTAATCTGCCTCGCGCTCGCGATCAACCCCGCGGAACGAGACACGTGGTTCGCGGAGAACCTCACGGTCTGGATCATCGTCGGCACGCTGCTGGTACTGCGCCGGCGGGGCGTGACCTTCACCCCCCTCGCGTACGTGATGATGTTCGTCCTCGTGTTCCTCCACACGATCGGCGGCCACTACACCTTCGCCCGCGTGCCGTTCGGCTGGGTGACCGAGCTGTTCGGTTTCCAGCGCAATCATTACGACCGCATCGCGCACTTTTCCGTCGGCCTCTACGCCTTCGCGATCGCGGAGCTCCTCGACACCCGCCGCCTGGTCGTCAACCGCGCGCTGCTCGCGCTCTGCCCGGTCGCCTTCATCGCCGCCGTCGCCGCGCTCTACGAGATCATCGAGTGGATCTACGCCGTCCTCTCCGACCCCGCCGCAGGCGACGCGTTCCTCGGCAGCCAGGGAGACACGTGGGACGCGCAGAAGGACATGCTGGCCGACACCCTCGGCGCGATCGCCGCCACCCTCCTGTATTTTGGGCTGCGTCGCCCGGATCCGGCGAAATCGCGCGCCACGGTCGAGCGGGCTTGAGCGTGGGCCGCGGCGGCCTACGTTCCGCCCCCTCCCATGCCGGAAGCGCCCATCTCCGCCCGTCGCAAGCTCACCGGCATCTGCCCGCCCGCGCGCGGGGCGGTGATCGCGGGGCTGGTCGGCGCCGAGCCGGCGCCGGTCTGGCTCCTCGTGGCCGGCAGTACCCGCGCGGCGGAGCAACTGGCGGAGGACACCGCTTTGTTCACGGCGGGGTTCGGAGGCGAACGCCCCGTGACGACCACGTTTTTCCCGGAGGCGCCGCAGGACACCGGCGACATGCGGGAGGCGTTCGCCGCGTCGAGCGACCGGCTCGCCGTGCTTTCGCACCTGCGGGCGCTGCGCGGGCTGGGCCGCACACCCGACACCCTGGTCGTGGTGACCACGCCGGCGGCGCTGCTCCAGCCGGTCCCGGCGCCGGAGGAATTCACCGCAACCGAGCTCACCCTGCAACGCGGGCAGCACCGACCGTTCCAAGGTCTGCTCGAGGAACTGCGGCGGCTGGACTACGACTCGGAGGCGGTGTGCGAGGCACCGGGCCACTACGCGGTGCGCGGCGGCATCATCGACGTCTATCCGGTGACGGCCAGCCGGCCCTACCGCCTCGATTTTTTCGGCGATGAGATCGAATCCATCCGCGAGTTCGACCCGGTGACCCAGCGCTCGGGCGCCACGGTGGAGTCGATCTCCCTCGCGGCGTCGCCCCGGGTGAAATTGGGCCGGGCGGCCGGCGGGCTCGCCGATTACCTCACTCCCCTCGCCCGCCTCGTGCTGGTCGAACCCGCCGCATTGGAGGAAGAATTCCGCGCCCTCGCATCCGACGGGCAGGACGCACTCGGACCGCTGGTGGACCGAGTCGCGAACGTTACCGGCGTCGGCGACCTCGACGAAGCCAGCGCATTGTTTCCCGACGGATCGATGGAGGCGACGTGGGACACCGAGGCGCTGTCGCATCACCGCCGCTACCCGGGTGACGCGCTCGTGGCGCAGGAGCGGCTGGAGTTCGAGGAGGACGCGCGGGGCGAGTTTCTCCGCCGCCTCGCCGCGTGGCGCCGCGAGGGCCACGAGGTCGCGTGCGTGGTGACGAAGGAAGGCGAGGAAAAGCGCGCGCAGGAGCTGCTTGCCGCGGATCCGGCACTGAAGGGGATCCGCCCGCGCTGGCTGCGGGGCACGTTGAACGAGGGTTTCCGCATCGTCGCCCGCGAGGACGCCAAGCTCCCTTCACTCGCGGAGGGCGGCGGCGGTAAAAAGCCCGCCCGCGGCCTCGTGGTCGTGACCGAGACGGAGATCTTCGGCCGCCAGCGTCCGCGCCGGCCCGCGGGAGGCGCCCGCGCGGTCGCGCACCGCGCGCAGGTCGACCAGTTGCTGGATTTCTCCGAGTTGGTGGAGGGCGACTTCGTGGTACACCTGCAGCACGGCATCGCGCATTTCCGCGGGATCACCCGCCTCGACACGGCGCAGGGCATCCGCGAGGTCATCTCGCTGGAGTTCGACGATCAGGTGACGCTGCACGTGCCGCTGCAGGAGTCGCACCTGATCAGCCGCTACGTCGGCCTGAGCAAGACACGCCCGCAACTCGGCCGTGTGGGCTCGGGCCGCTGGGAGAAGGCGCGGCAGGCGGCGGAGCGGGCGACCCTCGACCTCGCCGCCGAGTTGCTCCGCATCCACGCGGTGCGCGAGGCGCAGTCGGGCCATGCGTTCGCGGCGGACAACGACTGGCAGCGCGAGTTCGAGGCGTCGTTCCCCTTCACCGAGACGCCCGATCAGCTCCGCGCGATCCAAGACGCCAAGGCCGACATGGAGCGCACGCGACCGATGGACCGCCTGGTTTGCGGCGACGTCGGCTTCGGCAAGACCGAGGTGGCGATCCGCGCGGCCTTCAAGGCGGTTCAGGGCGGGAGGCAGGTGGCGCTGCTGGTGCCGACGACGGTGCTGGCGCAGCAGCACCTGAACACCTTCCGCGAGCGCATGGCCGGCTACCCGATCGTGATCGAGATGCTGAGCCGGTTCCGCTCGAAAGCGGAGACGACGAAGATCCTGCAGGCGGCGGCCTCGGGGCAGGTGGATATCCTGATCGGCACGCACCGCCTGCTACAGGCCGACGTGGCGTTCCGCGAACTGGGTCTCGTGATCAGCGACGAGGAGCAGCGCTTCGGCGTGCGGCACAAAGAGGTGTTCCGCCGCTTCCGCGCGACCCTCGACGTGCTCTCGATGAGCGCGACGCCGATCCCGCGCACCTTGTACATGGCGCTCACCGGCGCCCGCGACCTGAGCGTGATCGAGACGCCCCCGGTCAACCGCCACCCGATCCAGACGATCGTGAAGACCTACGACGAGAAGGTCGTGGTCGACGCGGTGCACTTCGAGCTCCGCCGCGGCGGCCAGGTCTTCTACCTGCACAACCGCGTGCAGACGATCGAGCTCGTGGCGAACCGCCTCCGCGAGCTGCTCCCGGGCGTGACGATCGGCGTCGGGCACGGCCAGATGGAACCGGCGGAGCTGGAGCGCGTGATGACCGATTTCGTGGCCGGCCGGCACCAGGTGCTGGTCTCGACGACGATCATCGAGAGCGGCCTCGATATCCCTAACAGCAACACGATCATCATCGAGGGCGCCGACCGCTTCGGGCTCTCGCAGCTTTACCAGTTGCGCGGACGCGTGGGCCGATTCCGGCATCAAGCCTACGCGTATCTCCTGTTACACCGCCACGCCCGGCTGCTGGAGACCGCGCGACAACGGCTCACCGCGATGCGGCAGCACAACCAGCTCGGCGCGGGGTTCCGGATCGCCATGCGCGACCTGGAGCTGCGCGGCGCCGGCAACCTGCTCGGCGCGGAACAGAGCGGTCACATCGTGGGCGTGGGCTTCGAGCTCTACTGCCAGTTGCTCCGACAGTCGGTCGCGCGCCTGAAGGGCGACAAGACGGCCGCCGCGGTGCGGGCGAGCGTGAAACTCGACTTCGTGTTCGTCGGGGAGGGCCAGCCGCCCGCCGCGGGTGCGCGCCGGCACGTCGACGGCTACACCGCGATCAAGGACGCGGAGGACGAGCAGATCGTGGAGGTCGGGCGCATCCAGGCCCGCCTCCCCGCGACCTACATCGCCGAGACGCGCCTGCGCATCGACTTCTACCGTAAACTCGCGCTCGCCGACTCGCCCGCGGCCCTGAAGCGCATCGAGGAGGACCTGCGCGACCGCTTCGGACGCTTCGGCGAGGAGGTGAAGGCGCTGCTGCTCGTCACCGAAATCCGCGTGCGCGCGGAACAAAAAGGCATCGTTTCGGTCGAGACCGACGCCAACCGGCTGAAGTGCCTCCGGCGCCGCGGCACGGTTGACGACTGGGTCCAGGTCGGCTCGAGGTTTCCAAGGTTGACCGCCCCCCAGCCCCTCGTACGGTTGCGCGAAATCCTCGTTTTTCTGAAGAATCTGCCGAACCCATGACGATCCGACGCCGCCTGGCCATCGCCTTGCTCTCTGTCGCGCCGATCGCCGCCCTTCTGGCCCAGGCACCCGCCGGTGCGCCGGCCGGCCCTGCCAGCGACCCGGTCGCTCAAAATCTTAACCTGCGCTTCGCCAACGGGATAGTGGCGGTGGCGGAGGAGAAGATCATCACCGTCGCCGACGTGATGCAGGAAATCGGCCCGCTCATTCCCCAGCTGCGTAACTCCGCCCGCAACGAGAAGGAGTTCCAGGAAGGCCTTGAGCGCCTGCAGGACGACGCGATCCAGAACCTGATCGACCGGGTGCTGATCGTGAAGGAATTCCGCAAGGACGAGAAGCGCCAGATCCCGCAGCAATACATCGAGAACGCGGTATCCGAGGAGTTGGCCGAGCGCTTCGAGGGCGACCGCTCCAAGTTCCTCGCCTACCTCCGTTCCAAGGGCCAGACGATCCGCGATTACCGTCGCGAGGTGGAGGAGAACATCATCTTCCAGTACATGCAGGGCCAGCAGCGGAAGTCCCAGAGCATCATCAGCCCGGTCCGCATCGAGACCTACTACAACGAGAACAAAGACCGGTTCTACCGCGAGGATGAGGTGCACCTGCGGCTCATCCAACTCACGCGTACCGACACCGAGACCGACGCCTCTTTGCTGGAGCAGGGCCGCATGATCGTGGCGCGCTTCAAGACCGGGGAAAAGTTCGATGATCTCGCAAAGCAGTTCAGCAAGGACCTCAAGCGCAGCAAGGGCGGCGACTGGGGCTGGCTGAAGCGTTCCGACTTCCGCAAGGAGTTCAGCGAGGTGGCTTTCAACCTGAAGAAAGGCGATGCCTCGGATCCGGTTCTACTGCCCGAGGGCGCCTTCATCCTGTTCGCCGAGGATCGCCGCTTCGCCGGCATCCAGCCGCTCGACGAGGTCCGCGACCAGATCGAGCGCGTCCTGGTGCAGCAGATGGGCCGCGCGGCCCAGGAGCGCTGGCTCGAGCGCCTGCGCCGCAACGGCTACGTGAAGTACCATTGAGCCGCCTCCTGCGGTCTCCGCGGGCACTGCCCTTCTGGTTTTCACTCCCCGGCTGACCCGAAAACAGGGGTTAGTGCGGACTCGGATCCCCCGCCTCCCGGGTGCACTCCGTTGGCGTGACAGAGTCCGCCGCCCCATCCGCACCCAACCGGCTCCTCGCCACCGCCGCGGCGGAACGACCGCAGGAAAAACTCCAGCGCCTCGGCCCGAGGGCGCTGGGGGACGCCGAGTTGCTCGCGATGCTGCTGCGGAGCGGCACGCGCGGCACCGACGTCATGACATTGTCGGAGCGACTTATTTCCGAGGCCGGCTCACTCGCCGGACTGCTTTCGTGGGCGGAGTACGACTTTCGGCGCCTGCGGGGCATCGGTCGCGTAAAGGCCCTGCAGCTAATCACCGTGATGGAACTCGCGCGCCGTGTCTTGGGCCAGCAAGAGGGAGAGGCCCCGATGCTGCGGGAGGCAGACCAGATCTTCCGCCATTTGCGTCCGGTATCGGCGGGGCTTGAAGTCGAAAAATTCTGGGTGCTCTGCCTGAACCGCCGGCACCGGCTCATGAAGCGCGTCGAGATGACGTCGGGCACCGCCAACGCCACCCTCGCCCACCCTAGGGAGGTTTTCCGCATCGCGGTGCGGGAAGGCGCGTTCGCCATCGCCTGCTCGCACAACCACCCGAGCGGTGACCCCACCCCGAGCGCCGCCGACGTGCAGGTGACCCGCATGCTCCGCGAGGCCGCGCAGACCGTGGATATCCCGCTGGTCGACCACGTGATCGTGGGAC
>CAXRGI010000369.1:0-13654 GCA_964229935.1 Opitutales bacterium
GAACTCCGCGGCGCGCCGGTGCAGCAGCAGGTCGAGCTTCGCGAACGCCACCTGGCGCATGGTTGCGCTGGCCGAGCGGAAATTCCGCGCGGCCCGCATGCGCTGGAAAAGGTCCTCCGGAATCGGCGCGCCCGTCTCGTGGTGCCGGGCAAAGAGATCCAGCGCCTCGCGCTCCAAGGTCCAGTTCTCCATGATCTGCGAGGGCAGCTCGACGAAGTCCCACGCGACATTGACCCCGTTGAGCGACTTGAACTCCACCTCGCCCAGCAGGTGGTGCAGCAGGTGTCCAAACTCGTGGAAGATCGTCTCCACCTCGCGGTGGTTGAGGAGCGCCGGCCGGCCCGGCGTGAGGTTGCCGCACATCAGCCCTAGGTGCGGCTCGCGACCCGTGGGTCCGGGTCCGCCCGTAATGAGATAGTTCATCCAGGCACCGCCGCGTTTCGACTCCCGCGGATGCCAGTCGGTGTAGAAGGAACCGAGATGCCGCCCGTCCGCGTCATGCAGGTCGTAAAGCGTGACCTCCGGGTGCCAGACCTCGGCGGCCTCTGCCGGCCGCGCCGTGATGCGCACGCCGAAGAGGCGCGATACCAGCGTGAACATGCCATCCACCACGCTATCCAACGGGAAATACGGCCGGAGCGCCTCCTCGTCGAAATCGTGCCGTTCACGGCGGAGCTTCTCCGCCCAGTAGGCGATGTCCCACGGCGCCAATCGCGATGGCGCACCGCCGGTCCGCGAGGCACGGAATTCCTCCAACTCACGCGCGTCCTGCGCAAACCGCGCCGCGCAACGCCGCTGGAAATCCTCCACGAACTCCAGCGCGCGCCGGCCGCTGCCCGCCATCCGTCGCTGCAACACCGCCTCCGCGAAATCGGGCTGGCCAAGCAGCTCCGCTTTCTCGGCTCGCAGGCGCAGAATGCGCGCCACCAGCGGTGCATTGTCGTGAGGCTCAGCCGAGCCCACGGCCGCACTCGCCTGCCAGACACGTCGCCGCAGCTCCGCGTCGTCGACGTGCGTCAGAAGCGGCTCGAGCGAGGGCTGGTGCAACGTGAACCGCCAACCGGTCTTACCCTTGGCCTCGGCCGACCGTGCCGCGGCTGCCCTCGCGTGCGCCGGCAATCCCGCCAGCCGGTGCTCCTCCTCGGGCGGCACCACCATCTCCCAGGCGTTCGTGGCATCGAGGACGTTCTCGGAGTACTTCTGCGTCACCTCCGCGAGCTCACCCTGCAGGGCCTCCAAACGAGTCCTTTTTTCCGGAGAAAGATCCGCGCCGGCTTCGCGGAAATCCCGGCACGTTTCCTCCATCAGCCGCCGCGCCACTCCACTGACCCCCGCCGCCGCGGACGAATCCGCGAATGCCTTCAACCGCCGCCACAGTGGCGCGCTGAGCGGGATGCGCGCATAGAACGCCGTGACCTTCGGCAGCACGCGGTTGTGCGCCTCGCGCAACCCGGGAGAGTCCGCTACCGACTGCAGGTGGCTCACCTTCGCCCAGGTGCGGTTCAGCGGATCCGTCGCCGCCTCCAATGCCGCGAACGTGTTCGCGAAAGTCGGCGCGGTTACCTCCGCCGTGATTGCGTCGAGCGCCGCCTGTGCGCGAGCCATCGCATCGTCTATCGCCGGCTCCACCTGCGTCGGCGTCATCGCCGACCAACGGATCACGAACTCGTCGCTCGAAAAAGGATTGGGCATGCGCCGCGGACAAACCCGCGCGACGTCCGCGTTGTCAAACCGCAAGAAGCCCGGCGCGGCGCCGGGAGGGAGAAAAGAGGCTGCCCAGAACGAACGTCACGTCATGGGAGTTGGACGCGAGTGACGGGGAAAGGGGCACCATCGTGGATCGGCTATCGTGAACCTGGGAGGGAGCGGCACCGCCCCCCGCGCTACCAGCGTTGGGCGACAGAGAACGAAAGTTGACGGCCGGCCGCCGGCACACCGGGCACCTCCTGGAAGTCCTCGTCCCACGCGTTGTCGAGGTGAACGGCCAACTCGACGCCGCGCAGCAAGTCCGGGCGGAAGTACAGCCCGGCGGCCGTATGGATCGCGCGGTCGCCGCCGGTGACGCGCAACAGGTTAGGCGCCTGCCAGCGCAGCGAGTTGTCGAGCCGCAGCTCAAGCCGCGGCGTGATCCGCGCCGTGATAGCCGCGGTGAAGCGGTGGCGCGCGTGGTTCAACGCGTAGAAACTGGCATCGACCGCGGCACCGCGGTAGTCCGCACCTTTCCCGAGCCAGGTGTGGCCGAGGACAACGTCGAGGCCCGACCAGCTGCGACGTGCGATCCACTCGAGACCGCTGACGCGCACATCAACCGCGTTGGCCGTGCGCGCGGTCACGCCGCGCCGGAAGGTCCAATCGACCAGGGCGTCGTCACGCCGCGTGAAGGCGACCGCCTCGACCCTCCAGCCCGCCATCGCGAGCGTGCCGGCAACCTCGAGGTTACTACTCGCCGAGCGGCCGAGGCCGGCGTTGCCGCGGAAAAGGCCCGAGGCGGGGCTCGCATTTAGCGCCGTGTAGCTCGGTAGCTGGGAGGTTTCCGCATAGCTGACGCGCCCGCCCCGCAGCAGGCCGGCGGAGAAGTCCCGCCCCATCTCGGCCACGGGAAGCCACGCCCCGCCATCGCGGTTGCTGTCGTCGTGCGCCACGCCGAGCCGCAACCAGCCACGACCATCATCCGCCACCCACTCGCGCCGCGCCGCCACCGCAGCCTTGGCGAGTACCCGGGAGCGGTACCGGCCAAACGTCAGCGACGTGGACTTGATGCGGTCAGTCTGCGCCTCGGCGCGCGCCAGAAAGCTCCAGTCGGCGCGCCGCCAGCGGCCCTCGGCCGCGCCCGCCGTCAACCACGTCGTGTGCTGGAACGGATGCACGGGCCCGAGCGGCGCGAAGCGGTTGAAAGCGTAGTCGTCCTTGTTGCGCCGGTGGGCGATCGCGGCCTCCCAGCCGTTGTCACCGCCAAGATCGACGCGGTGGTTGAGGGCGAGCAGGAGCGTCTGGAGGTTCTCGGACTCGGGGGAGCCGAACGGCGTGTAAAGATTGGGCCAGCCGAAGCGCTTACCCTGATAGCCGAGGGCCGCGTCGGTTTGCGACGCGCGGCGGCGGGACTGGAGGCGTACGCTTGCGCGGTTGAATTCGTGGTCGCCGAACCGTACGGCGCCGTCGGATCGCGAGGAGGCGAGCCCGACGTCAACTCCGAGTCCGGCCGACGAAACCACACCGGCGAAGACCTCGGCGCGCCGGAGCGCGAATTGCCCCGCCCCGACGGAAAGGAATCCCCCGTTGGAGACGGGACGCCAATCCTGCGCGACCGCGCCCGCGGTGGCGTTGCTGACGCCGAGGGCAGCCTCGGCACCGGCGAGCACCTGCGGGACTCCGAGCATCGCGGGCGCTAACGGGAGCTCGGTGAGGTAGTGGCCGGTTTGGGGATCGGCGAGAGAGAGGCCGCCGAGCCGGAAGCCGGTGGTCTCGAAGGTGCCGCCTCGCAGCGTGATGTCGGCCTGGGCCTCCGCGAGATTGCGGGCCTGGAGGTCGATCCGCGGTTCGTAGCGCAAGGCGGTCACCGGCATGGCGAACGTGCCGGCGGCCGCGAGGTTGGCGACCGAGGGTGCCGTCACGGTGAAGCCCGGCAATGTCGAGACACCCGGGACCGGCGCGACCGCGGCTCCGGCGACCGCGGAGAAAAGCAGCGCCACGGGAAAGGAGGACCGACGCAGGAGCACCATGTTCATAGAGACTGCAACATTAGCTTAACAACTTTACCCGGGCAAAAAAGAGCCCCGGGGATCCGGGGCTCTTTTTCCGCGGAAGGCGTGTCGAAAATCAGGTGTCTCCGTCGTTGCCGATGGCCTCGACCGGGCAGCCCTCCAGGGCCTCCATGCACTGGGCGACCTCTTCCTCCGTCGTCGGCTGCTTCACCACGTAGCTGTAGCCACCCTCGTCGTACCGGGAGAACGATCCCGGCGCCGTCTCACGGCAAAGATCACAGTCGATGCACTGCTGATCGACGTAGAATTTGCCCGGAACATTGACCGGCCACTTGTCGGATTTGATCGCCATAGTGACTCGAAGGAGAGCTTCGGGGAAAAAAGGTGTCAAGCGGGCCGACCGTCTCACGGACGGCCGACGTGCGGATTCAGGGAATCGCCGGACCCACGCGTATGCGCCGGTACTCCATCTGGCCGCGATCACCCTCCAGGCCGATCCCGCCGGTGGCCGGGACCTTCAGGTTGTCGGTGAGCAATTCCCCGTTGCATTCGGCGCGCGCCACGCCGCCGCGCACCGTGACGACGAGCTCGTTCCAGTCCTGCGGACGGTAGCGCTTTAGGTCCTTGTACGGCCCGGCCAGCGGGAAATCACGGCACTGCAGCTGCGGTTGGCGGATGAATACCCCGCTGTCGGCGTTGGGTGTCGCTCGAAACTCCAGCTTCAACGTGAAATCCTCCGGGAACTCGCGCGTGGTCCAAAGCTGCTGGATGCGCCGGCCCTCGGCGGGGGTCGTGACGACGAGGCGCCCGTTGATCGCGCGGTAACGGCCGTCGCCGGTCGCCACCTTGCCGTCGAACTTCTCCGCCGCCTTCACCTCGGCGAAGACGGGAGCATCGGCCTTGGCTTTTTTCGCGGCCGGCCGCGGGGCGGTGGCGCGAAAGCCCCAACCGGTCAGGTCCCGGCCGTTGAACAGGAGCGTGAACCCCGGCTCGGGCTGAAAGGTGTCGGGAGCGGTGTCGAGAAAACCGAGGGTGGCGAAAACCGGCCGCAGCGCGGCGCCCCAACGGGCGTAGCCCTCGGGATTGAGGTGCAGCTGGTCCTTGGACCAGGCGGCATCCATGTCGCCCTCGGCGGTCGCGAAAAGGGTCCACGTGTCGAGCACCGTGAACTGCGGGTCGCCGCGGACCACGCCCTCGAACGCGGCGTTAAGGGCGGCGATCGCCTCGCGGGGACGTTTCTTCGCGGCCGCGCTCGGCATCACCCGGCACACCACCACCGGCACGCGCGGATTGTGGGCTTTGATCGCCGCGGTGATCTTGGCGAAGTTCCGGCCGGCGGCCTCGGGCGCGATGCCCACCTCGAGATCGTTGGTGCCGAGGAGCAGCACGATCGCCGCGGGGTTGAGCGAGAGCACATCCTCCTGCAGGCGGATCAGCATCCCGCGCGTGGTGTCGCCGCCGATGCCGCGGTTGGCCAGCTTCATGCCGGCGAAGGCGCCCTTGAAATCGTTCCCCCATCCTTGGGTGATCGAGTCACCGAGGAAGACCACCGCACCCTGGTCGGCCGCGACGCGACCGGACCACTCCTTCCGGGCATCGTGCCAGCGCCGGACGTAGGCGTCATAGCGGCGGAGCGCGCCCTCGCCGGGCAGACCGGTCTCGTCGGCGGGCAGCGACCAGCGGTCGGCGGGGATCGGCGGCTGCGGCTGGGCCGCGACCAACGTGAGGGGAAGCAGGAGGAGGACGGTGAATCGCATGGGATAGCGGGGTGTCGTTCCCACCGTGGCGCGATCCCCCGGTCGCTGGCGACCCGTTTGTTTCAACAGCCTCACGCGGGATGGTCCCAGAGGAACGTCCGGCTTCACACCCGCCAGCTTTGCAGGATCCGGATGTAGTTCGCGCGCTCGTGCGCCGCGGGGTCGGGGCAGCGACTCAAGTTGAGGGCGCCCCGCAATTGGCCGACGTCCTCGTACCCTCGCTGCTCCATCCATCGACGCAGTCCTTCAAGCAAGGCCGAGATCACGCGCGGACCGTGTCGCAGAACCACCGACACCACTTGCGCGCAATGCGCACCGGCGAGCAGCGTCTTGATGACATCCTCCGCCGCGTGGATACCGCCGCTGGCCGCGAGCGAACCACGCGTCTGCGGCGAGATGATCGCCAGCCAGCGCAGGCGCAGCAGGAGTTCGGAGGAATCGGACAGCTTCAGCACCGGCTGCACCTCAAGTTCCTCGAGGTTGAAATCAGGTTGGTAGAAGCGGTTGAACAGCACGACCCCCGCCGCGCCGGCCGCCTCCAGTCGTGCGACGAAATTCGCCGGGGCCGCGTGGAAAGGGGAAAGTTTCACGGCCACGGGTATGCGCACGGAACGCGCGACCGCCTCCACCGTCTCCCGCATGCGCTCTTCGATCTCCTGGCCATCCACAGCGCGATCCGTCGCGAGTTGGTACAGATTCAACTCGAGGGCGTCGGCTCCCGCGGATTCAAGCCGTCGCGCGTACTCCGTCCAGCCTCCGGGCCGGGCGCCATTGAGCGAGGCGATGACGGGAATCGTGAGGTCCGCTTTCAGTCGACCCAGTTGCCGCGCGTAATTGTCCGGGCTCAGCTGGTACTCCGCGTAGTCCGGAAAGTACGATGTGGCCTCGGCGGAGCTCTCCGCGGATGACTCGACCTGGTGGGTCAACGCGCGCTGCTCGGCCTCGATCTGCTCCTCGAAAAGCGAGTGCATCACGAGCGCGGCGGCGCCGGCGTCCTGCAGCTGGCGGGCGACCGCGACATTGTCGCAGAAGGGCGACGCCCCGACGACGATCGGGTTGGCTAGCTGCAGCCCGAGGTAACGGGTCGAGAGATTCATGACGGGGTCGCCGGGGGTGGCGGGGTGGCGGCCGGTGCCGCCAGCTTCTCGTAAAGCGCGTAATGGCGCCGCACCTGGTCCTGCGCCTGCGACAGGAGGGCATCGGCCCGCTCCGGTGCGATGTTCCGCAGGATTCCAAAACGCATCTCGTTGGCCATGAACTTGCCGAGATCGATTTTGGGCGGGCTGGAATCCAACCGCAGCGGATTCTTCCCCTCGCCCGCCTGCCGCGGGTCATAGCGGAAGAGCGGCCAATAGCCCGAATCGACCGCCAGCTTCTGCTGTTCGGCACCGAGGTGGAGCGGATACCCGTGCGCGATGCACGGCGAGTAAGCCAGAATCAACGCCGGTCCGTCATACGACTCCGCCTCACGCAGCGCGGCGACAGTCTGGCTGTCCTTGGCCCCGAACGCGACCCGCGCGACGTAGACGTGGCCATACTGCATCGCCATCAGCGCGAGGTCCTTCTTCGCCACGCCTTTTCCTCCAGCCGCGAACTTCGCCACCGCGCCGAGCGGCGTCGATTTGGACGACTGCCCGCCCGTGTTGGAATAAACCTCGGTGTCGAGCACCAGGACCTTCACCGCCTCGCCCGACGCGAGGACATGATCAAGGCCGCCGTAACCTATATCGTAGGCCCAACCGTCGCCTCCGAAGATCCACACCGTGCGGCGAACTAGATCATCGGCCAGCGCGAGCAGGCGCCGGCCTTCCGGCGAGCTGTCGCCGCGCAGCTCTTCCTTGAGACGGACCACCCGCGCGCGCTGGGCCGCGATTCCGCCCTCGTCGGATTGGCTGGCGGCCGCCAGCTCGACGGCGAGATCCGGCCCGACCCGCGAAGCCAGTTTCGCTAATAACTCGCGGGCGGAGGCAGCGCGCCGCTGGACGGCAAGATGGATGCCAAGGCCGAACTCGGCGTTGTCCTCGAACAGAGAATTAGCCCACGCCGGACCGCGGCCGGCGGCGTCGGTGCAATAAGGCGTCGTCGGCAAGTTGCCGCCGTAGATCGACGAGCAGCCGGTGGCATTCGCGATCAGCAGGTGGTCGCCGACGAGTTGGGTGAGAAGCTTAAGGTACGGGGTCTCGCCGCAGCCGGCGCACGCGCCCGAAAACTCGATTAGCGGCCGCAGGAATTGGGATCCCTTGACGGTGCCGGTGTCGAGCGACGCACGATCGGGATCGGGGAGACGCAGGAAAAAGGCCCACGCGGCGCGGTCTCGTTCGAGGCGCGGCGGCTGCGGCACCATGTCGATCGCCTTGTGGCGCGGGTTGGCGCGGTCCTTGGCCGGACACACCTGCACGCAAAGGGAACACCCGGTGCAATCCTCGGGAGCGACCTGCAGCGTGTAACGCTGCCCGGGGTGTTCCGCGGAACGGAAAGCCGCCGACAAGAATCCGTCGGGAGCGCCCGCCAGGTCCTCCGGCGCGCAGAACTTCGCGCGGATCGCCGCGTGCGGGCACACCAACACGCATTTGTTGCACTGGATGCAGACCGCGGGATCCCAACCCGGCACCTCGAGCGCGACGTTGCGCTTCTCCACGCGCGAGGTCGCCGTCGGCCAGGAACCGTCGACCGGCATGGCGCTCACCGGCAGCAGATCGCCCTCCCCGGCCAGCAGGCGCGCGGTGACGCGGCGCACGAAATCGGACTCGCCCGCGTAGGACGGCGGCAAAGTGACGCGCGCACCGGCGTCGACGGCGGCCGGAACATGCACCTCGTGAAGCCCGGCGAGCGCGGCGTCCACCGCGGCGTGGTTCAGACGCACGATCTCGTCGCCCTTGCGACCGTAGGACTTGGTGATGGCGGCCTTGATCTCCGCAATCGCCTCGTCGCGGGGCAGCACGCCCGAGAGGGCGAAAAAACAGGTCTGCAGAACGGTGTTCGTGCGCCGGCCCACGCCGGACGCGGTCGCGACCTTGGTCGCGTCGATGACCATGAGCCGGAGACCCTTCGCGATAATCTCCTCCTGCCATTCGCGCGGCAGGTGCGTCCAGGTCTCCGCGGGCAGATACGGCGAGTTGAGCAGCACCGTCGCGCCGGGCGCCGCGTAGCGCAGGACGTCGACGCGCCCGACAAAGTGGAACTGGCTGCAGGCCACGAAGCCCGCCTGCCGGATGAGGTAAGGCGCACGGATCGGCCGCGGACCGAAGCGCAGGTGCGAGATCGTCATCGAACCCGACTTCTTCGAATCGTAGACGAAGTACCCCTGAGCGTGGTTCTCAGTCTGCTCGCCGATGATCTTGATGGAATTCTTGTTCGCCCCGACCGTGCCGTCGGCCCCTAGGCCCACGAAGACGCAGCGGCGCACGTCCGCGGGCTCGAGGTCGAACGTCTCGTCAAATGGCAGCGAGGTACCCGTGACATCGTCGATGATGCCGACGGTGAAACCGTGGCGTGGGGACGCTCCCGTGAGATACTCAAAAATCGCCCGCACCATGCCCGGAGTGAATTCCTTCGAACCGAGTCCGTAACGGCCGCCAACCACTCCCGGAGCGCCGGCCATTCCGGGCCGCCCGCCCGCCAGCGCCGCGACGACATTCAGGTACAGCGGCTCTCCGAGGGAACCCGGCTCCTTCGTGCGATCCAGCACCGCGATCGAGCGGGCTGACGCCGGAAGCACCGCGAGGAACGCCGTAGTGTCGAAGGGCTGGAAGAGCCGCACGGCGACGCCCCCCACGCGCTCTCCTCGCTCCACCAGCCATTGGATGGTCGTGGCTATGGTCTCGACCGCGCTGCCCATGGCGATGATCACGCGCTCGGCCTGCGGGTGACCGTGGTACTCGAACAACCGGTAGCGCCGGCCGGTTGCCGCGGCGAACCGGTCCATCACCGCCTGCACATGACCCGGCACGGCGGCATGGTAGCGGTTCACCGCCTCGCGACCCTGGAAGTAGACGTCGGGGTTCTGCGCGGTCCCACGGATTGTGGGGGCGTCGGGCGTGAGGGCGCGGGCGCGGAAGGCGGCGACGTCCGTCTCGTCGATGACGGCGCGGATGACATCGTCGTCCACGCGGATGATGCGCTGCACTTCATGCGACGTGCGGAAGCCGTCGAAAAAATGGATGAACGGTAGGTGCGCCCGGTACGCGGCGGCGTGCGCGATCAGGGCGAGGTCCTGGGCTTCCTGCGGGGAATTGCTCGCGAGCAGCGAGACGCCCGTGGCGCGGCAGGCCATGACATCCTGGTGGTCGCCGAAGATGGAAAGTCCCTGCGCGGCGAGCGCGCGCGCGCTCACGTGGATCGCGAGCGGCAGTAATTCACCCGCGATCTTGTAGAGATTGGGGATCATCAGCAGGAGCCCCTGCGAGGCGGTGAACGTCGTGGTGAGCGCACCGCCCAGCAGGCCGCCATGCACCGCGCCGGCGGCGCCGCCCTCCGACTGCATCTCGATGACGCGCGGCAAGGCACCCCAGAGGTTGGGCCGGCCGGCGGCCGCCCATTCGTCGCACGCCTCGGCCATGCTGGACGACGGCGTGATCGGGTAGATGGCGATGAGCTCGCTCAGCCGGTAGGCGACGGAGGCGACCGCCTCATTGCCGTCGCAGGTTATGAATTCCGGAGTGCGGGTGGGAGCGACCATGGCGGGGACGTCCGGCGCGCCGGGCGTGGCCGCAAAGTATGACAGCATCCCGCGTTATCGGCTGCGCAGGCCTTGCCAATCGAGTGGCAGTATTTGCGAAGCCGGAGCCAAACGCCGCGAAGACCGGCGGACTTTCCGCGACAGGCAGCCGCGGCTACACCAAACGCATTTCCTTACGTTCCGCAGACCGTCGCTTACTTCAGGTCCACGTCCGTTGTAGCCGAGGGCGCCCCCTCGGATTTTTTGAAGATTCCTGCCGAATAACCGCCGCAGCCGTGCCCGTCGATCGCACTGCAGCGCTCAGCGCA
Source organism: Opitutales bacterium (assembly GCA_964229935.1). Taxonomy (GTDB): domain Bacteria; phylum Verrucomicrobiota; class Verrucomicrobiia; order Opitutales; family Opitutaceae; genus ER46. The sequence continues at coordinate 10,445 of CAXRGI010000369.1, forward strand.
CCTGCAGGGTATCGCCCTCGAAAACGAGGTCGAGGGACGGCACCACGACGGCCTTGCGAGCGCCCTCTCGGCGAACCTTGCCCGCCAGCCAGGCGTCATAGCCCGTGACGCGCGCCGCCTCCATGACCGCAGGCGCCAGCTCCGGGGAAACGTAGGCGGCGAAACCCACGCCCATGTTGAACGTCGCGAACGCCTCGCGGCGATCGATCGGACCCGCCTCCATCATGAACTGGAACAGCGCCGGCACCGGTCGGGGCGCGGTGATCTCGTAGACGAACGGTTCCTCGAGGCGCATCAGCTTGCGCGAGCCGTGGCCGGTGACGTGCGCGACGTAATTCAGCTTCAGGCCCCGCCGCTGGCACTCGCGCACGAAGGCAACGTAAATGACCGACGGGGCGAGCAGCGCATCACCAAAGGTCCGCGGATCACCGTGACCTATCGGCGTCTGGTAGCCTTGCGGGAGCCGATCCGCCAGCTTGCGGCAGAGTGAGAGCCCGTTGGTCTGCACGCCGGAACTGGCGAGGAAAATGATAGCGTCGCCGTCCCGCACATCACCGGTGATGCGCAGATTTTTCGGCGCGATGCGGCCGATCGCGGAACCGGCGAGCACGATCGCCGCGGGATCAATGATGCCGCCGAGCGTCGGGGTCTCTCCCCCGCCCCAGACCGCGCCCGCCTGCCGGCAGCCTTCCGCGAAGCCCTCCACCAGCGCCTCGCAACGGGCGCGGTCCGCAAACCATCCGGAGTCCCCCACCGCCGCGTGCATCGCGACTGAGATCGGGAGTGCGCCGCAGGTCACGAGGTCGTTCACGATCGTCGCGACGGTGTCGATCGCCACCTCGCGATACCACGTGCGGCCGGTCGTGGCCTGCACGGCGTCGGCCACGAGGTTTTTCGTACCCAAGCCCTCCTCGACCTGCGCGAGGTAGTGATCCGCCGCCTCGATGAGGTAGGCGCTCTCGCCACGAGTGGAAGCCGGCTCGGCGTAACCGTGCGAGCCGAGCAGACCGGCGGTCGTGCGTGCCGCGCGCTGGCAGGCGCGCTTGAAGGCGTCGAGCTGGTCGTAGCGGACGCCCGCTTGCTCGTAGGAAAGGCTCATGGCGACAACGTCGGAGGGCGCGGGTCAGTACGACCGCCCCTCGTTCTTCTCGTAGTAATTGACGAACGCCTGGTTCACGACGCGGTAGCCGCCAGGCGTGGGGTATTTGCCGGTGAAGTACCAATCCCCGCGGTGGTTCGGCACGGCGGCGTGCAGGCTCTCCACGGTCTGGAACAGGATCCTGACCTCACCCTGCCATTCCAATTGCTTGGGACGGACCAGCTCGACGATGCGACGCGAGATGTCCTCGGGGGTGAAGGGCTCGTAGATCCGGCGGACGTGGTTTTCCGAGCCGCCGCGCTTCACCTCGTCACGGCAAAGCTCGTAGACTTCGTCGAGCAGAGCGGTAGCGCCACGCTCGTGCAGGAGCGACACGGCGGCCTCGAAGGCGATGAACTTGCCGAGCTCCGACATATCGATGCCGTAGCAGTCCGGGTAGCGGATCTGGGGCGCGGTCGACGCGATGACGATGCGCTTCGGATTCAAGCGGGCGAGGATTCTCAGGATGGAACGCCGGAGTGTCGTGCCGCGCACGATCGAATCATCGACCACCACGAGGTTATCGACCCCGGGTCGCACCGAGCCGTAGGTGATGTCGTAAACGTGGCTTGCGAGGTGATTCCGCAGACCCTCCTGGCCGATGAACGTGCGGATCTTGATGTCCTTGCTGACGACCTTTTCGCCGCGCGGCCAATTACGCAGGATAAGATCGTCCAACAGTGCCTCGGTGAGCTTGCCCTCGGAACTGGCACGGAGGATCGCGGCCTTGACCTCGTCGCGCCGCAGCGCGCGCAGCGTGGACATCAGCCCGTAGAAGGCGGTCTCGGAGGTGTTGGGGATGAAGCTGAAGACGGTGTTGGACCATTCGTGCCCAATCAGCTTGAGCACCGGCGCCGCCAGTTCGCCGCCCAACGCCTGCCGCTCGCGGTAGATGTCGATGTCGTTACCGCGCGAGAAATAGATCCGCTCAAAGGAGCAGGAAGCACGCGGCATCGGCGCGGTGAAGGGCGCCTCGGAAACGGCGCCGCGACGCTTGATCACGACCACATGGCCCGGGCTGACCTCCTTGACCTGCTCAAGGGTCAGGTCGAACACCGTCATCAGCGGAGCACGTTCGGAAGCAAACGCCACCACCTCATCGTTCTGGAAATAGAAGCAGGGCCGGATGCCCGACGGATCACGGGCGACGAAGGAGTCCCCGTTACCGATCAGGCCGCAGAGCACATAGCCGCCGTCCCAGCGCTGGGAGGCGCGCGTGATGACCCGCGCGACATCGAGGTCCTCGCTGATCCGGTGGGACAGCTCCTCGCCCGCGATATCGCGTTTGCGGAGGAAGCGGTAGATGTCCTCATGTTCCTCATCGAGGAAGAACCCGATCTTCTCCAGAATGGCCTGGGTGTCGGTCGCGAAGATGGGGTGCTGGCCCATCGCGATCAGCGAATTGTTCAGCTCCTCGGTGTTGGTGAGGTTGAAGTTGCCGCAGAGCGCGAGATTGCGCGTGGGCCAAGGACTGCGTCGGAAGAACGGATGACACGAGGACAGGCTGTAGCCGCCGCTCGTCCCGTAGCGGAGGTGCCCCATGAGCAACTCGCCGCCGAAATCGAAGTTGCGCTTCACCGTGTCCGCGAACTCCGGGTGGATCACACCGCCGGCGACGTGGTCGTTGTACTGGCCGAGCAGCGTGCGGAAGATCCGATCGAGCGGGTTCGAGTCGATGTTGCGCTCACGGAACATGAACGGCGCACCCGCCGGGGTATCGAGTTTAACGCAGGCCACGCCCGCGCCGTCCTGCCCGCGGTTGTGCTGCTTCTCCATCAGGAGAAACAGCTTGGTGAATCCCCACAGCGGCGTGCCGTATTTCTCCTGGTAGTGCGAAAGCGGCTTCAGCAGCCGCACCATCGCGATGCCGCACTCGTGGGTGACCCGATCAGACATGGGCGAGGTAACGGGGACGCGCGCCACCCGCGAGGATCCGGCGCCACGGAGCGGGGCGGGATATGGCGGCGTTGGCGGAAGGCGTCGTCAATCGCCGCTCATCTCGGCAAGCCTCCCGCCGCGGTCAACGGCTTTCTCCAAAGCGGATGAATTCCGCCCTACAATCGAAGCGTGGA
>CAXRGI010000370.1:0-3789 GCA_964229935.1 Opitutales bacterium
GGCTGGCGCGTCTGCAAGCACGTGAAGTCCAACGCCATCGTCTATTGCCGCGGCGAGCGCACGCTCGGCGTGGGCGCGGGCCAGATGGCGCGGGTCGACAGCTCGCGCATCGCCGTCTGGAAGGCCGGCGAGGCGGGGCTCGATCTGCGCGGTTCAGTCGTGGCCAGCGAGGCTTTGTTTCCGTTCCCCGACGGTCTGCTCGCGGCCGCCGACGCCGGCGCCACGGCAGCGATCCAGCCCGGCGGCGCGATCCGTGACCCCGAGGTCATCGCGGCGGCCGACGCCCGCGGCATGGCGATGGTCTTCACAGCCTGCCGCCACTTCAAACACTGAACCCGGCGCGCGCCGGACGCCTTTCCAATCCCCATGAAAAACGCCCTGACGCTGCTGCTGCTGGCCGGAGTCTCGAGTCTGCTTTCCGGCTGCTACACGAATCCGGTCACCGGAAGGAAGTCGCTTGTCCTGCTAACCCAGGGCGACGAGGCGAAGCTCGGTGCGGAGTCCTTCCAGGCGATCCGGCAAAAGGAGAAGGTGTCCCAGGATCCCGCCGCCAACGCCCGCGTGCAGCGCATCGGACGCCGCATCGCCGAGGCGGTCGGCAATGAGATGCCGGGCGCTAAGTGGGAGTTTGTGGTTTTCGATTCCAAGGAGTTGAACGCGTTCGCGCTCCCCGGAGGCAAAGTGGGTGTTTACACCGGCCTGATGCAGCTTGCGGAAAACGACGCCGAGCTGGCTACGGTCATCGGTCACGAAATCGGACACGTTATCGCGCGGCACGGCGCAGAGCGGATGTCGGAGGCGATGGTAATCGCCGGCATCGGCGCGGTGGGGGCGGCGGTGGTCGAGGCGAAGACTGATGATCCAGCCACGCGCCAGCTCTTCGCGCTGGCCTACGGGGCTGGTACCACGCTGGGCCGCGTACTGCCTCACTCCCGTGGCAACGAGACCGAGGCCGACCGCATGGGGGCGCTTTACGCGGCCCGGGCCGGCTACGATCCCCGCGCAGCGATCACGTTTTGGGAAAAAATGAGTGCGAAGAAAGGCGCCGCGGCGTCATCGGGTTCGAAGCTGGACGCCCTGCTTTCGACGCACCCCTCCGATGGACAGCGCATTGCTCAGCTGCGGGCGCTGATGCCGCAGGTGGTGCCGATCTACGAGAAGGCGCGGGCGGCGCGTTCAGCCCAGCCGGATTAGTTCGGCGAGTCCGTCCTCGACCGGTACCTCGGCCTTGAAGCCGAGTTCCGTTGCGGCGACCGTCGCGTCGCCGCGAGAGTGGCGGATATCACCGGCGCGCGCCTCGCCGAAAATCGCGGGGGGCGCGTCGGGATGGTGACGCCGGAAGACGGCGAGCACGTCGAGGAGCGAGGTTGCCCGCCCGGTGCAGATGTTGGCGGCGCCGGAGCGCACGTTCGCTCGGGTCGCGGCGATCACGTTGGCACGTGCGACATCGTGTACCGAGATGAAGTCGCGGGTCTGGCTGCCGTCGCCGTGCACGGTCACCGCCTTTCCCTCCCGGTGCCGGCGCGCGAAGATCGAGATCACGCCGGAGTAGGGTGACGCGGGATCCTGCCTGGGTCCGAACACGTTGAAATACCGCTGGCAGCGCACCGTGAGGCCGTAGGCTGCGCCGTGGCCGAGCAGCAGCGCCTCGCTTGCGAGTTTGGCCGCCCCGTAGGGGCTGATCGGCAGCTTGGCGGATTCCTCGCGAACCGGCAGGCTGGCAACGTCGCCGTAAATGGCAGCCGACGAAGCGAACACGATCCGTCCCGTGCCCGCCGCGCGAGCAGCTTCGGCGGCGAGGTGCGTGGCGCGGACGTTCAGGTCGAAGTTGAGCCCGGGATCCCGCATGCTTTCCTGCACGCTCACGAGCGCAGCGAGGTGGATCAGCGCGTCGGGTTTCCCCGCTGTCACCGCCGTGGCCAGCGCACCTTCCCGGGCCACGTCGATCTCCAGCATCGTGAACCGGGGGGAGGCGAGGGCGCCGGCGAGGTTTTCCCGCCGACCGGTCCGGAAATTGTCGGCTCCCGTAACCCGATGGCCCTCGGCGAGCAGCCGGTCGACGGTGTGGCTGCCGATGAAGCCGGCGGCGCCGGTGACGAAAACATGGGCCATGATGCGTGGTTCGGGAAATTCGGCTCGCGAAACGTGGCGTCCGGCCAAAACGTCGGCAAGGTTTTAGCCGGACACGATGACCTCCCTTCCTCCGATCAGCACCCGCAAGCGCGTCCTCGCCGTGATCATGGGCGGCGGCCGCGGTACGCGACTGCATCCGCTCACGCTCGAACGTTGCAAGCCGGCCGTGCCGCTCGCCGGCAAGTACCGGTTGGTCGATATCCCGATCAGCAACTGCCTCAACAGTGAGATCAATCGCATCTTCCTGCTCACGCAGTTCCAGACGCAGTCGCTGCACCGCCACGTCCAGAGCACCTACCACTTTGATCCGTTCGGCGGCGGTTTTGTCGACATCCTCGCCGCCGAGCAGACCGAGCGCGGTTCCGACTGGTACCAGGGCACCGCGGACGCCGTGCGGCGGAATCTCCTCCATTTCCGGAACTTCCCCCATGACCTCGTGCTGATCCTTTCCGGAGACCAGCTTTACCGGATGGATTTCCGGCGCATCATCGCCGAGCACGTCGCGAACCAGGCCGACGTCACCATCGCGGCGATCCCTTTCCCGGTCTCCAAGGTTGCGGGCCTCGGCCTGATGCAGGTCGGCGACGACCGCGCCATCGGCCGCTTCGTCGAGAAGCCGAAGGATCCCGCCGTGATCGACGGCCTGACGCTCAGCCCCGTGCTTGAGCGCGACCTCACGCCGTGCCGCGAGAAGCGCTGCCTGGCGTCGATGGGTATCTATGTCTTCAACCGTTCCGTCCTCGAGGCGGCGTTGGACAACCCGATGACCGACTTCGGCAAGGAGGTCATTCCGTCGCTCCTTGGGAAAAAGAAGCTCTTCGCGCACATTTTCGAGGGGTACTGGGAGGACATCGGTACCGTGCGGGCGTTCTATGACGCCAACCTCGCGCTCGCGCAGCCGTTGCCGCCCTTCAATTTCTTTGATCCTTCGGCGCCGATCTACACGCACCCGCGCTTTTTGCCGCCCAGCAAGATCAACCGCTGCGATGTCGACCACGTCGTCATCGGGGACGGATCGATCCTCACCGATTCCAGCCTGACACATTGTGTGCTCGGCGTCCGCGCCCTCGTGGGCGAGGGGAGCAAACTCGCCGATAGCATCGTGATGGGCTCCGACTATTACGAGACACCGGCGCAGTTGGAGGATAACGCCACCCGCGGCCGGCCCAATCTCGGCGTCGGTCGGAATTGCCGTATCCAAGGGGCGATCATCGACAAGAACGCGCGCATCGGCGACGGCTGCGTGCTCTCGGCGCAGGGGAAGGCCGACGGTACCTACGCGGGCGGCCTCGTGATCATCCGCGACGGCGTTCTCGTCGTGCCGAAGAACACGATCCTTCCTCCCGGCACGGTGGTCTGACCACGGCGTCAACCCTACCAGGCCGTCGTGCGCCGCACGCGCAAGGGCTGGTAGAGATCGGAGGGTAGCTCGAGCAGGAAGCGGCTCGGGGTCTGCAGCATCGCGGGCCCGCCCTTGGTGTTCACCTTGGGGAAGCACAGGTAGAGTTCGTCGCGCGCGCGGGTCACCGCGACGTAGAACAGCCGCCGCTCCTCCTCGACGTCGCCGGCCTCGATCGCGCGTCGCAGCGGGAAACTGCCGTCGGCGAGCCCGATCAGGAAAACGGCCGCGTACTCGAGCCCCTTGGCCTGGTGGAC
>CAXRGI010000371.1:0-2691 GCA_964229935.1 Opitutales bacterium
TCGTCCTTCCGGCGTTGACCGCGGGAGAGCCTGCGCGGCCTCCTCTCCTTGCCTTGTGTGCCGCCTATCCGCCGGAGATGGCCGCGCTGCGCGCGGAGTTCGGCGTGGACCCGGAACGCGGATTCACGGAAACGCGAATCAAGGGGCTCTCGTTTTGGCGCGGACGCGCCGGCCGGCACGAGGTGGTGGTCTTCCGGACCGGGGTGAGCCTCGTTAACGCGGCCTACCAGCTGCAGCTCGCCTTGGAGCGCTTTCCCATCACCGCGGTTCTCTTCGCGGGCGTCGCGGGCGGCGTCGATCCCAGGCTGCAGGTCGGCGATGTCGTGATCCCCGAGCGCTGGGCCTACCATGCGGAGGCGGCGTACCTGAATCCGGACGGCAAGGGAGGTCACGTCCTGCCGTCTTTCCTCGAGTCCAAGGCCGAGAACTTCGGGATGATCTTCCCCAACGAGGTGGCCGCGACCCGGGAGGGACAGGCCGACTTCACAAGGATCCCCTCGTTTCCCGCCGATCCGGTGCTGCTGGCCGCCGCCCGGAGAGCGGTGGGAAAGCTGCCCGCGCTCCGGGCCGCGGGCCGTGAGGTCGCGGTGAGTGTGGGAGGCGCCGGCGTGGCAGGCCCGGTCTTTCTCGACCACGCCGGCTACCGAGAGTGGGTGTTCCGCGTATGGCAGGCCCGCTGCGTTGACATGGAGTCGACCGCGCTCGCCCACGTCGCCTGGTCGAACCAGGTTCCGATCCTCGTCGTCCGCGGCCTGAGCGATCTCGCCGGAGCGCAACGCGGTGCCAACCCCATCGACGCCCACGAGGCCCCCGTGTCAGGGGTTGCGGCGCGGGTGCTGCGCGCGATCGTCGAGGAACTCTGATTTCCATGAACCGCACACTCACCCGTTTTTCCGTCGCCCCGCTCCACACGATGACCCGTGCCCTCGCCGCGGTGGCGATGGGGCGGAGCGCCCCCGATCTCGTGCTCACCGGGGCACGGGTGCTCTCGACCTACACGGAACGCATCCACCGCAACCGCGAGGTCTGGATCAAGGGTGGGCGCATCGCGGCGGTGAAGCCCGCGGGCGCCGCCGCCAAGGCCGGGCTGGCTCCGCGCGGCCGCATGCACGACGTCGAGGGCGGCATCATCGCCCCGGGTCTGGTCGACCCGCACGTCCACATCGAGAGCAGCATGATGACCGCCTGCGCGTTCGCCGAGGCGGCGCTGCGCAACGGCACCACGACCGTCTTCTGCGACTCCCACGAGATCGGCAACGTGTGCGATACGGCGGGCGTCGAGTGGATGCTCGAGGACGCGCGCCGCGCCCCGCTCTCGGTTTATCTCACCGTGCCGAGCACAGTGCCGGCCACCAACGCCACTTTGGAAACCGCCGGCGGCGACCTCACGCCGGCGAAGATCGGGCGACTTTTCGATCGCTGGCCCGAGGCCGTCGCGCTCGGGGAGAAGATGGATTACATCGCGGTCGCTTCCGGCGACGAACGCAGCCATGCCATCCTCGCGCAGGCGCTCCGCCGCGGCCGGCCGGTCTGCGGCCACATCTACGGCCGCGAGTTCGTGGCGGCCGGGGCCGCCAGCGGCATCACCGACACGCACGAGGCGATCGACCGCGACATCGCCGACGATTTCCTCGAGAACGGCCTGTGGATTTTCCTTCGCGGCGGTAACCCGCACACCCCGTGGCACTCACTCCCGCAGGCGATCCGCACCGTGACCGAGCTTGGCGCGAATCCCAAGCGGGTGTGCGTCTGCACGGACGACCGCGACGCCGACGATTTGTTTCTCTTTGGTCTCGATTGGGTCGTCCGGCAGGCGCGAGCCGCCGGCCTGAAGCGCGAGACCGCCTGGAGCTGCGGCTCCCTTCATCCCGCGACGCGCTACGGGCTCGACGGCGAGTTCGGCGGCCTCGGGCCCGGCCGACGCGCCGACCTCGTGCTCCTCAACGACGACCTGGAGCCGCGCAACACGTGGTACGGCGGCGAACTGGTGATCCGCGACCGCAAGGTGACCCCGGTGCTCGAGCGCGCGCTGACGAAGCGCTACCGCTATCCGCGGGCGGCCTACCGAACAGTGAAACTCCCTCGCCGTCCGAAGCTCACGCCCGACCTCCCGACTTCCGCCGCCACCGCCAACGTCATTCGCCTCGTCCCGCCGGGCATCCTCACGGCGCACGAGGTCGTACGGCTCGCGCCGGCCCCCTCCTGGGAGGCGCATTTCCGGCGTCATGACCTCTGCTTCCTCACGGTGATCGAGCGCCACGGCCGAAACGGCGGGGTCGGACACGGCCTGCTGCAGGGCTTCGGCCTGAAGCGCGGGGCGGTGGCCAGCAGCGTGGGCCACGACGCCCACAACATCGTGCTCGCCGGCACCAACGACGCCGACCTCAAGCTGGCCCTCGAAACAGTCCGAAAGTTGCGTGGCGGAGTCTGCGCCGTTCGCGACGGCCGGGTGCTGGCCGCCGTGGCGCTGCCTATCGCCGGCCTGCTTTCGGACCAACGCGCCCCGGTGGTCGCACGGGAAACGACCGCCCTGAAGCGCGCATGGAAAAAGCTCGGCTGCCGCGTGCCCTACATGGGGTTCAATTTGCTCCCGCTCTCCGTGATCCCGGAGCTGCGGCTCACCGACCGCGGGCTGGTTCACGTGACAACGCTGCGGGTTCTTCCGCTATTCGCTCCGGCGACGTGATCCCC
>CAXRGI010000372.1:0-6808 GCA_964229935.1 Opitutales bacterium
GGGGGGATTCAGCTGAGAAAAATTCTCAATAAGTGTGCAGATTTTTCAAGCGCATAGGCTCTTTCCGCGCGCGCCGGGCCATTACTCCGACCCCCGCAAACCCCGATCACCTAGGCAAATGCCCGCCGTAACCGCGGCGGATGAGTTCCCGCATTGCATCGGAGACAGCGGCCGGAATCGGCACCGGCGCCTGCCATCCGCGTTCCGGATACACCCTGAGTCGCTCGGAGTCTCCCACCAGGTCCTCGATCAGGTCGCGGACGGTCCGCCCGGGAGCGAGATCCCGCGCGAAGGGCACACGGGCGCCGGCGAACCCGGCGCGGACCCCTGGCCAGTGGACGGGTAGTGTGGCGCGGCCGCGCGCAAGCATGTTGGGCTTGGCCACAAGGATGATCGACCGCACGCCGCGGGCCTCCAGCAGCGGGCGCGCGAGCCGGATGTTGTCGGCGGTATTGCGGGCCGCGGGCTCGATGATCAGGGCCTCCTCCGGCAACCCGAGTTCGCGGGCGCGGTCGGCGAAAGCGTGAGCCTCGCCGCGGGGAAAGCGGCCTTCGGTGAAGTTGCCGCTGGCCCCGGAGAAACAGACGAGCCGAACCCATCCGGCGCGGAACAACTCCACGCAACGATCGGCGACACGCACGTCATAGCTGCCCAAACCGAGCGCGGCATCGGCCGGAGCCGGCTCCTCATGCGCCGACTGCCAGTCCCAAAGGATCCGCGCCAGTTCCAGATCGGCGGGGGGCACGGAATCGGGTGCAGGTGCGGTCATGAAAGCGGAGGCAGGCCGGAAGTTCACGCGCTCCGAAGCCGCCTGGCGAGCCGAAGGACATGCAACCTGCGCGGCTGGCCGAGCCGTCCGGGACGCGATCTTAGCCGGAGCGCACCCGACGGACACCTCGCGCCACCAGAGCACCCACGCCGAGCAACCAACCCGCCGGGTAAGGCAGGATCAGAAGCCCCCACCACCATGATTTCCCGCGATCTCCGCCCAAGCCGCCCAGAGAACTGAGGAAAAACATCATCGCCACCCCCACCGCCGTGAGGACGAACACGCTGGTCCAGAGGGCCAATCGTCGCCGCTCCCCCACCCTCAGGATTTCACCCGCCAGCAGCAGCGCGCTCCCTCCCAAAATCACGACCGAACCCTCGAGGGGATCCACCGCGCCGAAGACGAAGGCAAACGCACCCACCGCGGACAATAAACGCGACCACCATGATTTGGCGGAATTTGGCGTGGGCTCCATGACGAGCGATCTTTCGGGTTCCTCGCCGCGTTTCTGAATTTGCGAACGGGAGATGGTGCGAATGCCGGGAGTCGAACCCGGATCAATGGCTTCGGAGGCCACTACACTATCCATTGTGCTACATTCGCGACAACCGACGCGCATGAAGCGCCGGGCCGCTGGGAGCGTCAAGCCCGCCGTGGGTTTTGGCGGCCGGTGGGAGGCAATCCGCGCCGACCGCAGCCCGAACCACGAGCCGGGGCCAACTGCATCGGTGCCTCCCGGGCGGGCGCGTGTCACGTTCGCGGATTATGTCAGCCGCGCCCACCGCGAACGCCGCGCCGGACGCCTCACCCGCCCCGAGCGACTTCATCCGCGACATCGTCGCCCGCGACGTCGCCGAGAAACGCCACGCGCGCATCGTCACGCGGTTCCCGCCCGAGCCCAACGGCTACCTGCACCTCGGCCATGCCAAGTCGATTTGTCTCAACTTCGGGGTCGCCCGCGAAAACCATGGCGTCTGCCACCTGCGTTTCGACGACACTAACCCGGTCAAGGAGGATGCTGAGTACGTGGAGTCGATCACCCGCGACGTCCGCTGGCTGGTCGAGGGCTGGGCGGACCATTGCCTTGGCTTCAAACCCAAGGGCGCCACGCCCGCCGCCGCCACGGTTGGCGGCAAACCCGACTTCCATCTCTCCGCCGTCGCGGCGGGTGCCGACTCCGAACCATTCTTCGCCAGCGATTACTTCGAGCAGATCCACGGCTACGCGGTGGAGCTGATAAAGCGGGGCAAGGCCTACGTGTGCGACCTTTCGCCGCAGGAGACCGACGCCTACCGCGGCGCGCCTGATCACCCCGGCAAGGACTCGCCGTTCCGCAATCGCAGCGTGGAAGAAAACTTGGCCCTGTTTGCCCGCATGCGGTCGGGGGCGCTTCCCGACGGCGCCTGCAGCCTGCGGGCGAAGATAGACATGGCGTCGCCCAACATCTGGCTGCGCGACCCCCTCCTCTACCGGATCCGCCACACCGCCCACCATCACGCGGGCAAGAAGTGGTGCATCTACCCGCTGTACGATTTCGCCCACTGCCTGAGCGACTACCTCGAGGGCATCACCCACAGCGTCTGCACGCTCGAGTTCGAGGTGCACCGTCCGCTTTACGACTGGATCCTACACAGTCTGGAACTGCCGCGGACGCTTCCGCACCAGTACGAATTCGCGAAGCTCAACATCAGCTACATGGTGTTCAGCAAACGACGGCTGCTGCAGTTGGTGAACGATGGAGCGGTCGCAGGCTGGGACGACCCTCGCCTACCCACGCTCACCGGCGCCCGCCGCCGTGGTATTCCCGCCGCCGCGATCCGGCGCCTGGCCGCCACCGTAGGCGTCACCAAATACGAGAGCGTCACCGATATCGCGCTGTTCGAATATGCGGTCCGCGAGGAACTGAACGCCGCCGCCACCCGCCGCCTCGCGGTGCTCCACCCCGTCAAGGTGGTCCTCACGAACATCGCCCCTGGAGAGTCGGTACCTTGCAACGCGGTCGACAACCCGCAGGACCCCGCGCCCCGCACCCGCGAGGTCGCGCTCACCCGCGAGGTTTTCATCGAGCAGGACGATTTCGCCGAGGTGCCGCCGCCGAAGTATTTCCGCCTGAAGCCGGGCGGCGAGGTGCGGCTCAAGTACGCCTGTATCATCCGCTGCGACGAGGTCGTGAAGGACGCCGCCGGTCGCGTGTCCGAGCTCCGATGCACCGCCGATCTCGCGACCCGGGCGGGCCAGCCCGACGCCGACCGCAAGGTGAAGGGCACCATCCATTGGGTGAGCGCCGATCGCAGCATCGAGGCCGAGGTGCGGTTGTATGACCGCCTGTTCACCGTGCCCGAGCCCGGCGCCACCGACGACTTCCAGCGTCACCTGAATCCCCGCTCGCTCGAGGTGGTGCGCGCCCGCCTCGAGCCCTCGCTCGCGGCTGCCGGCGCCGGCGACCCGTTCCAATTCGAACGTCTCGGCTATTTCACCCCCGACGCCAAAGACAGCCGTCCTGGCGCCCTCGTCTTCAACCGTACGATCACGCTCAAGGACACCTGGGCGAAGCCCGCCGGGAAGGGCTGAGCCCGAAGCACGTTCACGCCATGGAAATCGGCCTCCTGCTCTTTCCCAAGGTAACCCAGCTCGACCTCACGGCGCCGTTCGAGGTGTTCGCTCGCATCCCCGGGGCGAAGGTTCATCTCGTTTGGAAGTTCCTCGATCCCGTCGACAGCGATCGTGGACTCCGACTGCAGCCGACGATGACGTTCACGGATTGTCCGCCGCTCGACGTTCTTTGCGTGCCGGGTGGTCCAGGTCAGGTCGACCTGATGGACGACTTCGAGGTGCTGGGGTTCCTGCGCGAACAGGCGGCCAAGGCGAAGTGGATCACGTCGGTTTGCACCGGCTCGCTGCTGCTCGGTGCGGCCGGTCTGCTCAAGGGCTACCAGGCCACCTGCCATTGGGCGTCGCGTGACCAGCTCAGCCTGTTCGGCGCGGAACCGCAGGACTCACGCGTCGTCGTGGACCGCAACCGCATCACGGGAGCGGGCGTAACGGCAGGGTTGGACTTCGCGCTGCAGGTGGTGGCGCAGTCCGTCGACGAACGCACGGCGCAAACGATCCAGCTGGCGCTGGAATACGAGCCCAGCCCGCCGTTTTGGAGCGGTACACCGCACCACGCGCCCGCGGAAATCGTGACGGAGTCGCGCGAGCGCATGGCCGCCTTCATGGAGCGCCGGCTCGAGGCCAGCAAACGCGCCGCCGCGGAGCTCGACGTCGCCCCCAAAACCGCCCCGAAGCCCGAGGAACCTTGGCTGGAATGAGGCTCCCGTGATTCCCGTGAAGCAAAGTATCGTCACCCTCGACATGGAGGGCGTACTCACGCCCGAGATCTGGATCGCCGTCGCCGAGCGAACCGGCATCCCAGAGCTGCGGCGCACGACCCGCGAGGAGCCGGACTACGACAAGCTGATGAATTACCGCATCGGCATCATGGACCGGCACGGGATCACGCTCTCGCGGATCCAGGAAGTGATCGGCGGACTGGAGCCGTTGCCCGGCGCGCTCGATTTCATCGCGGAACTGCGTCGTCGCACGCAGCTGATCATTTTGTCCGACACCTTCGAGCAGTTCGCGCAGCCGCTGATGCGGCGCATGGATTGGCCGACGTTGTTCTGCCATCGGCTCGTGGTGGAAAACGACCGGATCACCGGCTATCGCCTTCGCCTGCCTGACCAGAAGCGGCGGGCGGTCGAGGCGCTGCAGGCCCTGAATTACCGCGTGATCGCGGCCGGAGACTCGTACAACGACACCACGATGCTCGGCCAAGCCGACCACGGTTTCCTGTTCCATGCGCCGGAAAACGTCGTGCGCGAGTTTCCGCACTTCCCCGCCTTGGAGAGTTACGAGGACCTCCTGAAGCGCATCACCGCCTGCTTGTGAGATCCGGAGCGGAACGCCCGATCGCGTGTTCCGGCCCTGAAAAGAGTGAGGGCCGCCTACCCCTAGGCGGCCCTCGCACCTAACACCAAGCAAACCATTGAACTACCACGAGGTAGACGCCACGCGGCCCGGAACGTTCAAAGGCCGCGAAGAATTTTGAAAAATTCTTAGGTTACGATGGGGAGGTTTGTTTAAAAAACTCCTTACCTGTTGTTTTACAGAGCTTTCAATTTCCCTTCCCCATGAAAATCCCCGCCAAAACAATCGTCGCGACGTTTCTAACCTCGTTCGCCTGTGCCGCCAATTTTGAGGCGACCCAGCCTGCGGAGTTCGCCCGCTGCATACCGGCAGACGCCAAGGTTACCAAACTCGCCGGCGGCTTCGGCTTCACCGAGGGACCCACCTGGATCAAGGAAGGCGGCTACCTCGTGTTCAGCGATATCCCGCGCGACGAGATTCGGAAGTGGTCCGCCGCCGGGGGCGTCACGACCTTCCGCGCTCCTAGCCGCAACACCAACGGCAACACGACCGACCCCGAGGGCCGTCTTCTGAGCTGCGAGCACAGCGGCCGTCGCGTGGCGCGGTTGGAGAACGACGGCTCGTTGCGCACCCTCGTCGACTCCTTCGAGGGCCGGAAGCTCAACTCCCCGAACGACGTCGTCGTGAAGTCCGACGGCACCCTTTGGTTCACCGACCCCGAGTACGGACTGAAGACCGACCCGGCCACGAAGAAGAAGGTGGGTAAGGAACAGCCGGGCAATTTCGTCTACCGTCACGATCCGCGCACCGGCCGCACCACGGCGATCGCCCGCGACTTCGACCAGCCCAACGGCCTCGCCTTCTCACCCGACGAACGGAAGCTCTACGTCGCCGATTCGGGGAAACCACGCCACATCCGGGTACTGGAAATCGCCCCTGAAGGCACGGTCTCCGGCGGGTCGGTGTTCTGCTCGCTCGACAAAGGCGCGCCGGACGGCATCCGCGTGGACGCCACCGGCCGGGTGTGGACGAGCAGCGGCGACGGCGTGCAGATCTTTGGAACCGACGGAAAACTCATCGGCCGGATCCTGCTCCCGGAGGCGGCGGCCAACCTCTGCTTCGGCGGGCCCGACGGCCGCACGCTGTTCATGACGGCGCGCACCTCGCTCTACGCCGTACCGACGGCGGTCACCGGGGCCGGCCGGTGAAGGGTTGGAAGGCGCGGTTGATTGACAACGCCCCGCGCGGCTACACTTTTGTAGCACAATGAAAACAGCGACTGTTCGCGACCTCCGCAATCACTACACGCGGCTGCTCGGTTGGATCGAGGCGGGCGAGGAAGTGGCGGTGAGCCGGCGAGGCCGAGTGATCGCCCGGCTCGTGCCCGAGCAGGCCAAGCAGGCGGGCCGCGTGGATTGGCGGCAGAGCGCGGCGCACCGCATGAACAAGTCGGCCCTGCCCCGCTTGAGCGCAGCAGACGCCGCGACGCTGCTGGCCGAAAGTCAGGGCGGTCGCTAGGGATCCCGTGGTCTGCTGCGATACCAGCTTCCTATTCTCGCTCTTCGGGCGGGATGCACACACCGACCGCGCGCTGGCGTTGGTGACGAAACTTTCCGCTCCTCTCACGCTCACCCCGCTCAACGATTACGAGCTCCGAAATGCCGTCCGCTTCGGCGTCTTCAGAAAAGTCCTCGAAACGACCGCCGGAGCGGAAATCCTGGCCGCCTTTGACTCCGACCTCGCGAACGGTAGCCTCGTCCTGAACCAGACCAATCTGACGTCCGTCGTGAACGAGGCGAAGCGGTTGTCGGCCGCCCACACCGCGGTCACCGGCCATCGTTCCTTCGATATCCTGCACGTGGCGGCCGCATCGCATCTATCGGCGAAGGTATTTCTTTCCTTCGACGCCAACCAGCGGTCGCTCGCCCAGGCGGCCGGCCTGAAGACGCTGCCATAGCCGCAACCTGAGCCCGGCCGGCCACGGCCTTTCGCTAAAGGAGATCGGCGGCCAGTTCGGCGAGGCGCGAGCGCTCGCCCTTGGTGAGCTTCACGTGCGCCGCGATGGCCTGGCCCTTGAGGCGGTTGTGGCAGTAGACGAGCCCGTTGCTGCGCGAGTCGACGTAGGGGTTG
>CAXRGI010000373.1:0-25813 GCA_964229935.1 Opitutales bacterium
ATCTACCTGCAGGGCAACGAGGCGCTGCGCGGCGTCTTCCGCGAGTGGCTGAAGCCCCTGCGCGATCTCGGCGCCGAGACCGTGACGCTCTCCCGCACCGGATCCACCGACCACGTGAGCTTCGACAACATCGGCCTGCCCGGATTCCAGTTCATCCAGGACGACCTGGAGTACCGCACCCGGACCTGGCACGGGAACATGGACCTGTACGACCGGGCCATCGAGGAGGACCTCCGGCAGGCCGCGGTCGTCATGGCCTCCTTCGTCTACCAGACCGCGATGCGCGACGACCTGCTGCCGCGCAAGCCCCTCGCCGCCCCGGCCGAGCCGCGCCCCGGCGCGGGCAAGAAGCGCGACGCAAGCTCCCCCGGGAAAAAGAAACGGCCGGACTGACCGCCCGCGCGGCTCCGACGGGGAGAGCACTTGTCTCCCGGGGAGACAGGAGAATTCAACGTGTGCGGACGTCTTCGTCTCTCGAGGGTTGGGCTCAAGGCCGCCGGGCACTCCGTCCGGCTAACCACCCCAATCCGCCGCATGAAACCCCTACCCCGCCCGCACCGCTGTCCTCTGGTATATACAATCTTCCTTTTCCTGGGAAGCGCCCTGCTCAGTGGCGCGGCACCCGCCCCCTCCACGGGGACCGTGACCGGCCGGGTGCTGAATGCCGCGACCGGCGTCTATCTCGAAGGAGCCAGCATCACGCTGGAGGGATCCGCGGCGGCGGGAGTGGCGTCGGGGGGAGCCGGTTCCTTCCGGCTCACCGATATCACCCCGGGTAAGCGAATTCTGCTCGTCACCTATCCCGGCCTAGATCCGCAGCGCGTCACGGTGGACGTCAGCGCCGGCGCCACCGCCGACCTCAACGTGGAGCTGACCTCCCGCGTGTACAAACTTGAGGCGTTCACGGTCTCGGAACTTCGCGAGGGCGAAGCCGCGGCCATCGCCCGGCAGCGCACCGCGGCAAACCTGAAACAGGTCATCGCGACAGACACCTTCGGCAACGTGGCCGACGCGAACGTAGGCAACATCCTCGTCTTCCTTCCCGGGATCTCCGCCCAGCGTGACGAGGCGGAAAACTACCTCGTTTCCGTCCGCGGCATCGATCCGCAGTATAACTCGGTCATGGTCGACGGCACCCGTCTCTCCGGCGCTACCACGCGCGGGCTTTCACGAGCCTTCGAGGTCGACAAGGTCTCCACCAACTCGATCGAGTCGATCGAGGTGATCAAGGCCCAGCTCCCGGAGATGGACGCGGACGCGATCGGCGGCAGCATCAATCTCAAGACAAAGAGCGGCTTCGACCGCCGGGGACGCGACATCCGCTGGGGTACGGGGGTGAACATTTATCCACTTCGCTCCGTCTTCGAGCCCTCGGGCAGCATGGCCTACTCGGACGTGCTGGGCTCCGAGCGGCGGATCGGGCTCGCGTTCAATCTCAGCTACAATCGCACCTACGGTCCCCGCAGCGCCTTCCGGGCCGGCTACGCCAGCCCCTCCTTCACCGCGCCGACCCCGATGAATGATTTTCAGACCTCCGAGGATGAAATCACGCTAACCCGCATCGGCACGGGGCTCAAACTTGACTACAAGCTCGGGCCCGCGACGTCCGTTTTCTTCAACACTCTCTACAACAACTATCTCGACGACATGACCCAGCACAAGATGCGGGTCCGCCGCGGCTCGGCCGCGTTTGTCAGCGATGCGGTCTCGCGTCTCACCGCCGCCTCCACGGAGTACGAGATCGAATCGCGCTACCGGACGGTGAAGACGTTTCGGTTTCAAGCCGGCGGCAAGGCGGCGTGGCGGGACTGGACGGCTGACGGCGACGTGGCGTGGTCCCCGTCCGACGGTTTTGAAAAGCGCGAGGATGTGACCGTCCGCATCAACAACACGAATTGGTCGGTGGACCGCACGAACCGACTCCACTACCCGGACTTCGTGCAGACCGGGGGGCCGGATATCCGCAACTTCGACAACGGCTTCACCGATTCGCTCAACCGGAAAGACTTCCACCAGCAGGACGAGATTCTCGCGGCACAGGCGAACCTGAAACGAGCGTTCGCCACCGCTTGGCCTACCTCACTGAAAGGCGGGTTCCGCTGGCGCGAGCAAACCAAGCGGCAGAATCGCTTCCAGCCGAACTACATCTATATTGGTCCCGACGGAGTGGCGGGTCCGAACGCGGCCACCGGTAGAAACGACGACAATCTCAACCGGTTCAACGGAACCGACGGTCACAACTACCTCCCCTTGGACGGGCGGTACCGCGTCGTGCCGGCCTGGCCCGACCTCGCCGCCATCCACCGCGAACTACGCGCCAATCCGCAGCTTTTCCGCGAGAATATCGCGTCCACAATCCAGAACTCCCTCGTCAACAACGGTAGCGTCCGCGAGGAAGTGCTGGGGACCTACGTGCAGGGCAACGTGGATATCGGCCGCTTCTCGCTGCTCGCCGGAGTGCGCCGAGAGGCCACCTCCGCGACCGCCCGCGGGCCGCTGACGGACACCCGATACGCCAACACCGCCGCGGAAGCCGCGCTGCGCTTCGGGGGACGCGTGAAGGTTGAACGCGACTACGATAATTATTTCCCGAGCGCGCACGCCCGCTTCCGCGTCTCCCCGAACACGCTGGCACGAGCCAGCTGGTCGACCGGAATCGGCCGCGCCCCCTACAACGAGCTGATTCCCGTCACGAACGTGAACGAGAACGCCGGCACCATCTCCCGCAACAATTCGGGCCTGAAGCCGCAGTTTTCCAAGAACTACGATCTTTCGCTCGAGCACTACTTCGGCCGGGGCGTCGGGGTGCTGTCGGTAGGGGCCTTCCAGAAGAATCTGCGAAACTTCATCTTCCCCGCGACCGAAGTCATCCGGGAAGGCCCGGCCAACGGTTTCGACGGGATGTACGGCGGCTACACCCTCACCACCCGCGTGAACGGCGGCTGGGCCCGCGTGCGCGGGCTCGAGATAAGCTATCAGCAATCTCTATCGTTCCTCCCCGGCTGGTTGAGCGGCTTCGGCGTCTTCGCCAACGCCACGCGTCTTCTGACGCGGGGGACCTACGACGGAACGACGATCCGTACCACGATCGCTGGTTTCGCCCCCCGCACCGCCAACGGAGGCGTTTCCTGGACTCGCAGCGGGACCACGCTGAGGGTGAACTATAACTACTCCGGCGAGACCACCCGCGGGTATAACGCCAACCCCGCGAGCATCACCTACAATGAGCCCCGCAACACGGTCGATGTCAGCGCGCGGTTTCGCGTGAACCGCCGGCTCGATCTTTTCGTCGACGCCAATAACGTCTTCAACGAGAAGCAAAACACCTTCCAGGGCCGCGGAGATCGCCCCACGGATTGTCAGATCTACGGGGTCCGCATGGCCGCCGGCGTGAGCGGCTCGTTCTGATCGAGAGAGAAAAACGCGGCAACCGCCTCCCCACGTACCGGCATAAAGCCAACGGGTGGCCCGCCAGGCACCCGGGCTGGAAGCAAATCAACTCCCGCTTCCGGCCCCCAGCCCGCGGGATCATCGATCCGTGCTCCACCGGCGAAGGCGGGATTTTCTGGGACCCAAGCACTCATCGCCCCGCAAAGCCCAAACAGCGTCCTGATCGCGCTCCCTTCGAACACGTGAAACTAACCACCGGATCCGGGATGAGTGCCCATCTCGCGCCGCTCGTAGGAGAGTTTCACGGCGAGGCGGCGCGAAAATCTCCCAGTCGTGCGCCGGAACGCTTCCAGCACCGTTGGGGCGGCGAGGGGCACCGTTTTTACCGGGAACTGATGTGGCCCTTCGTGGTCAGCGCACTCGCGACCCCCGACGCGCGATGAATGCAGCCCCGCTCTCCCCGCCCCGGATGAAATTTCCCATGCTCCTTCGGGTCGTGCTGTTTTTTTCGACGACGGCCCTCGCCTTCGCCCAGCCGCTCGCCTTCCCGAGCGCCGAGGGCTTCGGGCGTTTCGCCGTGGGCGGTCGCGGGGGTGACGTGGTTGCCGTGACTAATCTCAACGACTCCGGTCCGGGCTCGCTCCGCGAGGCGGTGGGCGCGGGACATCGCACTGTGATTTTCCGGGTTTCCGGCACGATCGTCCTCACGTCGGACCTCCTGATCGAGCGGTCCCATCTCACGATCGCCGGGCAGACCGCGCCGGGCGACGGCATCTGCCTCCGCGGCCACCCGCTCCGGCTTCGCGGCGCCAACGATGTCATCATCCGCTATCTCCGCGTGCGCCCGGGCCCCGAATCCGGCAAGGCGATCGACGGCATCGAGGTGCGCGAAGGCCGAAACATCATCATTGATCACTGCTCGGTGAGCTGGACGGTCGACGAGGCCATGAACACCTGGCACGGCACCCGCGACCTCACCGTGCAGTGGTGCGTGATCGCGGAGCCGCTTAATCGCAGCGTCCACCCCAAGGGCGCCCACGGCTACGGCGCTTCCTGGGGGGGCGAAAACGTGTCGTACCACCATAATCTTTTCGCCCACGCCACCGCCCGCACCCCGAGCGTCGCCGGTCAGGCGCGCGAGCGGACCGTGCTCATGGATCACCGGAATTCCGTGATCTACAACTGGGAGCACCGCTCGTGCGATGGAAAGCCGGTCACCATCAACTTGGTGAACAACTATTACAAACCGGGCCCGGCCACGTTGCCGGCCGTGCGCCGTCGCATCGCGCGCATCGACGATACCCGCGCGGCCTACGGTTACGACTCGGTCTGGCATATCGCGGGCAACGTGGTGGAGGGATTCCCCTCGATCGCCGCCGACAACTGGACGGGCGGCGTTGATTTCGAGGGAGCGACCTCCGCCGCGGCCAACCGCCGCCACGACCCCTTTCCCGTCGCGCCCGTCACAACGCATTCCGCCTCGGAGGCCTATGAGGTGGTGCTGGCCGGCGCCGGCGCTACGAGACCCCGGCGCGACGCCGTCGACGCCCGCGTCGTCGCGGAGGTGCGGCGCGGAGGCGCCACAGTCGGCAACGGTATCATCGACTCCCCCGAGCAGGTCGGCGGCTGGCCGGACCTCAAGTCGGCGCCCGCTCCGCGCGACACCGACGGAGACGGCATGCCGGACGACTGGGAGAACGCGCGCGGTCTGAATCCGCGGGACCCCTCCGATCGCAATAGTCTCCGTCTCCACCCCGTCCACACGGCGCTCGAGATCCTCCTTTCCGAGCTCGCTGGCGACTCACCCTCCCGGCAGAACACTGGCCGCTGAAACACCCCGGATTCGCGGCTGCCTATTCCTCCCGCCCATGGTTTCGCCCTCCCCCACCTCCTCTTGCGTCGGCCTGGTCGGTCTCGGACTGCTCGGCAGCGCCCTCGCCGACCGCTTACTGGGCGGCGCCTTCCACGTGATCGGTCACGACATCGACGCCAACCGACGTGAGGCCTTCGCCCGAGCGGGAGGCGAGCTCGCGGAGAACGCCGCAGAGTTATTCCGCCGTTGCCGTCGCGTCTTTCTCAGCCTGCCGACCCACATCGAGGTCAACGCCGTGCTGGCCGCCGCCGGCCCGGAGCTCCGTGAGGGTCACGTGATCATCGACACGACCACCGGCGACCCGGATGCCACCGCGGAGCTTGCCGGCCATCTCGCCGCCCGCGGTGTGGCGTACCTTGACGCCACCGTGTCCGGCAGCAGTTCCCAACTCCGCGAGGGATCGGCCGTGTTGATGGTGGGCGGAGACGCCGCCGCGTTTTCGTCGTGCCGCGACATCCTCGCGCCGCTGGGCCACGAGACCTTTCATTGCGGCGGTCCCGGCGCGGGGGCGCGCATGAAACTGGTCACCAATGTGGTGCTCGGGCTGAACCGCGCCGCACTCGCCGAGGGGCTCGCCCTTGCGCATGGGCTCGGGCTCGACGCCCGTCAGGCGCTCTCCGTCATGCAGAGCGGCCCCGCCTACTCCCGCATCATGGACCGCAAGGGAGAGCGCATGCTCTCCGGCAACTTCACTCCCGAGGCCCGCCTTTCCCAGCACCTCAAGGATGTGCGCCTGATCCTAGATCAGGGCGAAGCCGCGGGACTTCCGATGCCGCTCAGCCGCGCCCACCGCTCGATTCTCGAGGCGGCGGAATCCGCCGGTCTCGGCGCCCTCGACAACAGCGCCATCATCCGCGTCCTCGCCGCCCGCGCGGGAGAAACCCGCTTTCCATGAGTTCCACCCCGCTCAGCCCGAGGGCCCGCTACGCGGTCCTCGCCGCCGCCTTCGGCGCGCTTTTGTTCGACGGGCTTGAGCTCGGTCTCATGCCGCTGGTCTCGCTATCGGTGTCCAAGTCGCTCCTCGGCGACGCCTACACGCCCATGCTGGGTGGGGACTGGTTCGCCCGGTTCACCGCCGCCCTCATGGCGGGGGCGGCCGTCGGCGGGATCGTGCTGGGCTCGCTCGGGGACCGCATCGGTCGCACGCGAGCGATGGGCGTGAGCATCCTGTTCTATTCCGTCTTCGCCGGGCTGGGCGCTTGGGTCACGACCCAGGAACAGATGCTCGTGCTACGGTTTGTCGTGGGCCTCGGCGTCGGCGGGGTCTGGCCCAATGCCGTGGCGCTCGTGGCCGAGTCCTGGCCCGACAAATCCCGTCCCATGGTCGCCGGGCTGATGGGCGCCGCGATCAACTCCGGCATCTTGCTGCTTTCCCAGATCGCCCAGCTGTATCCGGTGACGCCGGACTCGTGGCGGTGGCTGTTCTACATCGCCGGAGTGCCCGCCGTGCTGGGCGTCGCGGTGCTGCTCTTCCTGCCTGAGTCACCCACCTGGCTCGCCTCCCGCGGCAAAGCCGGGACCCCGAAACCGCCCGCTCCGCTCCGGGAGCTCTTCCGGCCGCCGCTGCTGCGGATCACCCTGGTGGGCATCATGCTCGGCTCCATTCCGCTCGTCGGCGCGTGGGCGGCGAGCAAGTGGATGATCCCTTGGGCGGATGAGATCGGACGCGCCGTGCGCTCGGATTACAAGGCGCTGACGCAGGGCTGGTGGGCGGCCGGCGCTATCCTTGGGAGCCTGATCGGCGCCCAAATCGCCGCCCTGCTCGGCCGGAAGCTTTCCTATTTCCTGATCAGCGTGGGCTCATTCGGCCTGACGTGGTCCATGTTCCAGCTCACCGCCCCGCTGCAATCGACCTTCCTCCCGATCGTCTTCGCGCAGGGCTTGGTCGCCACGCTCTTCTTCGGGTGGCTGCCCCTTTACCTGCCTGAACTTTTCCCCACCGCCGTGCGCGCGACCGGGAGCGGAATCTCCTACAACGTCGGGCGCTTCGCCACTGCGGTCGGCGTGCTCGCCGCCGGCGCCGTGTTCACCTCGCTCGGCGGCAGCTACGCCCGCGTCGGCGCGGCCGCCTCCTTCATCTACGGCATCGGTATCCTCGTGATCTGGCTCGCGCCCGAGACCAAGCGTCAATCCCTCGCCAAATGAAACGCCTCCTCCGCCTGCTCGCGCCGCTTGCGGCGCTTTCCACCGCGCCGGCCGTCACTGCGGCCGACAGCGTAACCTTCACTCGCCAGGCCGACCGCGTGCGTATCGAGATCGGCGGACGCCATTTCTCCGATTACATCCACGCCGGTTGGCCGAAGCCGTGCCTCTATCCCATCCTCGACGCCGACGGCACGTCGTACACGCGCGACTTTCCGTTCAGGAAGAATCCAGCCGAGGTGCCGGACCACGACTGGCACCGCGGAGTCTGGTTCGCGCACGGAGCGGTCAACGGACACGACCTCTGGCGGGAGCTGCCGGAGAGGAAAACCGGCCGCATCCGCCTCGAGCGGATCGTCGAGACCCGCGACGGGCCGACCGGCCTGCTCCGCGTCCGCAGCGTGTGGGAGACGGCCGACGGCAAGCCGCTGCTCACCGACGAGACGACCCTTCGCATCACCCGCGCCGGCGGTGTCACGCGCCTCGACCATGACGTCCGGCTACTGGCGACGCACGGCGCGGTCACCCTCGGCGACACCGAGGAGGGAACGATGGCGGTGCGCGTGAACGAGGCCCTCCGCGTGACCCACGGCAAAGGTGCGACGAAGCGGGCCGGCACCGGACACCTCGTGAACGCCAAGGGCGATTCCGGCATCCCCGCATGGGGAAAACGCGCGGCGTGGGCCTCGTACAGCGGCCCGTTATCCGACGGCCGCGTGATCGGCGTGGCCCTGCTGGAGCACCCGGGGAACTTCCGGCATCCCACTTGGTGGCACGCGCGGGACTACGGGCTGCTCTCGGCGAATCCCTTCGGGCGTCACGATTTCGAGAAACTCAAGGATCAGCCCAAGGCGGGCGACCACGTGATCCCCGCCGGGGGCGAACTCCTGCTTCGTTACCGGCTGGTCTTTCACCGCGGCGACGAGAAGACCGCGCGCATCGCCGACGAACACCGCGCCTACGCCGCCGGAAAGGACTCCCCGTGAGAAAGGCGCTTTTACTCCTCCTGCTGGTCACCGTCCCGGTGGCGGAGGCGGCGCGCGATCCGCGGAAGAACATCATCTTCATCATGGCGGACGACCTCGGTTACGGGGACATCGGGCCGTTCGGACAAAAGCTTATCCGCACGCCCAACCTCGACCGTCTCGCCGCCGAGGGCACCACCTTCACGCATTATTACGCGGGCGCTTCCGTCTGTTCCCCCACGCGTAGCGTGCTGATGACGGGGCAGCACACCGGCCACACCCGCGTGCGGGGAAACCACGGGCGCGCCGGGGTCGAGCGGGTCCCCCTGCGGGCGCAGGACGTCACCGTCGCCGAACACCTGAAGTACTTCGGCTACGCCACGGGCATCGTCGGCAAATGGGGCCTCGGCGAGCCCGGCAACGAGGGCATCCCGAATCGCCAGGGCTTCGACCACTGGTTCGGCTACCTGAACAACAACCTCGCGGAATTCTACTACCCCGAGAAGATCTGGCGTAATCAGGAGGAGATCCTCCTGCCCGGAAACGCCGGCGGTCAGCGGGGCCAGTATTCCCACGACCTCATGACCGACGAGGCGCTCGCGTTCATCGATGCTCGGCACAAACGCCCGTTTTTCCTCTACGTCGCCTACACCATCCCGCATTCGCGGCTTGAGGTGCCCGAGGACTCGCTCGCCGAGTACCGCGGGAAGTTTCCCGAACCGCCGTCCGCGGAAACCGGAGGCAAGAACGACGTGCCCTACCCCCGGGCCACCGTGGCCGCGATGATCACCCGTCTCGACCGGGACGTCGGACGCATCCTCGACCGCATCAAGCAACTGCAGATTGAGAAGCACACGGTCGTGTTTTTCTGCTCCGACAACGGCGCCCCCGCCCGCCCGGGAGTGTCCGATTTCTTCGGTAGCACCGCCGGTTTCCGCGGCCACAAGGGATCGCTTTACGAGGGCGGCATCCGCGCCCCGATGATCGTCCGCTGGCCCGGGGAGATCGCCGCTGGACGCCGCAGCAGCTATCCATGGGGCGGCTGGGATTTCCTTCCGACAGCCCTGGCCCTGGCTGGCATCTCCCGACCGATGCCGGGGGTCGACGGGATCAACGTGCTCCCCGCCTTGCGCGGAAAGGAGACCCCGCGGTCAGACTACTTTTACTGGGAGCACCACCAGAAAACCTTCTCCCAGGCCGTCCGCGAAGGACACCTCAAGGCGATCCGCGAGAACCCGGACGGCCCGATCGCCGTCTACGACGTGGTGGCCGACCCCGCGGAAAAGCGAGATCTCGCCGCCACCCAGCCGGGATTCGTCGCTCGCGCCCGGGAGCTCTTCGTCTCCGCCCGCACCGAAAGCGAGCACTGGCCCGTCACCCCGAAAAAAACGAAAACCCCATGAGCACCCTGAACCGCCGCGCATTCCTTCACCACGCCGCCGCCGGCGCCACCCTCGCCTTTCCCGCCCTCCGCCTCGGCGCGGCCGGCTCCAACGAGGACATCCGCGTCGCCGTCATCGGGCTCGGCGGCAAGGGCCGGGGCCATGTGAAATCCCTCCTCAAATTCCCCGGCGCGCGCCTCACCGCGCTCTGCGACGTGGATCCACAGCGGCTCGCCGAACAAGTGGCCGCCGCCAAGGAGGCCGGGATCACCGTCGCGGGAGCAACGGATCCGCGACGTATCCTCGAGCGGAAGGACGTCGACGCGGTCGTCATCGCCACACCGAACCACTGGCACGCCGTCCTCACTGTCTGGGCCTGCCGGGCCGGCAAGGACGTCTACGTCGAAAAACCGGTCTCCCACAGCATCGGTGAGGGTCCGCGCATGGTCGAAGCGGCGCGCCAACACGGAAGGATCGTGCAATCGGGCACGCAGTACCGTTCCGACGAGGGCATCCGCGCCGCCACCGCGTGGATCCGCGAGGGACACATCGGCCGGCCCCGCTCCGCCCACATCGCGTGGTACGAGTACCGACCGGGCATCGGCCGCGCCGCGCCCCACCAGCCCGCGGGGTTGGATTACGACCTTTACTGCGGCCCCGCCGCAGCGGATCCCCTCACCCGACCGAAGCTGCACTACGACTGGCACTGGTTCTGGTCGACGGGCGACGGCGACCTCGGCAACAGCGGCGTGCACCCGATCGACGCCTGCCGCTACATGGCCGGCCTCGAGGGCCTCCCGCGCCGCGCGCTCTGCCTCGGCGGACGCTTCGGCGTCGACGATTCAGCCGAAACGCCGAACACCCAGCTCACAGTGCTGGATTACCCCGGTCTGCCGATGCTCGTCGAGAACCGCAACCTGCCGGCCAAGCCAGGCCAGAAGGCGATGGACGCGTTCCGCGG
Source organism: Opitutales bacterium (assembly GCA_964229935.1). Taxonomy (GTDB): domain Bacteria; phylum Verrucomicrobiota; class Verrucomicrobiia; order Opitutales; family Opitutaceae; genus ER46. The sequence goes on from CAXRGI010000373.1 coordinate 10,714, forward strand.
CATCCGCGAGGGCTTCGCCCTCGACTGCGAGGGCGGCGCGTTCGTGGGCCTCAAGGGCGGAGGCGTCATCTACGACCGCGACGGCAAGCGGCTGAAGCAGTTTCCGGGTGAAGGCGGTGGCCGGCACATGGGCAATTTCCTCGACGCCGTGCGCTCACGCCGCACCGGCGACCTCAACGCGCCTGTGCTCCAAGGGCATTACTCCTCGACGATCTGCCACCTCGGCAATCTGTCCTGGCGACTGGGGCGAACGGATACCCTCGCGGCCTGCCGCGAAGCCGTGCGCAACCATCCCGGCGCCGCCGAAGTCGTCGACCAGCTTTCGCGTCATCTCGCCGCCAACCAGCTCGCGGCCGACCGCGCGCGTTTCACACTCGGACCGTGGATCGATCTCGACCCGGCGTCCGGATCAATCACCGCCGTCGCCGGTGCCGACCAGGCGACCCTCGCCCGCGCCCGCGCTCTCGCCGAGGGGTCCCACCGCGCACCGTACGGGTTCAACGCCGCCTGATTCCTACCGCACACATGTCACCCCTTGTTATCCTTCCGCTGCTGCTCGCGTCGGTCCTCCCGGCCGCGGAGAGCCGGCCGCCCAACATCGTGCTCGTGCTGGCGGACGACCTCGGGACGGCGCCGGTCGCGGCTTACGGCAACCGGTACTACCAGACCCCCAACCTCGACCGACTCGCCCGTGAGGGCACGCGGTTCGATGCCGCGTACTCCGCGTGCCCGGTCTGCTCGCCGACGCGCGCCGCGATCATGACCGGACAATACCCGGCGCGCACCCGCATCACAGACTTCATCCCCGGCGGTGACTTCCCGCACGAGCGCCTGCGCCAGCCGGATTGGACGAAATATTTACCGCTCTCCGCGACCACACTCGCCGAGGATCTGCGCGAACGGGGCTACGCCACGGGCCTGTTCGGCAAATGGCACCTCGCCCGCGCCTACACCGGAACCGACAGCGTCGCGGAGGGACCTGACCGCCAGGGATTCGACGAGACGTTCATCACCCACAAACCGTCCAAAAACCACGATCCCACCCAGGACCCGCACGGCGTCACGGCACTCACGGAACGCGCGCTCGCTTTCATCGACCGTCACCGCGCCCGCCCCTTCTTCCTCTACCTGCCGCACAACTCGATCCACGCGCCGATCATGGAACGGGCGGAAAGGATCGCGCAGCACCGCGCGAGGGCGGGCAGTGACCGCCCCGAGAACAACCCCGTGATCGCGGCGATGATGGAGACACTCGACGCCAGCGTGGGCCGCCTGCTCGAGCGCCTCGACACGCCGGGTCTGCGCGAGCACACCGTTTTCATCTTCACCTCCGATAACGGCGGGCTGCTGTCCGACTCCTCGCAGTTCCCCCTGCGGGGCGGCAAGGCGCAGCTTCACGAGGGCGGGATCCGGGTGCCCTTGATCGTGCGCTGGCCGGGGCGGATTCCGGCCGGTCGCGTCAGCTTGGCTCCGGTTATCAGTGTGGATTTCCTCCCTACACTGCTGGAGTTCGCCGGACGGCCGCCGCCGGCGGACCGGGTGCTCGACGGCGTGAGCCTCGCGCCCCACCTGCTCGGCGGCCCCGCACCCGCGCGCGAGGCGATCTTCTGGCACTACCCTCATTACCACAGCGCCGGCGACGGTGGTCCGGCCAGCGCGATCCGCGCTGGTGACTGGAAGCTCGTTGAATATCACGAACACGTGGTGGCGGGGACCGGCCGCGCCCCCGAGCTTTTCAACCTGAATGACGATCCCGCCGAATCGAAAAATCTGGCGAAGACGGAGCCAGGGCGCGCGCGCGAACTGCTCGCCAAGCTGGCCGCGTTCCGCGCCACCGCCGGCGCGCAGATGCCCGTGGTCAACCCGCGCCATGACCCGGCGCTGGCCGGTAAACGTAAAAAGGGCGGGGACTGACGAAGCCCTCGGGCCTACTCCAGGTAGGCCCCGGGCGCGAGGCGGGCCGCCGGCGCACGGCGCGCCCACGCCTCCGCAAACGAATCCTCATCGTAACCGAAGAGCGGCGACACTTCGAGGTCGATGCCCGGGTGCCCCGCGTCGTCGGTCGGCCACGCGCCCACCGCGCGCAGCCAACGGCCGTACTGCCGCAGCTGGTCGCGCCGGCAGGTCTCCGGCGAATCCGCACCCTCGGCGTTCTTGACCGGCGAGAAATCGTCCGCCCGCAGGGTCTCGATCACCACCGGATTCCGCGCGAAGGGCAGAGCGTCGAATACAAAGAGCTCGAACTTAACCCCGTTTGGCTTCTCCGGCTTCACCGGGTTGCCCGCCGCGTCCACCGTCGGGATTTTCTTGTCGGCGCGGTGGAACGGAAGCGAGGCGCCGCCGCCCGGCTCCGCCATGCGGCCCACGAAGGCGCGGTCCAGCGTATGGATCGCGATGCTACCGGCCCGGTAGCGCAACTCGCCGTCCGGATCCTTCTCCTGCTGCACCGCGGCCGGCAGGTCAGAGTACTCGATGACGACCGTGCGGCCACGCTGCGCGCAGAAATGACCGACCTTCTCCGCCGCGTGCGCCTTGGTGACCATCTTGCTCGACATCTCCGAGCCGCGGAGAACATGCCAGCCGATGAAGGCCGGGTCGACACACCGCACCAGCGGGTTGTCGACCTGGAAGTAACTCAGGATATCCACGCCCTCGCCCGCCATCACGTCGAGTGCGCCGCTCCGGGCGAGCGCCCGCAGCGAACCGCCGTGACCGTCCGGTGACAGCGCGATCGCCCCGCGCCCCTCGAGCAGGATGCGCCCCTCGAAATCCACCGCGGGCATCCGCCCTTGTCGGAAAAAGTGCACGCGATGCCGGTCCAGCCCGAACCAGCGGTGCTCCGCGAAGAACGCCTCGGTCGCGGTGTGATTAGCGTGGCTCGTCATCACGAACCAGTGCAACGGCCGCCCGTACCTTGCCCCGGCCGCCCGGATCTTCTCGGCGAAGACTTGGAAGAGCGATTTTCTCCTCACCGGCGTGACCGGGAAAGTCCCTTTGGGTCCATCATACCCCAGGCGGGTTCCTTGTCCTCCCGCCACGGTGAAAGCCGCCACCCGGCCGGCCCGCAGCGCCGCCTCGCCCGCGGCCTTCGCGGAGTGCCACACCGACCGCTCGCCGCCGTTCACCGGATGTCGTTCGTAGGGCGCCGGCGCCAGCCCGTCGAGATCGACCCCGGCCGCCGCAGCGGGCCGCAACAGCGTGCGCGTCAGACGCTCCACCTCGTGCAGGTCGATCTCCGCCGCCTCGGCCAGCAGGGCATCTCGCTCCGCGGCGGACAGCGACGCCCAGTGAGCAAAGACCTGCCCTTGGCCCGCGCGGGTGAATGTTTCGATCAACGGATGCTGGGACATGGTCTTAGTGTCGCCCACCGGGGCGCGGCTGCAACCCGGCGCGCGCGAACCATCAGGGGTTGTTGTCGAAACGGAAGATCACCTCGCCCGGCTTGCCGTAGCCCAGCCGTTCGCGAATCACCTTCTCGGCCATGGAAGGATCGCTCCGGAGGCGCTGCAGGAAACGATCCTGTTCCGCGAGACGCGCCTTCGCGGCATCCAACTCCCGCTGCAGCGCCGCCTGCCGGTCACGCAGCGCCGCCAGCTCCGCCCGGGCCTCGAGGAACAGCATGCCTCCCCCGGCGCCGAACAGCGCCAGCAGCACGGCATACAGCACGATCATCACCCGGCGGGAGGTCACTCGATGAGGCAGATCAACGGAGCGCCCGAACGCGAGTAAAGGACAAACCCCGACGGCGCCGGACCAGGGCGACCTCCCGGGTGTTTTGGCGTGCGTTCACCGGAACCGCGGACCACGTTTCCCGCGCCGATCATGTATCAGGGTTTCTTCGGGCTCCGGGAGATGCCGTTCAACATCACACCCGACCCGCGCTTCCTCTACCTCAGCCCCACCCATCAGGAGGCGCTGCGACACCTGCGGTATGGGGTCGCCGAGAAGAAGGGCTTCATCGTGCTGGTCGGCGAAGTCGGATGCGGCAAGACGACCCTCTGCCGTCAATTCCTCAACGAGCTCGACCCAAAGCGCTTTGACACCGCCCTCATCCTGAACCCGCGCGTCACCGAGACGCAGATGCTGCGGGCGATCCTGACCGAGCTGGGCGAGAGGAAGCTCGCGCGCAACCAGGCGGATCTGGTCGCCCAGGTGAATCGCGTGCTGCTCGAGAGGATCGGCCAGGGACGCGACATCGTTCTCATCATCGACGAGGCCCAAAATCTGGAGGTGGAGGTGCTCGAGCAGGTGCGTTTGCTCTCCAATCTCGAGACCGACCGGCAGAAGCTCCTGCAGATTGTACTCATGGGCCAGCCGGAGCTGAAGGAGATCCTTTCCCGCCAGGAGCTCCGGCAATTGCGTCAGCGCATTCTTGTCTACTGCGAGCTGCAGGTGCTTTCCGAGACGGATACCAGCCATTACGTGCAGCACCGCCTCACGCTCGCCGGGGCAAACGGCCGGCCAACCTTCACTCGCTGGGCACTGCGCGCGATCCACCGGCAAAGCGGAGGGGTGCCGCGGATCGTCAACACCCTCTGCGATCGCGCGCTCCTCTCCGCGTTCGTCCGGGAGTCGCACCAGGTATCCTATTGGGATGTCCGCCGGGCGCGGCGCGATCTCGCCAGCCTAGCCCCGTAAACGCTGCTCCGCCATGAGCCTCATCAACGAAGCCCTGAAAAAGGCCGAACAGGCGCGCGCCGGAGGTCTCAGCGAGACTCCAGTCTCACCGGTGGCGCCCGTTATCGCCAAACGTGGCCGAACGATCGGCACACGCACGCTGGTGCTGCTCGGCGTGATGGTGCTTCTCCTCGTGGTTGGCGGAGGGGCTTCGCTCTTCTGGAAAAGCAGCGAAAGGGCATCCGCGGCACCGCAGTCCGACCCTGTCGCGAAAGCCAAACCCACCGCCAGGCAGGACTCCGCTTCGACAAAACCAGTCTCCACTCCCGCCGTCGTCTCGCCGCCAGCGACGGCACCCGCACCCGGGTCGGAGGCGCCCGCCAGCAGTCCGCCCCCGCCTTCCCCGTCGGCGGCCCCTCCCCTTGCGGAGGCAAAATCTACCCCCGCTTCCTCGCCTCCCGCGATCATCGGCGCCGGCACTGCGACCGTGCCTGCGCCACCCTCGCCGCCCGGTGTGCTCACCCCGGCGAGCGCGACGCCTCCCGCACCACTTGCAACCGCCTCGCCCTCTCCCACCGTGGTGTCTCCTCCCGCACCGGCGATCAGCACCGCACCCGCCAACGCGGCGCCACGCGCCGATGAAAGGATCGCTGAACACATTGATCGGCTGCGGATCCTTGGCGTGCGCTCGCCCGGCCCGGAGGCCCGCGTGCTCATCGGCGAGCGCGTTTACCGCATCAACGACGTTGTGGACCGTGCGCTCGGCCTGCGCCTGCAGTCCGTTGCACCAGGCAAGATTACCTTCGTCGACGCCGCCGGGGTGACCTACACGAAAAATTACTAAGCACTCACGGACCGCCTCGCTCGCAGGCCGTAAGCCCTTCGAGCGAATTCTCAACGGAGACACGGAGGCACCGAGTGCGAAGAGAATCGAAAATCAGGAACCCAGGGCGTCGGCTTCCTGCTCTGTCGTTTCCGCATCCCAAGGGGTGAATCTTGCGATGCCGCCGCGGCAGCGATGCACCGATGCGGCCACCGTCAGTCCCACCACATCGTCCGAGCCCGCCAGCTGCGGCTGCACCAAGCCCGTGAGCGGCGAAATTCGTGTCCCTCGGTGTCCATTCGTGGTTACTCACTCGCGGAGCGAGTCGGAGGCGCGTCACGGTCCGGGGTTCGGCCCCGCGAATAGCGATCTCTGCCCGCGCAACGCGATCAGACGGCGCGCGACCTTCACCGCATTCGCGAAACTCGTGCCGCGGGCGACCCCGCGACCGGCGATGCCGAACGCCGTCCCGTGGTCGGGACTCGTCCGCACATGCGGCAGCCCGAGGGTGACGTTCACCGCGTCGTCGAAATCGATCACCTTGAGCGGCGCGAGGCCCTGGTCGTGGTACAGCGCGACAATGGCGTCGAACTCACCACGCAGCATCCGCGCGAACAGTGTGTCCCCGGGTTCGCACCGCGAGACTCCGGGAAATTCGCGCCGCAGCCGGTCCAGCATCGGGTTGAGGCGGTCGCGCTCATCGGTGCCGAGCAATCCCTCCTCGCCCGCGTGCGGATTGAGTCCGCAAACGCCGATCCGCGGTCGCGCCACACCCTCGGACCGCGCGAGAAGATCGGCCGCGGCGATCGTGCGCCGGAGCAAGGGCGCCTTGAGCAGGCGCGGGACGGCGGCGAGCGGCACATGCCATGTGGCGAGCGCGACCCGCAGCCTGCCGCCGCAGAACGCCATCACGGGCTCTCCGCCCCACCGCGCGGCGAAAAACTCCGTCTGCCCTGGAAATGCGTATCCGACCCGCGCGAGTTCGGCCTTGCTGACCGGTCCAGTCACCACGCCGCTGAATTCGCCGCTACGACTTCCCTCGGCGGCGCGCTCCATCGCCGCCCAAGCGACGCGCGCACCGGCCGCGCCCGGACGACCGGGTTTGAGGGAAAAACCCGCCGGACCGACGGCGATCTTCCGCGCCGAGGTATCGAGGGTCTCCAGCCAGCGACGGGGGCCGATCACCGCCACGTCACGCGCCTCGCGGCGGTTCGCCCGCAGCCAATCGGCGATGATTTCCGGCCCCACCCCGGCCGGATCCCCGCAGGTGAACGCCAGCGGCGCCGGTCGCGTCGCTTCGCCCCGGCTCACTCCGTTTCCTCCCCCTCCGCGGCCGCCCGGCGCGCGCGGGCGAAGCCGCGCTTCCCGCCGGCGAAAAAGCCGAGGAAGCGTTGGGTTTCCTCCGCCGTCCAGCGGCCCGCGGCCAGCTCGGCGGTGGCGAGTTCGCGGATGTTGCCCGGGGTGAAAAAGACGGCGTGGAACGCGTTCTTCAGCTCCGCGATCGCGGTCCGTGAAAGCCCGCGACGACGCAGGCCGACGGTATTCAGGCCGATCACGTCGTCGCGCTCCGCGACCATCACGTACGGGACGACATCACGGGTGATCGACGCGTGCCCCGCGACCATCACGCTCTCGCCGATCCGGCAGAACTGATGCACCGCGGAGCCGCCGCCCATGAAAGTGTTGTCGCCCACGCTGACGTGCCCCGCGAGGAGCGCGGCGTTCGCCAGCACGACGCCGGAGCCCACCACGCAATCATGCCCCGCATGGCTCGCCGCCATGAAGAAGCAGTTTTCACCGACCACGGTCGCCTGACCGGCGTGGATGGAGCGGTTGATGGTGACATGCTCCCGAACGACGCTGCCTGAGCCGATGCGAACACCACTCGGGGTCGTGCGGTCAAACTTGAGGTACTGCGGATCCCCGCCCAGCACGGCGAACGGATGGACGACCACGCGGTCGCCGAGCGTGCAATGCCGGGTGACGACGGCGTGGGCCATGATCTCGCAATCGGTCCCGAGCTGGGCGCCGGGCTCCACGATGGCGGTGGGATGGATGACCGTAGCCATGACTCAGGGCGCGGCCGGCCGACGGCGCGAAGCGGAGCGCTCCGGGAGGAGATCGAGCTGGGTTTCGCGCAGCAGGTCGTAGTTTTTCAGGATACGCATCACCTGCAGCGTGTCGCTCTTGGAGTAGTTCTGGTTCACCTCAATCTTGTCGAGCAGGTCGATGAGCATCGCGCGGAACGAGATGATGGCGTCGATGCCGGCACCCTTGAGGAGCTCGAGGCTCTGGCTGCGGAAAGGTTCCGCCGTGGGCAGACTGGGCAGGACGAGGATTTTCAGCAAAGGCCCACCCGCGCCCTCCGTCGCATCGTCGGGAAACAACCGCGAGGCCTCCTTCAGCACGCTCTGCTGCAGAAAGCCGAAAATCTCGGGGCTGCTGCGCAGCATCGTGGGCGTGAAGACCCCCGTGTGCCACGCCTTCACCGCCACGATCGCACGGTGCACGTGGGGCAGCTCCGACGAAAAAAGAAAGAAGTCCGGCTTCCGGGAGTCCCGCTGCCAGGACGGGTTGAAGACCAGCAGGTCGATCTCCTCCTCGGCCACCTTACGCCGCGCCTGCACCTGGTACTTGCGCGCTTGCCGAACGAGGAAGCCGTTCTGCTCGAAGTACTCGCGGACAATGCCTTCGTCGATGGCGGACATGCGGACTGTCGGCTAACGTCGCGACGACGGAGGCGCGGCGCAATTCCGTTTCTAGGGTTTCACGTTGAGGCGCCCACCTCGCGGAAGGACGCGCCAACCAGCGCCGGATCGATTCCTGACTGCGTGCGGGCATCGCCGACGGAACGCAGCACGATGAAACGAATGCCACCGGCGCGGACTTTCTTGTCGCGTCCCATGGCCGCCTCGAGAACCGGCAGCGGCAATGGTGCTCGCAGCCGGACCGGAAGTTGGTGCGCGGCCAAGACGCGCTCGATTCGACTGACTTCCGCCGAGCCGATGTATCCGAGCTTATGCGAGAGCCGCGCGGCGGCGCAGAGCCCGATGGCGACGGCCTCACCGTGCAGGTAATCCCCGTAGCCGGCGGCGTTCTCGATCGCGTGTCCGAACGTGTGGCCAAGATTCAACAGGGCCCGGCCTCCCTCGGTCGCCGTCTCACGCTCATCCGCCTCAACTATCCCAGCTTTGATGGCACAGCAGCGTCTGATGACGTCGGCTAGATCGGCGCTCGCGGGCCGCAAAGGAGCTCCTTCCAGCCGCGCAAACAGCGCGGCATCCCCGAGCAGGCCGTATTTAATCACCTCGGCGGAACCGGCGGCGAACTCCCGCTCTGGCAGGGTACGCAGCAATTGGGTGGAAATGTAGACCGCCCGCGGCTGGTGGAACGCGCCCACCAGGTTCTTGCCCGCGGGATGATTGATCCCGGTCTTACCGCCGACGGAGCTGTCGACCATCGCGAGGAGCGTGGTCGGGACTTGGATGAAGTCGACGCCGCGGAGCCACGCGGCGGCCGCGAAACCCGCCAGATCTCCGATCACACCACCCCCGACGGCGAAGACCACGCCACCGCGATCGATCTTGTTGGCGGCGAGGAAATCGAGGATGCGCGAAAAACCGCCCAATGACTTCGATTCCTCCCCCGGCGCGACGGCGACCACAGGCGTTTCGCCAAAAGCGGCGCGCAAAAACTCCGCCTGCGCTGCTTGCAGGGAAGTGTCGGTGACCACAACCGCGCGTCGCCCGGCCGCACGAAGGTCTGCCACGCGGGCGGCTAGCGCTGGCGAGGAATCTCTTTCGAAGTGAAGGGTGTACGAGCGCTCCGCGAGCGCCACCGCGAGCGTGTCGGCCATGGTGGTTTGAACAGGCAGGCCGCGGAGGGGTCGAGGACAAGCTGATTTCAGAGAGCACGCCGAAGGTGCCTAGGCGGAGATGACCCTTGGGAAATTCCCGCGTTTAGATGAACCCTCGACACCCCTCGCGTTCCCGAAGCTAAACGGGCAACAACCCGTCCCTCTACGCCGACCGGGGCACCGGGTGTCCCAAGCAAGAGCAGGACGGTGCAAATTTCGGGGGCAGGCTCTCTTAAGGTCGTGCCAATTTGCTTCTGCTGAGAGGATGGGCGACCTTCTAGATTCAACGGCCCGAAGGGATTATATGTTATAAACCTCTGCTCGTTAATTTTTAACGCACCTCACGCGACTGGGTCTCATTTCCATCTTGATACAGATGAGACTGATTCCCATTCCCTTTCCCGCTGCCGCCTTGTCCTCTTTTCGTTCAACCTCCGCCCGCCGACGAGCCTTCACGGTCATCGTCGGCCTATGCCTCGGCCTGACCGCCGAAGCAAACGAGGGACAGGCTCCGACCGCGCCAACCCCACCGTTCCGCCTTCCGCCGTTTCTCGCGGAAGCTGAATCCGAGTCCGATCATTATATCCAAGGGCCTTTCCTCCCGGATGTCCAAGGCGCCCGTATCAACGCGGGAAAGAAGACCACCCTTATCGATTTCGACGGCCAGCCGCGCATCAACGGGAACAGTTACCGCCAAGCGCTCGCCCAGGCTCCCGGACTCATCCTCAGCGAGGAAACCACCCCGCTCGTCAGCATCGGCTACCGTGGCCTCGAGCCGCACCGCGCGCAGTTCACCCAGGTCCTGAAGGATGGCATTCCGATCCATGCCGACCCCTTCGGCTATCCCGAGGCTTACTACACCCCACCGCTCGACACGGTTGACCGCGTCGAGTTCACCCGCGGAGGCGCGGGTTTGCTTTACGGGCCTCAACCCGGCGGCGCGCTGAACTACGTCACTCACCGGCCACGCACCGACCAGCCATTCTCCGGATCGTCCCTTCACACCACCGGAAGCGACGGCTATTATTCCACTTTCTCCCATGTGGACGGCACCCGCGGTCGCATCGGATATTACGGTTATCTCAACCACCGGCGCTCCGACGGCATCCGCTCCGCGAACAGCGACTACTCGCTGAAGGCATGGCTCGGCCGCCTCGCGCTCGACGCCACCACCGATTCACGCTGGCTGCTCTCGTTCGAAAACTACGAGGAGGACCACGGTGAGCCGGGCGGCCTCACGTTCGCGACGGGACCTGGCACCGCCAACTACCATTCCGACCGCCGCGCGCCTTCGCGCCGCTTCGACCGCTTCAGCCTAGACCGCAAAGGCGTATCCTTGATCTGGGAACGCAATCTTCCCCACGGCGCCCTCAGCTGGCGCGCCTGGGGAATTGGTTACGTCCGCGCCTCTCGTCGGCAAAACGGCGGCGGATTCGGACTCCTCCCCGCGGGTGAAGCCGCCCGCACGAACCCCATCGAGCGCCAATCCTTCATTTCCTCGGGCACCGAGGGGCGCTTCCGCCACGACTGGGGTGCCGCCCGACGCCACTCCTTCAGCGCGGGTGCGCAACTCTTCCACAGCACCTCACCCCGCACCGACAGCCGCGGCGCCACCCCGGACGCCACCCGTGGAGACTTGCTCGCGAAATCGCGTCGCGACGTCCTGTACGCTCCTGTGTTCGTCGAGAATCTGTTTCGGCTGGGCCGTCACACCCTGACTCCGGGCCTGCGGCTGGAAAACCTGCGGCAACGCGTGCGCGAAACGGTGAACGTCGCCCGCAACGCCGCCGGACTGCCGCCGGCCTCGCGCGACATCCGCGACACGGTTCCCCTGCTCGGCCTCGCCGCCACCCGCGATATCGGCCCCCGTTCGCAGGCGTACGCCAATCTCTCCCAAAGCTTCCGCCCGGTGGTCTTCACCCAGGCCGTTCCTGGCGCAGCGAACCAGATCGTGAACCGCGACCTCGCGGAGGCGCGCGCACTGCAGTGGGAATTCGGCTTCCGCGGGGAGCCGGTGGCGGGACTTGTGGTGGACGCCAGCGTCTTCCACCTCGCTTTCGACAACCAGATCGGAGCCGTAACACTCGCCGACGGCCGCTCCTCGCTGGCCAACGTAGGCCGCGCCGTGCACCGTGGACTCGAGCTTTCCCTACGCCGGGACATACCGCTGCACGGATCCGGCCGGAACGCCGGCAGCCTCGGCTTCTACGCCAACGCACTGCTTCTCCACGCGCGCTTCACGGAAGGCGCGCTCGCAGGCCGTACCCCCCAGTACGCCCCGCCCCACCTCGTGCGCACGGGGATTCTTTATCATCGCGGTGCCGGCCTGAAGATCGGCCTCACCGGCACGCTCGCCGCCGCGGCATTCGCCGACGACTCCAATTCGGTACCGCGGCGCATTCCCGCCCATGCGGTTTGGGATCTGACCGCCGAGTGGCGCCTTCCCCGCGCTCCCATCCGCCTCATCTCGGGGATCAACAACCTGCTCGACGAGGATTACTACAACCGCATCCGCGCGGACGGCATCGACCCGGCGCCACGGCGCAACGTGTACTTCGGCGCCGCCTGGGAGTTTTGAGCACCTGCCGGAAGGCGAAGCCGCTCAACGGTTCTTCGCCTTCGTCGTGCCCTCGCCGCGGGCCCGCGCCCCCGCCGGATCCTCATTGGGAGTGCCGCTCCACAACGGCTCCCGGTTGGAGGCGTTCCAACGCGTCCATTCGGCCGACAGCGCCGCGACGATCTCCGGATGGCGTCCCGCCAGATCGGCCGACTCCCCGATGTCCCGGTCCAGATCGAAGAGCTGCCAGCCGCTGTTGGTCTTCGCCTCGAAATCCCGCCAATCGACCAGCTTCCAGTTTCCCCGCCGCACCGCCCGCTGCGGGCCGAAACGCCAGAAGAGCGCGGCGTGCGGCGCCTCCTTTTTCGATCCGTCCAGATGCGGCAGCAGGTCGGCCCCGTCCAATCCGTCCGGCCGCGGCTGGCGTGTGGCCGCCAGCGCGGTCGGCAGGATGTCGAGCGCGCTGACCGGGTGGTCAAACGTCGCTCCCGCCGGCAGACGGCCCGGCCACGTGACGAAAAACGGCACTCGGATTCCGCCCTCGAGCATCTGGCCTTTGTCACCGCGCAGCGGCTTGTTCACGCCCGTGTTGTAGGCGAAGAACCCCTTGCGACCCGCGCCGCCGTTATCGCTCAAGAAAAACACGAGCGTCTCCTTTTCCTGACCCGTCGCGCGCAGGTGCGCCGCCACGCGGCCGATCGCCTCGTCGAGGCCCAACAGGAGGGCGAGATAACCCCGCCGCGCCGGGTCGGTGACCGAGGCCGGGAGCCGCTCACGCCAGCGCTCCGCGATCTCGAGCGGCGTGTGCACCGCGTTGTACGCGAGGTACAAGAACCACGGTTTCGCCGGATCACGCCGCATGAAGCGGATCGCCTCGTCCGTGAAGAGATCCGTCGCGTGTCCTTCCAGTTTCTGCACCTCCCGGCCGCGATAGATCAGGTCGTGCGAGTGGGCGGTGCCGAACTTCGGCGCCGCCTTCGCGTGCAACAGGTAATTGTGCGCGCCCACGAGGAAACCGAAGAATTCGTCGAAGCCGCGCGACTGCGGATGACGGTCCGCCGCGAACCCCTGGTGCCACTTTCCGATCACCGCGGTGGTGTAACCCGCGGACTTCAGCCGGTCGGCGATCGTGCGCTCACCCAAGGGCAAGCCCAGCACCGACTCCTCCCCCACGTGCGGGTTAAACTCATGGCCGAAACGGGTCTGGTAGCGTCCGGTGAGAAGACCCGCCCGCGACGGGCTGCAGTACGGCGCCGTGACATACCCGCTCGTGCAGCGCACGCCGGCGGCCGCCAGCGCGTCGATGTTCGGCGTGCGCACCTCCCGCCCTCCGTGCACACCGAGGTCGGCGTAGCCCAGATCATCAACCATGATGACCAGTACATTGGGGCGCGCCCCGGCCAACGGGGCGAGGAGGAGGCCAAGAAAGAGGAAGAACGGGGTGATGGCTTTCATCGGGGTGGACGTGAGATGCCGTCCTCCGCGGGCAAAGTCACGCGGAGATCAAAACCTCAACCTTGCGCCGCCCTACCTTCCACCCGACCCGCGTCGCAGCAGATCGCTGCGCGCGGCTTCCAACCGCGCCCGCTCGTCGCGCGTCAGGCTGTGAATCCCGGACTGGGCGATCTTGTCGAGCAGGGCATCCACCTCCGCCATGCCCGCGCGGGGCGGCGGCGCCGGCGGGACGACCGCCGCGCGAACCGGGCCCACGGAACGCACCACCGTCCGCCGGCGCGGCCAGCGCAGCTTCGGCCACTCGAAACCTCCGCGGTGAAGTCGCACAAACAGGTGGGCGAATCCGCACCCGACGGCGAGCTCGGCCAGCAAATCCCAGCGCCGCGCCGCGAGGGCGACCAACGCCTGAATGCCGACCAGCGCCACGGCCGCCCATTTCGCGAGGATGTTGAAGAGCAGCGGCACGCCGGGGAACAACGTCGCGAAAGCGACGAAGAGCGGAAACGCGAGGGCGGCGCCGGAAAACGCGGTGCCGAGCCAGACGCCCGCCGCCGTGAAGAAAAGGGGCTTGAGCAGATAAATGCTGGCGCACAGGGCGAGGAAGCGCGTCCGGCCGAGCGCCTTCTCCACCTCGCGCCCGAACCAGATGAGCATCACGACATCGAGGGCGAAGCCGATGCTCGGCGGATTGACCAGCCCGTAGGACAGGATCCGCCAAACCTCGCCACGCAGCACGGCTGCACTGGAAAAGCCCAGGGCACCGAGCACGCCGTTCGCGCCGGCGAAGAGCGCCAGACTGGTGACGATCATCGCGACCACCAGTCCGGCTGCCACCACGTGCGCGGTGTAGATGGCATGGCCGCGCCACCAGGTGACCGGACGCGCCTCGCCCCACTCGCTGCCCTCCCAAAGACTCATGAGACCGAGGAGCGTGGAGACCGGCGCCGCCGCGCGCAAGGAGCGGCTGGACGTCTCGACGCCACCGGCGCCGCCGCGGCCGCCAGAGCCTGCCGCACGGCCTCCAGCAATCGCGCCGGCCCCTCGCTCTTCATCACGTAGCCGCTGGCCCCGGCGCGCAAGGCGCGCTCGGCGTAGATGCTGCCGTAATGCATCGAGAACACGATCACGGGCATCCACGGACGCTCCGCGTGCAGCCGTCGGACCAATTCCATCCCACTCCTCGGACCCATCTCTAGATCCGTCAGCACCAGATCCGGAGGCGAACGTCGCACCGCCGCCAGCGCCTCAACGACCGATCCGACCTGGCGGCACACGCGGACTCCGGGTTGCTGGTTAAGCAGCGCCGTCACGCCCGCGCGAGTCAGGGGGTGATCATCCACCACCAGCACGCGACGGCAACGACCAGAAGAACGGCGGGACGCGCCTCGCGGCTCACGAACGGAACGCATCTGTAAACGGTGGGCTCGACCCAACTCTTCGCAAGTGGAGCCCGCCAAGGAGCCGCGCCGCCGTGAATTGACGCGCAGCCGCCGAACTGTCGCGGAGTAAGGACCGATCGTGCCCCGGTGCGGCGAGTCGGGAGATCATTTAACGGCGCCTCCTGGGCCCTGTTCCGTGGCGGCCTGCCGCGGCTACGACACGCCGGGAAGCGGCACGCGTCCGTTATTCCGCGTTTTCCAGATCCTCCGCCGGCCCGGCGGGTGGAAATGAGGTGCACCACCCTCAGGCGGGGGTTCCGGATTACCGCGCGGAGCCGAGCTGGTGCCGCAGGCAGTCCCCGACCTCCGCGTGACGGAAGACGTAGCCGGAATCAAACAACGCGGCCGGCTTC
>CAXRGI010000374.1:0-14882 GCA_964229935.1 Opitutales bacterium
AGCTGGGCGGGTCGCAACAGGCCGCGCTCCTGCGCGAGCTGGATAACGAACTCGTCCGCGGCGGCGGTGAAGGCGGTGGCGGCGGGCGGGGTCACGGGCGGTGGGGGAAAACGGTCACTTCGGCGCCAGGCTAAGGAGGAACTCCGTGTTCGACTTCGTCTTCCGCAAGCGGGTGATGAGCATCTCCATCGATTCGATGGGACCAAGGCCCTGCATCGCGCGACGAAGCCCGTAGATACGCTGAAGCTCGTCGGGATGGTAAATAAGCTCCTCCTTACGCGTGCCCGAACGATCGATGTTGATCGCCGGGAAAATGCGGCGCTCGACCAGACCGCGGTCGAGGTGGACCTCGCAATTACCGGTGCCCTTGAACTCCTCGAAGATGATCTCATCCATGCGGGAGCCGGTGTCGATCAGCGCGCTGGCGATGATGGTGAGACTCCCGCCGCCCTCGATGTTACGCGCCGAGCCGAAGAAGCGCTTGGGCTTCTGCAGCGCATTGGACTCCAGGCCGCCCGACATCGTTTTGCCGCCGCTGCCCGCCAGCGCGTTGTAGGCGCGGGCCAGGCGCGTGATCGAATCGAGGAGCACCACGACGTGCTCCCCTTGCTCGACGCGGCGCCGGCAGATCTCGATGACCATCTCGGCGCAGTGCACGTGACTCTCCGGGGTCTCGTCGAAGGTGGAGGAAACAACCTCGCCCTTCGTGTGACGACGGAAGTCAGTCACCTCCTCCGGACGCTCATCGATCAGCAGCAGGATCAGTTTAACATCGGGGCTGTTCGCCGTGATGGAGTTGGCGATGTTCTGCAGCAGTATGGTCTTTCCCGTGCGCGGAGGCGCGACAATCAGACCGCGCTGGCCGAAGCCGATCGGCGTGAGAATGTCGACGGCGCGCATCGACATGTCCTTCACGACCTCGGGGTCCTCGAGCAGGATCCGCTTCAGCGGGTAGTAAGGAATGAGTTCCTCGAACGGGGTCACCGAGGCGATCGCCTCGGGCTTCATGCCCATCACGGACTCCACCTGGATGACGGACGGGCAACGTTCGCCTTCCAACGGGGTTTGCAGCAGCACCTCGACGCGATGGCCGCGCTTCAGGCCGTAGCGCTTGACGAGGGAGTCCGGAAGGTAGGCGTCCTCGGGGTACAGCCGGTAATTGCAGTGGGTGTGGACGATGAAGTGACCGCGATCGTTCTGGTCGATGTAACCGCGGTCGCGCAGCGGAAGTTTCCCCTCGGCAACCAGCTTGAAGAGCGCGGGCAGGATTTGACGGCGGGGAGCCGCGCCCTCGATCGCGACGCCCAGCTTGCGCGCGCGTGCGCCAAGGTCCGCGAGGTTGAGCGCGTAAAGCTCATCCAGATACACCGTCTCGCCCTTGCCGCCGGCCAGATCGTCGGCGAGCGCATCAAGCGCGGCGAGATCGTTGAACCGGGTCGGATTCGGCAGATCACCGAACACCGGCGCATTACTCGGCGGCGGCAGCTGAGGAGGAAGCTGCTCCCGCCCGCCCCCGTGCTGCCCCGGCTGCCACGGTCCGCCATGGCGGCCGCGTTTGCGGCGCCCGTGTTTCCAGAAACCGCGGTCACCATGCTGGCCACCTTGCCAATCTGGGCGTCCGCCTCCCCGCTGATCCCCGCCTTCCGGACCACCTTGGCCGCCAAATCCGCCGCCTTGGGAAGGCGCCGGTTGCTCGTGCACGGCGGGCTCGTGTCCGCCGGAGACCGGCTCGTTCGAGGAAGGCTCGGAACCTCCCCGATCTTCGACGGTGGCAGCCGGAGCCGGCTGTGAGGGCGGGGGCGGCGCGGCGGGTGGCTCATCGCGCCAAACCGGCGCGGAAACGACCGGAGGAGCCTCCCGCACGGGTGCCGGAGCAGGAGTGGAAACGGCCGCAGCTCCGCTGGAGGAAGTTTCGGCGGAGGGCTCGGCCTTAACCCCGCGGCGAGCCCGCGGCTTGGCAGGCTTCTCGGCCTTTTCGACCTTGGCCGAACGGCCGCGGGTGCGGATCAGGCGCGATTTTTTTTTCGATTCGTCGGAATCGGCGCGGGCGGAGGACGGTTTGGAGTCGTCAGCGGAGGGAGGAAGCATGAGTGACGGTAAAAGGAGCGCCGCCCGGCACTCGTCGTTTCAGACGTGGCGGGCGCGAATTAGTTTCAGGCCGCCGCGAGCGACCGGACCACGCGGTCGACCTGCGCTTCCAGGAACACGGGGGTACCGTCGTTCCAAAGCACGAAATCCGACCGATCGATCTTTTGCGCCAGCGGCAATTGCTTGGAGATTCGCCGCCCGGCGAGCGCTCGCGGGATACCGCGCTCTTCCAACCGGGCCAGCTGCTTCTCGGGAGAAAGCGCCACGCACACCGTGAAATCAAATCCTTTTTCCAGACCGCGCTCGAACAGGAGCGGCACTTCCACCGCCCAGCGATGCGCGGGTCCGCCGGCGAAGGCTTCCTCCCAGGCGGCAAAAACCCGGGGATGTACCAGATCTTCCATCCAGCGAAGATCCTCGTCGTCTTTGAAAACCCGCTCCGCCACAGCGCCGCGTTCGACATCGCCGGCAGCATTGAACACCGCCGCACCCCAGCGTTGCCGGAGCGCGTCCTTGATGCCCGGCTCGTGCAACACCCGATCCCGGACGATCGCGTCGGAGTCGACGCGCCGGTAGCCGCGCGACTCAAATAGACGCGCCACCGTGGATTTTCCGCATCCCATACCTCCGGTTATTCCTACCCTAAACATGGTAGATACACCCTAGGAATGCTCTTGCTCCACCGGTCGGCAAATTCTTTATCGGCCGCACCCGTCGCCCGTGAAAAAGAAAACGCCTCCCGCTCTTTCCGCCGACGGCCTGCCGCCGGTGGAGACCCGGGATCCGGATGCGGTCTGGCGGTTTGTCGACGGTTCTTTCCGGCGCATGTACCCGGGGCGTCGCACGGCCCGGCTGCGGTCGGTTTTCCGGTTGGTCGTGGATCTATTTTCCGGACGCCTCCCCGACTACGCGCGCAACGACCTCCAATACCACGACCTCGAACACACGATGCAGGCAACCGTCTGCCTCGTGTCCCTCCTTGAGGGGCGCCGGTTCTCGGGGGTGCAGCCCGCCATAGACGCAGGCCGCTGCGAACTGGCGATCGTGGCGGTGCTGCTGCACGATGCGGGTTACCTTCGCCTTCGCGGCGACCGCACGGGCACCGGGGCCAAATACACGTTTTGTCACGTCCTGCGGAGCGGCGCCCTCGCCGCCAGCCACCTGCCGGTTCTGGGGTTCGATCGCGATGAAGTGGAGATCGTGCTTCAGGCGATCAATTGCACCGGACCGCGCGCCGACGTGCCGCGAGTTCCGTTCCGCGACCCGGCCGACCGCATTCTGGGATGCGCCGTGACCACCGCCGACTTCCTCGCGCAGATGGCGGCCCCCGACTACCCGGATGAGTTGCCGCTGCTTTTCGCCGAATTCAAGGAGTGCGACGAATTCACCCGAATTCCTCCGGCGAAGCGTGACTTCCGTTCCGCCCGCCAGTTGCAGCGGAACACGCCTGATTTTTGGAAGATTTTTGTGCGCCGGAAGCTCGAGAGCGACTTCCTTGCCGTCTATCGGTTCCTCGCCCGCCCGTACCCCGGCGGACCCAATCCCTACATCGACGCGGTGGAACGTAACATCGCGGAAATTTCCCGCCGGAACGCCGCGGGCGCCTGAGGCCCCCTCCCCGTTTCCGGTCAGCCGCTCCCGCGGCCGGCCATGCTTGCTACCGTCCATTCCGCTGCCCTGCAGGGCATCCACGCCGAGCCTGTCTTCGTTGAGGTGAACGCCAACGAGATCGGCGATCCAAAGCTGATTCTTGTCGGCCTGCCCGACGCGGCGGTGAAGGAGTCCGATGACCGGGTGGTCTCCGCGCTGAGCAACAGCGGTTTTTCGCCACCGCGTACGCGGACGACGATAAACCTCGCGCCGGGCGGACTTCGCAAGGAGGGGCCGTGCTACGATCTGCCGATCGCACTCGGCTACCTTGCCGCCTCCGACCAACTCCAGGCGTCAGCCCTCGACGGCTGGATGATCGCCGGAGAGCTCGGGCTCTCCGGAGCCACGCGACCGATCCGAGGCGCGCTCGCGATGGCCCGTCTCGCGCGCCGGCTCGGCAAGCGGGGAATCCTCCTGCCGTCGCGCTCCGCCGAGGAGGCCGCGCTCGTCGAGGGGGTTGATGTGTTTCCTGTCGATTCGCTCGACGGCGCCGTACGTTTCCTCAGCGGTGAATCTTCCCTCCGGCCCCTGCCCCGCCCCGCACGAAGTACATCCAACGGCGGCAGAAGTCGCGCCATCGTCGACTTTTCCGAAGTTAAGGGACAACGAGCGTTGCGCCGCGCGGTCGAGGTAGCCGTCGCCGGAGGACACAATCTGCTCATCATCGGGCCTCCGGGCTCCGGCAAGTCGATGGTCGCGAAACGCATCCCGACGATCATGCCGCCGCCCACAACCGAGGAACAGCTGGAGATCCTGAGCGTCCACTCCGCCGCCGGCCGTACCATCACGGGAGAGGCGGCTTGGGACGCACGTCCGTTCCGGTCTCCACACCACACGGTTTCAGATGTCGCCCTGCTCGGCGGCGGAGCGATACCCGGGCCGGGTGAGATCTCCCTCGCCCATCACGGCGTACTCTTCCTCGACGAACTCCCCGAATTCAAGCGCTCGGCGCTGGAGGTGCTTCGACAGCCCTTGGAGGACGCGGAGGTGACGATCTCACGCAGCGCCGGCAAAGTCACCCTGCCCTGCGCCTTCATGCTGGTGGCCGCCCTCAACCCTTGCCCCTGCGGATATCTGGGCGACTCCCGGCACCAATGCCGCTGCACCCCGACGCAGATCCAGCGCTACCGCGGCCGCGTCAGTGGCCCGTTGCTCGATCGGATAGACCTGCATGTCGAGGCACCCGCGCTCTCAATCAGCGAGCTGCGCGCGGCGGAGGACGGGGAGACATCGACGGCGATCCGCGCGCGCGTGGTGACCGCCCGCTCCCGGCAGCAACGCCGCTTCGAAGGCACGCCGGCTACGGTCAACGCGCGCATGTCGCACGCGCAGATCCGCCGGCACTGTGTCCTGACGCCGGACCTCGGCGACCTGCTGCAAGGTGCGATGGAGCGGCTCTCGCTCTCGGCCCGCGCCTACGACCGCATCCTCAAGGTCGCCCGGACCATCGCCGACCTTGCCGGCACGGAGGAGATCACCGCGGCGCACCTGCTCGAGGCGATCCAGTACCGCAGCCTGGATCGCAACCTGTTCCAATGACCCTCGGAAACTGAGCGGGCCGGAATCGCTCTTGCGCGAGAGTCGTCGCGGACCGTTTACTCGAAATCTGATGATGAACATCCTCGACGAACTCCGCTGGCGCGGCTTGCTCGCCGACTGCACCGACCTCGAGGCCCTCGGCCGGCGTCTCGACGAGGGCCCTCTTACGCTTTATTGTGGATTTGATCCGACGGCCGACTCGCTGCACGTCGGCAATCTGGTGCCGCTCCTGGCGCTGCGCCGGTTCCAGCAGGCCGGACACCAGGTGATCGCCCTCGCGGGCGGCGCCACCGGGATGGTCGGCGACCCCTCGGGGAAATCCGCCGAGCGCAACCTCCAGACGCCGGAGCAGGTCGAGCATAACATCGCCTGCATTCGCCGGCAGCTCGCGCAGTTCCTCGATTTTGAGGTGACCGCCAACCCCGCCCGTCTTGTCAACAATCACGACTGGACGGCGCCGGTTTCCATTCTCGAGTTCCTGCGCGACATCGGGAAACACATCACCGTAAACTCAATGGTCGCCAAGGACTCCGTCCGTTCCCGGATGGAGGACCGCGAATCCGGCATCAGCTACACGGAGTTCAGCTACATGCTGCTCCAGGGATTCGATTTCTACCACCTGCGTCGGGCTTACAACTGCGAGCTGCAGATCGGTGCTACCGACCAATGGGGTAACATCACGGTCGGCACCGAGCTCACCCGCAAGAAACTCGGGGCGACCGTCTGGGGACTCGTGTTCCCTCTCCTCACCAAAGCCGACGGCACAAAATACGGCAAAACGGCCACCGGTACCGTGTGGCTCGATGCACGCCGTACCTCGCCGTACCGCTTCTACCAATTCTTTGTGAACGCCGATGACGCCGACGTCATCAAGCTGCTGAAGACGCTCACCTTCCTTTCTGCCGAGGAAGTCGGTGCTCTTGAGACGGAGCTTCGCGTCAATCCGGGGGCGCGTGCCGCCCAGAAGGCGCTCGCACGCGAGATGACACTGCTCGTTCACGGACCGGAGCGACTCGCTGGCGCCCTGAAGGCTAGCGAAGTGCTTTTCGGGGGGAGCCTCGACGGCCTCGGGGAGTCCGACTTCGCTGACGTTGTCGCCGAAGCGCCGGGCAAATCCCTCGAACGCTCCCGCCTCGCCGGCGGGGGATCGCCGTTGATCGAATTACTGGTCCTGAGCGGTCTCTGTGCTTCGAAGGGGCAGGCGCGTAAGGACCTCGAAGGAGGAGGCATCTACGTCAACAACGTCCGCGTGGCTGATCACGCCCGAGTGGTCACGGAGACCGACATCGTGTTCGGTCGCCACATCCTTCTGCGCAAGGGCAAGCGCAGCTACTGCGTGTTGCACCTCGAGGGCTGAACGCTCCTCAGGTGTCGCGGCGGGCGGGGCGCCAATCTACCAGCCCCAATTGCAGGAGCCGCCGCCCGTTGTAGTGGTTCCACTTCAACTCCACCGCCAGGTCGATCGGTTGTCCCACCGGGGGCAGACGTTCCGCGAGCTTCCAGGCGACGCCGTGAAGCGGCCGTCCCCGGCCGTCCTCGAACCGGAAACGAAAGTGTTGCTCCTTGAACACCTCGGCCGGGTGCCGCAGTGAAACGCCCCGCACACCGAAAACCGGTTCCGGGTTGCCCTGCCCGAAGGGGTGCAGGGAATCGAGTTCCTCGACCAAACGATCGGTTACCTGCTCCGGCGTCAGCCAAGCGGCGATCTCGATGGACGCTTCGCCCGGGGCCCCACCTGAGTGCGCACGCACGGCGTCGGCGAAGCGTCGCCGGAATCCCTCGACCTTACCGCGAGGCAGGGCCACGCCCACGGCCATCGGGTGTCCGCCCCAGCTTTCCAAATCGTCCGCGCACGAGGCCAGCACCTCCACGAGATTGATCCCTTCTACGCTGCGACCGGACCCCTTGGCCAACTCGCCTTCCTTACCTAGCACCACACATGGCCGGTTGTATTTTCGGGTGACCCGGCCGGCGACGACGCCAACCACACCGGGGTGCCAGCTTTCCGAAAACAGGACCACACCCGAATCTGCGGAAAAGTCTCCCTCGATGCGCCGCTCCGCCTCGTCGGTGATCGCGCGCTCAATCTCCTGTCGCTCCCGATTGAAGGCATCCAGCTGGCGCGCCGTCGCCACGCAGAATCCCGCGTCGTCGCTCAGCAGCAGATCAACGGAAAGGGAGGCGTCGGCCAGACGGCCGCTTGCGTTGATGCGCGGCCCGAGACGGAAAGAAATGTCCGTCGGCGTCAGACCGTTGCCGGGACGCACGCCGGCGACATCCATCAACGCCCTCAGTCCCGGGCGCTCTGTCGCCTCGAGAATACGCAGTCCGTTGCGGGCGAGGATGCGATTTTCGCCCTGCAGCGGGACAAGGTCCGCGATGGTGCCGAGTGCGACCAGATCGAGTTGGTCGCGAAGCCGGATCCGGAAAGCGACGGGATGGTTCTCACCCCGGAGGCGCTTGAGCAACCCGTGGCAAAGCTTGAAAACAAGCCCCACGGTGCAGAGGTGGAGCACGGAGGTGTCGGCCATCGCGGCACCCCCGTGAACATGCGGATTTATCAGCAAACCGTCCTCGAGCGTTCGCTCGGTCGAACGGTGGTGGTCGATGACAAGCACATCCACCCCGAGGCTGCGGAGATAGGCAGCCTCCTGGTGGGAGTTCGTCCCGCAATCGAGCGCGATGAAAAGGCCGGGGCGGCCGCCCTCCAGCGCCCGGTCGATCGCGCTCCGCGAAAGACCATAGCCGTCCTCGGACCTCCGCGGCACCACGTAACGCGGGTTCAGCCCGAAGCGCCGCAGCACGGTGACCAACAGCGCGGTGCTACTGACCCCGTCCACATCGTAGTCCCCCAGCACGACGACTTCCTCACGCTCCGCGATCGCCCGGGCGAGACGCGCCGAGCCGGTCTCAACATTCGGCAGGAGAAACGGATCCTGCAGCCTGGCCAGCGCGGGCTGGAGGAAATCAGGTGCCGCCGGCGCCGCGACCCCGCCGCGCAGGAGAAGCTCGGCCAGCACCCGGCTGACGCCGGCGCGACGGCTGAAGTCCTCGACCTCGGCCGCTGGCAGCGGCGCGTGTTTCCAGAGCATGGATCTCGATCGGGTGGGGACGCCAGCCAAGGCGCACCCGGGCCCCGGAGGGCCCTTGAAACGGGGCGGTCAAAAGCCCGCCGTCCCACCCGGAGGAGTTATTCCGAGGCCTTGCTGGAACCCTGCCACTCGTACTTCGGCGCGATGTCGTGATGCGCCTCGACGTGCTTCCGGTCGCCCTTGTGCCACCAGAAGAACACGGGGGTGGCGATGAAGAGCGAGGAGAACGTCCCGGTGATGACACCGATGAGCAGAGTGAAGGCGATGTCGTTCACATCACCCGAGGTCGTCAGGATCAGCGTGACGGCGGTCAGGAAAGTGGTTCCGCCGGTGATGATCGTGCGCGACAGCGTGAGGTTAAGGGCGCGGTTGATGACCTCGCGCAACGAACCGGTCGGATTGTTCTTCAGCTCCTCGCGGATGCGGTCGAAGACCACGATGGTGTCGTTGATGGAGTAACCCGCAATCAGCAGGATCGCGGCGACCATCGACGCGTTGAACTGGCGGTCGAAGAGCACGAAGACGCCGACCGTCAGGACCAGGTCGTGCAGCGTGGCCACCACCGCGCCGACACCGTAGCCGAACTCGAAACGAAGCGCGACGTAGAGGAGAATGAGAACAAGCGCGGCCGCGATCGATTTGAGCGCGTTCCACTGGATCTCGCGCCCGACGGAGGCCCCGATGCGGGTTCCGCCCGCAACCTCGAGTTTCGCGGCCGGCAGCGCCGCCTGCAGCTTGGCGACCACCGCCTTGCCCTGGTCGAACGGAGTCGTGACGCGCAGTACCTCGCGGTCAGTGCCGATGGGCTGCTGGTATGAGAAGTTCACCTCCTTGATGCCGGCTTTGGAGGCGGCGGTGCGCAACTCGGAGAGCTCGGGCTTCTTCGCGAAATTGAGGGTGACCATGTCGCCTCCCGCGAAATCGATGCCGTAGATTTCCTTGCCCTTGTAGACGAGGGCACCGACGCCGACCACGAGGACGACCACGGTGAGGATCACCGCCGCCTTGGTCATCTTCAGGAAGTCGTAGGACGTGCTCTGCAGCACGGAGAACATCGGCATGCGCTTCGTGCCGGCGCCGAGGATCAGGGCCTCAAGCAGCAGTTTGCTCACGACCACCGCCGCGAACATCGTCGTGAAGATACCGATGGTGAGCGTGACGCCGAAGCCCTTCACGGGACCGGTGCCGAGCGCGATCATGATGAGGGCCACGAGCAGCGTGGTGACGTTGGAGTCGACGATCGCCGACCACGCCTTTTCGAAGCCGGCCTCGAGGGCCGCACCGAGCGACTTGCCCAGTTTCAACTCCTCGCGCATGCGCTCGAAGATCAGGATGTTCGAATCGACCGACATCGCGAGGGTGAGCACGATACCGGCGATCCCCGGCATTGTGAGGGTCGCACCGATACTCGACATCACGCCCAGGGTGATGAGCACGTTGACGCCCATGCCGATCGCGGCGACGAGGCCGCCTATCGTGTAGAATACGGCCATGAAGCCGATGGTCAGGAGCGTGCTGACGATGAACGAGTTTCTCGCGCTGAGCACTGCGTCGGAGGCCAGCGTGGGCCCGACCTCGTACTGCTCCATGATGCGCAGCTCGACGTCGAGGGGGTTATTGAGAACGTTCGCGAGGTTGATCGCCTCGCGGTCCGTGAAGCTGCCCGTGATCTGGGCGGAGTCGCTGTTGATCTCCTCCCGCACCGTCGGCGCGGAGTAGAGCCTGCCGTCGAGCACGATGGCCAGCCGGCCCAGCGTGCCGTTACGCTGCCCCATGTCCGCGATCACGCGTGTGACCTCGGCGAAGCGCTTCTTGCCCTCGCTGGTGAACTCCAGGATGACCTCGGGTTTGCCGTACAGGTCGGGCCGCGCGAACGAGTTGCTGATCATCTCTCCGGTCATCTCGGGGATGCGCTTGACGAAGAGCTCCTCCACGCCGGACTCGCCGCGGCGGCCCTCCCACTCCAGCGTCTTCACCTCGTAACCGGCGGGCGCCTCAATGCCCGCGCCGGGGCGCAGGGTCGGATGCACCAGGCGGAAGTCGAGACGGGCGGGCGCCGTGACTTGGTCGACGACGTCGGGGTTGTCCTTCGTGCTGACGCCCGGGAGCTGGATTTCGATCCGGTTCTGACCGACCGGGCGAAGAACCGGCTCGGCGACTCCGAGGCCGTTGATGCGGGCGCCGATGATGTCGATGGCCTTCTGGAGCTTCTCCTGGCGCTGGTATTCATCGAGCTGCTCGCCCGGCGAATCGACCGCTTCCAGGGTGAAAGCGACGCCGCCCTTGAGGTCGAGACCGAGCTGGAGTCGGCCGCGGGAGCGGCGCAGGAGCTCGGCGAGAAGAATA
Organism: Opitutales bacterium; assembly: GCA_964229935.1. Taxonomy (GTDB): domain Bacteria; phylum Verrucomicrobiota; class Verrucomicrobiia; order Opitutales; family Opitutaceae; genus ER46. The sequence goes on from CAXRGI010000374.1 coordinate 10,716, forward strand.
TCGTTACGCTTCTCGACGTTCTTCAGTGACTCCTCGAGGCGGATTTCGGGGAAGTACTGGGAGAGATCCAGACGACGCTCCTTGCCGATCTGCTTGAGGGCGACGAACTCGCTCGCCGCCTGGAGGTTCTTTTTGCGCGCGGCCGCCTCATCGAGGAGCTTGGCGAACTCCGCCTGCTTGGCGGTGGCATGAGTGCGGACGTAAGCGACGAACGGCTCGTCCTGGACGGGAATCAGCTGGGCGACGGCCCAGCCGATCAGGGCGAGGGACGCGAGGAGCTTCCAGAGGTTGCGTTTGAGCATGGATCTTTCGGGTTTAAAAAGGGGTTGGGGATCACGGCACGCGGCCGGGACCCGTCATCTAAAGCCGGCGGCCTTCGGCCGGGAACCGGCGAAGGCGGGTCACTTCTTGTCGCCGGCGTTGACCTTGCGGACCACCGCCTGAACGAAACCTTTGCCGAGCTCGATCTTCGTGTTGTCGGCGATACGCACCACAAACCGGTCCTCCTTCACGTTGGTGATGACCCCGTAGATGCCGCCGTTGGTGACGATCTCGTCGCCGGACTCGAGAGCCTTGAGCATTTTCTCGTGCTCCTTCTGCTTCTTGCGCTGCGGCGCGATCAGGAAGAAATACATCGCGCCGAACAGCAACACCATCGGGAGCAACTGAACCCACGCGGAGGGTTGCGGCTGGCCGGCGGGAGCGGCGGTTTGGGCGAGGATCTGAAGGACGGAAAGGCCGGAGGACATTTTCGGAATTGCGTGGCGGGTGATTTGAAAAAAGAAAGCCGTCATCAAACTGTTCCGCCGCTCGCGAAAGCAAGCCATAAGTCCCCGCCCGACCAACCCTCGTTGAAAAGCAGATCATCCTCGGCCTGGACGGCCGCCCAGTCCGAAGAACTCTACGGCTTCAAGCGCTGGGGCGGCGGCCATCTGGCGGTCGACGAGGGCGGGCTCGTGACCGTGCAACCACGGCTCGACGGACGCTCCATCCGCGTTCTCGACGTCGTGCAGGAGGCCGTCGGCATGGGACTGCGGGCGCCGTTGGTGATCCGTTTCCAGGACTTGCTGAGGCACCGGGTGGTCCAGCTCAACGAGATGTTCCGCAAGGCCATCAAGGAGGAACGCTACAAGGGTGAGTACCGCGGGGTTTTCCCGATCAAGGTCAACCAGTTGCGCGAGGTCGTCGATGAGATCGTCGCCGCGGGCAAGGAGTACAATTTCGGTCTGGAAGCCGGCTCCAAGCCCGAGCTGATGGTCGCGCTTGCGATGCATGAGGGCGCCCAACGCCTCATCATCTGCAACGGCTACAAGGACCATGATTACATCCGTCTCGCCCTCCTGGGCCGGAAGCTAGGCAAGAAGATCATCATCGTGGTCGAGCAACTGAGCGAACTCGACGACATCATCCGCCTCTCCGCCGAGACGGGCGTGAAACCCATGATCGGTTTCCGCGCCAAGCTCCAGACCCGCGGCGAGGGCAAGTGGGCCACGTCCACCGGCGAGAATGCCAAGTTCGGCCTGAACACCGCCGAAATCCTGTTCGCCGTGGAGCGGCTCCGCGCCGCCAAGCTCACGTCCGCCCTCCGCCTGATCCATTTCCACATCGGGTCCCAGGTCCCGAATATCATCACGATCAAGAACGCCGTCATCGAGGCCGCCCGATTCTACTGTCAGCTCGCCCGGATGGGTTTCCCGATGGGTTATCTCGATGTGGGCGGAGGCCTCGGCGTCGATTACGACGGTTCCCGCACCAACTTCGAGTCGTCGATGAACTACTCCCTGGAGGAGTACACGCGCGACGTCGTCGCTAACATTCGCGAGGTATGTTCCGCGGCCGGCGTCGCCGAGCCCGACATCGTCAGCGAATCCGGCCGCGCCGTCGTCGCCCCCCACTCCATGCTGGTCGTCGAGGTGTTCGAGCGCATCAACAAACGCGAGTCCCTCGGCCAGCAGCACCAGCCCAAGGTGCGCCACAAGGTCGTCAACGACCTCGCCGAGTTGCTCCGCAACCGCACCAAGCTCGGCCGCCTCGAGCGCTTCCACGACGCCGTCCAGAAGAAGGACGAGGCGTTCTCCCTCTTTAACCTCGGCTACCTCGACCTCGAGAACCGCGCCGCCGCCGAGTCGCTGTTCTGGCAGGTCTGCGAGCAGATCGCCCGCGAGGGCCGCAAGACCGGCTACCAGCCCGAGGAACTCCACGAGCTCAACACGCTGTTAGCCGACCAGTACGTCTGCAATTTCTCGGTCTTCCAGTCGCTGCTAGACCACTGGGCCCTCGACCAGCTTTTCCCGATCGCCCCGCTCCATCGCCTCGCCGAAAAGCCGACGGTCAACGCCATCCTGGTCGACATCACGTGCGACTCGGACGGCAAAATCGACCGCTTCGTCGACCTGCAGGACACCAAATCCTACCTGAACCTGCACCCCCTGAACGGTAAGCCGTACTATCTGGGCATCTTCCTCACCGGCGCCTACCAGGACATCATGGGTGACCTCCACAACCTCTTCGGACGCGTCAACGAGGTCCATGTTTTCCTCGAGGACGACGAGCCCAACGGGTTCTACATCGAGGAGGCGCTGAGCGGCAGTCGCATCGCCGATGTGATCGAGGGCGTGCAGTACCAGCAGGAGGACCTGTGCCGGAAGATGAAGGCGCAGATCGACCACGCCACCCGCAAAGACCAGGTGAAGCCGCGCGAGGGCGTCCGGCTTCTCGAGCTCTACGAGAGCCAGATGCTGAACAAGACCTACCTGAACATCGAGCCTCGCGGATCCCGCCGCGCGCGCCGGACCAAGGGATCCTGAGTCCGCCCGCAGCCCGACTTCAGATCGCGGCGAGGGTCCGTTCGAGGAACTCGCGTGTCGCCCGCGCGTTTCGCGTCGTGGCCTCCGCCGTCTCCCCGATGGCGCAGCCCTCGATCATGACGGGGCCTTGAAAACCGGCGGAGCGCAGCCGCCGGAAGAGCGGCGCGAACTCCACCTTGCCGGCGCCCAGCTGGATCATCACCTCGCCATTGCGCGCCGTACAGTCCTTGGCGGTGAACGCGGAGATTCGCCCCAGCAGCGGCTCCATCTCCGCGAGCGGGTCGCGGCCCGTGTAGTACACGATATTGCCCGGATCGTACCAGATACCGAAGTTAGGGTGATTCACCCGCTCGATGCAGCGGAGCAATTCCCCCGCCGCGGCGGTCACGCCGCCATGCGGCTTCGTGACGATCTTCACGCCGCGCTCCGCGCCGTAGGCCGCCGCAAAAGCCATGGCGCGGTACCAGCCATCGTACTGCGCGGGCTTACCCACACCCGTGTTGATCAGCGTGCCGAGGCCGAGCGATGCCGCGTTTTCGATCTGCCGGCGAAGGTCCGCCCTCGCGGCTTCGTCCCATGGTCCGTCGTCCCGTGTCCGAATCCGCCCTTGGATCGCCTGCAGGCCGCGCGCGGAGATCTTCCGTTTCAGCGCGGCCAGATAGTCAGCGGAGGTCGAAGCGACGAAAGGATCATCCTTCGTCGGGGTCTGCAGGCCTACCACGCCGAAACCCGCCGCCTTCACGCCGTCCAACATCTCATCGCAGCTCCACTTGGTCCACGGTCGGTTCAGGCAACCGATCGTCCAGGCGGGTGCCGGAGCCGCCCGAAGCCGCGAACCGGCCGCGACGGCACCGCCCGCCACCGCCATAACATCCCGGACAAACCTGCGACGCGTACGGGGAGGAGCGTTCATGAGTCGGAAATAGAAAATCCTTCCGCCGGGGTCGATGCTTTAGCGGATCCGCGCCCCACCGCGGGGGATCACCGCTCTCCCGGAGGATTTCAGGGTCGACAGGGAGCAACCCTCCGCGACGCACCGCGTTGACGCCGTGCCCGGCGCGGCGTGAATACGAACATGCCCCGGCTTCCACGCCCGACCCTTTTCCTGCTGGCCGCGCTGCTCTTGCCGGCGTCCCGCGGCCTCGCTTCCAGCTGGACCATCGAATCCGTCGCGGGCACGGGCGCGAGGGGATTCTCCGGCGACGGAGGACCCGCGCACGGAGCGAAGCTCGATACTCCGTTCGGCGTCGTGCGCGGCCCCGACGGCGCCTTGTGGTTCTGCGAGTACACCGGCCAGCGAATCCGCCGTATCGGGCCGGATGGCGTCATTACCACGATCGCCGGAACCGGCGGAAAAGGC
>CAXRGI010000375.1:0-5580 GCA_964229935.1 Opitutales bacterium
TGAACGAGTTCCGCGATCGGCGCGCGGCGGAGCTCGGCACCCGGCTGATCGTGCGCACGGTGGAGGACGCGATCGCGCGTGGCATCGCCCAGCCCGCGCCCGGCGAGGTCAGCCGCAACCGCCTCCAGATCCCGACGCTGCTCGCCGCGATTGAGGAGTTCCGCTTCGACTGCTGCATCGGCGGCGCGCGTCGCGACGAGGAGAAGGCCCGCGCGAAGGAGCGTTTTTTCAGTTTCCGCGACGCTTTCGGCCAATGGGACCCGAAGAACCAGCGGCCCGAGATCTGGAACCTCTACAACGCGCGCCTTAACCCCGGGGAGAACATGCGCGTGTTCCCGCTGAGCAATTGGACGGAGCTCGACGTCTGGGAGTACATCCGCCGCGAGCGCCTCGAGGTGCCTTCGATCTACTTCAGCCACGAGCGCCGATGCGTGCGGCGGGGCGGCCAGTGGCTGCCGTTTAACGATCTCGTGCCGCCGCGTCCCAATGAGGAGGTCCGCGAGCTCGTCGTGCGTGTGCGGACGATCGGGGACATCATCAGCACCGGTTGCGTGGAATCCCGCGCCTCCACGGTCGACGACATCATCGCCGAAATCGCCGCCGCGCGCGTCACTGAGCGCGGTTCCCGGGCCGACGACCGCGCCTCCGAGGCCGCGATGGAGGACCGGAAGAAGGCCGGTTATTTCTGAGCCCCGTCTGCGTTTCTCCCGTGTACACCGAAGAACATCTCGCGCCCGTCCCCATGCGTCCTCCGCCGGTCGACATTCTGCGTTTCAACACCTGCGGTAGCGTCGACGACGGCAAATCCACCCTCATCGGCCGTCTCCTGTACGACTCAAAGTCGCTCATGGAGGACCAGATCGAGGCGCTGGAACGTTCCGCCGACCTCACCGGAGGCGGAGGCATCAACCTCGCCAATCTCACCGACGGCCTCCGCGCTGAGCGCGAGCAGGGCATCACGATCGACGTGGCTTACCGCTACTTCGCCACACCGCGGCGCAAGTTCATCATCGCCGACACCCCGGGCCACGTGCAGTACACGCGCAACATGGTGACGGGCGCCTCGACGGCTAACCTCTCCATCGTGCTGGTCGATGCCCGCGCCGGCGTCATCGAGCAAAGCCGCCGCCACACCGCGATCGCCGCGCTCCTGCGCATCCCGCACCTCGTGGTGGCCGTGAACAAGATGGACCTTGTCGGCTGGAGCGAGGAGCGCTTCCGCGAGATCCGCGCGCAGTTCGAGGAATTCCTGCCGCGCCTTGGCATCCAGGACGTGACTTTCATCCCGATGAGCGCGCTTAACGGCGACAACGTGGTGGAAGCATCCCCCCATACCCCGTGGTACCGTGGTCCCACGCTCCTCGGCCACCTCGAGACGGTGCACGTTGCGAGCGACTGGAACCTCGCCGGCCTGCGTCTGCCGGTGCAGTGGGTAAACCGGCCAAACCGCCCGCGTGACGCCTCACTCCATGATTTCCGTGGTTACAGCGGTCAGATCGCTGGCGGGGTCCTTCGTCGGGGCCAGGAGGTAGTGACGCTGCCCTCCGGCCTCATCTCCAAGGTGAAGGAAATCTGGACCTACGACGGCGCCGTTGAGGAGGCCTTTTGCCCGCAGTCGGTGACAGTGGTGCTCGAGCACGATGTCGATCTCGGTCGCGGCGGTATGGTGATCGGTCGGGAACACCCGCCGGGCGCCGGTTGCGACCTGACCGCGCGTGTCTGCTGGATGCACCCGCGGGCGTTGCAGCCCGGCCGGAAATTCCTGCTGAAGCACACGACGCAGACGGTGCCCGTGGTCGTGCCCGAATTATTGAACCGCCTGGACCTCGCGACCCTGGAGCCCGCCGCGGCACCGGCCTCGCTCGCGATGAACGACATCGGCGAAATCCGCCTGCGCACCGCGCAGCCCCTTTTCTTCGATGCCTACGCCCGCAACCGCCTCACGGGTTCGTTCATTCTCATCGAGCCGGGCACCCATGCGACGGTCGCCGCCGGGTTGCTCGATGAGCCGCGGGAGTTTGTTCGACCTGAGGGTGCTGAGTACGTCATTTGATCGGCTGTGAAGGTTTCCGTTCAAGTCGACTATGCCTGCCGCGTGATGGCGGAGCTTGCGCGCCTGCATGGCTCCGGAGAGCTCGCGCGCATCGAGCACTTGGCCGAGATCGAGGCGGTTCCGGCCAATTTCCTCGGACAGATCCTGCTCAAGCTGCGCAACCACGGCCTCATCCGGAGCCGGCGCGGCAGCCGCGGCGGCTACACCCTCGCGCGGCCCCCGGAGGAAATCTCGGTCCTTGATGTGCTCATCGCGGTCGACGGGCATTGCCTCCAGCTCAGCGGCAACCACTCCGGCCGGAGCGGCCGACGCATGCGGCAGGTGTGGATGGAGATCGCTGCGGACATCGAGGCGAAGGCGCGCGCGGTGACGTTCGACCAAATCGCGTCCCGCGAGCCGGACACGATGTACTACATCTGAGCGGAGCCGCCGGCGGCATCGCGCCGCAGCCAGCCGTCGCTGAGCACGCGGCACCGCAGCCCGCCCCGAGAGCGCAGCCACTTTTCGGCCCCTGGGCCAAGGGCTCGGTCCATCCAATAACAGGGCCGGCATTCCTCGACGCCTTCGAACTCCACGCCCTGTAGCGCGAAACGACGTCCGATCCAGGCGTTCAGGTCCGCACCGGCGGTGATCACGTTGCGCCGGAGCGCGCCAGGCGAAGCGGCGCGCAGACCCAGTTCGCGGCAGAGTTCCGCGAACGTTTCCTCGGCAAAGAAGGTCACCTGTCCGCGGTAATCGGGTCGGTAGCCGAAAAAGCGGTCACCGCGCAGTCCGCGGCCCGCCACGCACTCCACGGAGTCGACTTCAACTGTCGGATGGTTGCCGGCGGGTTTTGCGTGGCGGCCGAAAAAGTTGTGGCCGGGGGAAATAAAGATGCGCCGCACCTTCCAGTCGGCCGCGTCTGGCGTGTTCATAACCCGCAGTCGTGCGGATGCTCCGGCCCCGGGCCGCGGCCCACCAGCGAGTCGTCCGCCGCGCGCGAGCGCACCACGAGATTGTCGCCTTTGAAGTAGGCCACCGTGCGCTCCGGGATCGATCGCATCAGCCAAACGTTGGAGCCGATGATCGAGTGGGCGCCAACCTGGGTGTCACCGCCGAGGATCGTCGCGTGCGCGTAAATGGTGACGTGATCGCCGATGTCGGGGTGCCGCTTCACCCCCTTCACCGGGTTGCCCGCGGGATCGAGGTCGAACGACTTCGCGCCGAGCGTGACGCCCTGGTAGAGCTTCACATGGGAGCCGACCGTCGCGGTTTCGCCGATCACAACCCCCGTCGCGTGGTCGATGAAGAAGTGGCTGCCGAGCCGGGCGCCCGGGTGGATGTCGCATCCGGTGCGCTCGTGCCCGTACTCGGTGAGCATGCGCGGCAGCAGCGGCACGCTGAGGTGGTAGAGCACGTGGGCGAGGCGTTGCAGCGAGATCACCAGCACGCAGGGGTAGGCGAGGATGATCTCCTCGACGCTGCGCGCCGCGGGGTCGCCCGCGTAGGCGGCATCGACATCGGTCTTCGCCAGCGCGCGCACGCCCGGGACTTGGCGGAGGAAGGCGGTCGTCACCTCGCGGGCCCGGGCCGGGGCATCCGGGACCTTTGCGAATCGCAGGCACTTCTCAACCTCCGCGAGGAGCCGGCGGTCGATGCGGGCGAGGAGGCCGTCGACCAGGAGGGGCAGGCTTTCCTCGGTGGGAGCCGACTCCTCAAAGTAGCCGGGGAATAGCAGGTGCATGCAGTCGGCCGCGAGCTGGTTCACCGACTCCTGCGAGGGCAGGTTGACGCCGTCGACGTGGTTGATACCGCCCAGGCTGCGATAGGAGGCGAGGAGCTCGGCCTTGATCGGGTCCAGATGCATGCGCGCGGGAAGACTCGACGCGCGGCGAGGCGGATTCAAGCGCGGGAGCCGGGAGTCACGATCCGGTGACGGACGAAATCCGGAATGGACAACCGCGGCGCCCCGCCCTCAGTTGTTCGCAGGTTACTCACAAACCACCGATGGAAACCCACCGTGGGGCCAAGGCCCCCCTCTCGCGGTTAAAGGTATCGGCCAAGGTTAAGACCTTCGTGCTGGACACGAATGTCCTCCTCCACGATCCGCAGTGCGTCTTCAAGTTCGAGGACAACAACCTCGCGATCCCCGTGGAAGTGCTCGAGGAGCTCGACGCGATCAAGGCCGAGCAGTCCACCGAGCGCGGCCGCAACGCCCGTCGCGTCCACCGCATCCTGCAGGAGCTGTTGCCCGACACCCGCTCCATGCACGAAGGCGTGGAACTCGAGAACGGCGGCACGCTTTCGATCATCATCAATCCCTACCTTGCCGACCCCTCGGCCCGCTCCCCGGCGCTCGACCGGCTGCGGGCGGTGCTGCCGGATCTTTCGAAGAAGGATAACCGCATCATCGCCTCGGCGCTTTTTGTGCAGGAGAGCTACCCGCCGCCGACGATCCTCGTGACGAAGGACGTGAACGTGCAGCTTAAGGCGAGGGCGGTCGGCCTCGAGTCGGAGGATTACCTCAACGACAAGGTTCCGGCGGCCGACGACGAGTCGAGCTACCGCGAGATTCCGGTCACGATCTACGACTTGCAGCGCTTCTGCTCGGAGGGTGCGTTCGAACTCAGCGCGCTGGTGGCGAAGCCCCTTTACCTGAACGAGTACGTCCTGCTGCGTTCCGAGGAGGGTAAGACGATGCCGGCCCGCTACGGCGGCGACGGCTCGGTGCGGCGCCTGCGGCTCCCTGATTTCGTGAAGGCGCCGGGCGGCATCCCCATCCGGGCGCGCAACCTCGAGCAGCAGTTTTTCATGGATGCGTTGCTGGACGACAGCATCGCGATCGTCACGTGCTTCGGAAAGGCCGGCACGGGCAAGACGCTGCTCTCGACCGCCTGCGCGCTCCACCAGACGCATGATGACCACTCGCGCTACGACGGAGTTTCGATTTCCCGGCCGGTGATCGCCCTAGGTAAAGACATCGGGTTCCTGCCGGGATCGCTCGAGGAGAAGATGAAACCCTGGCTGCAGCCCTATCACGACGCGCTCGAGGTGCTGATCCCTTCGAAGCCGCCTAAGGATCCGCAGTTCGCCGCGAAGAAGGTTTCGAAGAAGAAACAGAAGAAGCACGACGCCCATTTCCTGTCGGCGATGACCTCGCCGCAGCCGGCTCACGCTTCCTCGTCGGGCGGCGGCCATGGCCCGGCGATGAAACCCTACGAGCGCCTGCTGCGGAGCGGCATGGTGGAGATCGAGGCGCTGGCCTTCATCCGCGGGCGCTCCATCGCGCGGCGGTTCTTCATCCTTGATGAGGCGCAGCAGCTCACCCCGCACGAGGTGAAGACCGTGATCACGCGCATCAGCGAGGGTTCGAAGATCGTCCTGATCGGCGACCCCGCGCAGATCGACAACCCCTACGTCGACTCGCGCAGCAACGGGCTCGTCTACTGCCACAACCGCCTCAAGGGCCAGGCCATCGCGGCGCACGTGAAGCTCACCAAGGGCGAGCGCTCGCGCCTCGCCGAACTGGCCGCCGATCTCCTTTAGCG
>CAXRGI010000376.1:0-10147 GCA_964229935.1 Opitutales bacterium
CGCATCGGGACGCGCCGCACGCTCCGCCGCGTCGCCGTGGGCGAGAAAACGCCACAGGGGGACGCCGGCGCGGCGCGCAAGGGCATCGACGAGCGCGGTCTCGAAGGCGCACTGCGCGGAACCGCAGGCCCCGCCACCGCGGGAGCGGAACTCACGCGCGAGTAAACGCCAGTCGGAGCCGGACCAACCCTCGAGCCAAGATCGCGCCCCCTTCAGGGCGGCCAAGGCCTGACCTTGGGTTTCACCGTTGTACGGCGGCAAAGGGGCCGCCTCGCCCCAGCCGCGCGAGCCGTCGTCAAGCTCGAGCCCAACGAGGACGTTGTTGGCCGCGGCCTGCGCGCCACCGGAGATGCCGAACGGCTCGAGCAGAGGAATGTCGAGCGGCTCGGCGGAGAAGGAGACGATCCGGAACGGACGATGCACCCCGGCACCCGACAGCAAACGGCACCGGAGCGCAAACCCGACAGGAACCGGTCAAAGGTCGACCGGCCAGGCGCGACCGCGGCGCAGCACATGGGCGCGAAGCGCGACAGCGTGCCGCTCGAAGACGAACTGCACGATCATGGCATCATCGAGAAGACCGACCTCCGGAATGGTGTCGGGGATGCGGTCGAAGCCCTTCAGGAAGTACAGCAGGGAGAACGTAACCTCGCGGTAGGCCACGTCTCCGGCCCCGGAGCGGGGTCGAGCCTCATGGAAGTAGGCGGAAAGGATCTCGAGACGGCGGCGCAAACGTGAGCCCAGCTCCAGCGCGCGTACCTTTTGGTCAAGCTGTGCGCGCAGGGCGCGAAGGCCGGCAATCGCATCGACCGAAACCAGCTCGCCTCCGCGGTCGATGTAGGCGGACGTGCTGGTGATCTCGCCCGCGCCGTGCGCAGCGAGGTGACGATCAAGCTCGGCGGGAATCCCGCGGGATGGGGCGGAGGTATGGGAGTTCATCGCCGGGAACATGCCACGCTCGTTACCTTTCTGGTATTACAAACGGCTTTTCATATTCTACTGTTTTTCCTAAGTGTTTCCCCCGTGCCGCCGCTGAACTTCCACCACCTCCGCTATTTCCAGGCGGTCGCCCGGCTCGGCGGACTCCGACCCGCCGCGGAAAGGCTGCAGGTGTCCGCCGCCTCGATCTCCACCCAGGTGCGCGCGCTGGAGTCGGCCCTCGGGGAGCCGCTTTTCCGCCGACGGGGGCGCACCAAGGTGCTGACGGAGGCCGGGCGGACGGCGCTGCGCTACGCCGAGGACATCTTCTCCCTCGGAGAGGAGCTGACCTCGGCGCTCCGGCGGCCGGCCAGCCCCGCCATCACCCGTTTGCACGTTGGGGTGACGGACACGTTGCCAAAGCTGGTGACCCTGCGCTTTCTCCGGCCGTTGCTCGCGCCCGGGTCGGGAATCCGGCTGGTCTGCCGCGAAGGCAAGGTCGGGGACCTCCTTGCGCTCCTCATCGCGGGACGGGTGGACGTGGTTTTAACGGACGAGGCCGCGGCGCCCGACCTGCGGCGCCGCGTCTGCAGCCATACGCTTGGTCGTAGCGAGATCTCCTTCTGCGCCGCCCCGCCGCTCGCTGCGCGGATGCGCCGGGGCTTTCCGGGATCGCTGGCCCTCGCCCCGGCGCTGCTCCCGGCCGCGGGTACGGGCCTGCGCGCCGAGTTGGACCGGTGGCTGTCCGTGCGAGGCTTGAACGTATCGAGCCGGGCGGAATTCGATGACGCGGCGCTCGCGAAGGTCGCGGCGGCGGAGGGCCACGGCTTCATCGCGGTGCCGGCGGTGGTCGCGGCCGACGCCTGCGCCCGATACGGGCTGGAGGAAGTCGGCCGCGCGAAAGGAAGCCGCGTGCGCTTCTTCGCCCTCACGATCGATCGCAGTCCCGGCGGGCCGGTGAAGGACATCCTGAGTTCCGCAACTCACCTTGGACCAAACGCTTTACCAGCCTCCAAAAACTGAGGGCCGAGAACCTGCGCGACCCGCTCTTCCTCTTCTTCCTCGTGGGCCTCACGGGCGGATTACTGAAGTCCGACCTGAAGCTGCCCGACGCGGTCTATCAATTGCTCAGCACCTACCTGCTGCTCGCGATCGGCCTGACGGGTGGCGTGGAACTCTCGCTCGCCGATCCCGCGCGGATCGCGTGGCCGGCGCTGGCCACGCTCGGTCTGGGTGCGGGCATGGCGGTGGGGGTGTTTGCGGTGATGTCGCGGCTGGCCCGCCTTGGCCGGGCCGATGCGGCGGCCTTCGCGGCCCATTATGGCTCGGCGAGCGCGGTGACCTTCGCGGCCGCGGTGGCAGCAGTCCAGCGCACGGGCGCGCAGCCGGAGGGAATCCTGGCGGTGCTGCTGGTCATCCTCGAGGTACCAGCGATCCTGGTGGCGATCTTCCTGCACCGGCTCGGCGCCTCCGGCGGACGAGCCGCCGGTTACGGGGAAATTCTGCACGAGGTCGCGCTTAACCGCTCGGTCTTCCTGCTGCTCGCGGGGATCGCGGTGGGGGCGGCGGTGGGCCCCGACCGCTTCGCGCCGTTCGAGCCGCTTTTCGTGGGGGCGTTCAAGCCGATCCTCGCGTTCTTCGTGCTGGAAATGGGTCTGCTCGCCGCGCACCGGCTGCCGGAGCTGCGGCGGAACGGAGTCCGGGTCGGGGCGGCCGCCCTGCTGATTCCGCTCGCGGGCGGCGCGCTGGGCGGCTGGGCGGGACTCACGGCCGGCCTTTCCCCGGGAGGCGCCACGGTGCTCGCCACCCTCGCCGCCAGCGCCTCCTACATCGCGGCGCCTGCCGCGGTCCGCCTCGCCATTCCCGAGGCCAACACCGGGATGTGCGTGGCGGCGGCCCTTGGCGTGACGTTTCCGTTCAATCTCTCCCTTGGCATCCCGCTGTACACCTGGTGGGTGGGCTGGCTCGGGCGCTGAGCGGCGGAACCGGCGGGGGCTCGACGCGGCGGGGAAAACGGTTTCGTTCTCCTGACCCTCCCCCGCCTCCATGAAGATTCTGCTCGTCGCCAGCGGCGACCTCCGCCCCTCCGCCAACGAAGTCTGCTGGCCGGCCCAGCAAGCGATGGAAAAAGCCCTCGGCCGTGCCGTCGCCGGACTCGGCTATCAGCTCGTGCGCGCCCACCCGTACAAGCCCGCGCAACGCCACGGATTCATCGGCTCGCAGAAGGAGGGAATGGAGGTCTTCGCCAAGATCGATCCGAAGGCGCCGCTCATCGTCGCCGAGGCCGTCTGGCAGTACTCCCATCATGTGCTCGCCGGCCTGATCTCGCACCGGGGGCCGATCCTCACCGTCGCCAACTGGAGCGGGACGTGGCCCGGCCTGGTCGGCATGCTCAACCTCAACGGGTCGCTCACCAAGGCCGGCGTGCGCTACTCCACGCTGTGGAGCGAGGATTTCACCGACGCGTTTTTCCTGCGCGGCCTGGCGAGCTGGTTGAAGCACGGAAAGGTCAGCCAGGATACCCGCCATGTGCGCCCGCTCAAGGAAGCGACCGTGCCCGCGCGGGCCCGCGCGGTGGCGCGCCGGATCGCCGCCGACCTCCGCTCGCGCAAATCGATCATGGGGGTCTTCGACGAGGGCTGCATGGGCATGTACAATGCCATCATTCCCGACGAGCTGCTGTTCCCGACCGGTGTCTACAAGGAGCGCCTGTCGCAGTCGGCGCTCTATGCCGCGGCCCGCGATGTCAGCGACCGCGAAGCCCGCGCGGTTTACCAATGGCTGCGCCGCCAAGGCATGAAGTTCCACCTCGGCGTGAACGAGGCGACGGACCTCACCGAGCGGCAGGTGCTCTGGCAGTGCAAAACGTACATCGCCGCGCTGCGCATCGCCGACGAATTCGGCTGTGAGACCATCGGCATCCAATACCAGCAGGGCCTGAAGGACCTGCTTCCGGCCAGTGATCTCGTCGAGGGCATCCTCAACAACAGCGACCGGCCGCCCGTGCGCAACGCCGCCGCCCGCGTCATCCGCCCGGGCCGGCCGCTCACCCACTTCAACGAGGTCGACGAGTGCGCCGGCCTCGACGGACTCTTCACGAACCGCGTGCACGAGGCGCTTGGCCAGCCGGTCGAGAACACCCTGCACGACCTGCGCTGGGGCGACCGCGACCGCAGCGGGACGACGGACGACTACGTCTGGGTCTTCCTCATTTCCGGCAGCGCCCCGCCCGCCCATCACATCGGCGGCTACCGCGGGACCGACTCGCTGCGCCAACCTCCCATGTATTTCCGGCTGGGCGGCGGTACCGTGCGCGGGATCGCGAAGCCCGGCGAGATCGTGTGGAGCCGCGTCTTCGTGGCCGACGGCCGGCTCAAGATGGACCTCGGCCGCGCCAAGGTCGTTTCCCTGCCGCGCGAGGAAACCGAACGCCGCTGGCGCGAGACCACGGTCCAATGGCCCATCATGCACGCGGTGACCTACGGTGTTTCCCGCGACCAGATGATGGCCCGCCACAAGGCCAACCATATCCAGGTCGCCTACGCGAAATCCGCCCGCGAGGCGGACCTCGCGCTTTACACCAAGGCCGCGCTGGCCGCGGAACTGGGCCTGGAGGTCTCGCTCTGCGGCACGCGCGCCGACGGCCGTACGTTCTGACCCGGAGTGCCGGGCGCGCGGGGACGCGCCCGGGCGTTTACGCCCATTCCGGCGCGCGCTCCGCCGCGGCACTCCGCGCTCGCCTCGCGGAAACGCGTTTTCCAGCTTCCGCGCATGAAGCCCCGACCCCTCGCGCGCCGCGCCGCGGCCGTCGTCCTGATCGCGTTCGCCGTCCTCGCCGCCGGCCTGCGGGCCGCGACCCCCGGGCGGCCGAACATCATCCTCATCTTCGCCGATGACCTCGGTTACGCGGACCTAGGCTGCTACGGCGCGAAGGACATCGCGACGCCGCACCTCGATCAACTCGCGCGCGAGGGCACGCGCTTCACGAGTTTCTACGTGGCGCAGGCGGTGTGCACGGCATCGCGCGCGGCGTTGATGACCGGGAGCTATCCCAATCGTCTCGGCATGAGCGGCGCGCTCAATCACACGAGCACGACCGGGCTCTCGACGAAGGAACGGACCCTGGCCGAACAGCTGAAGGAAAGGGGCTACGCCACAGCGGTGTTCGGCAAATGGCACCTCGGCCACCAGCCGCCGTTCCTGCCGACCCGACGCGGCTTCGACGAGTGGCTCGGCATCCCCTACTCGAACGACAACGGTCCGCTCCACCCCGTCACCAAGGGCATTCCCGCGCTGCCGCTCTACGACGGTGAGGAGGTCGTCGAGGCCGACCCCGACCAGTCGCGCTTCACCGAACGCTTCACGCGGCGCGCCGTGGAGTTCATCGAGCGCAACCGCGAGCAGCCGTTCTTCCTCTACCTCCCGCACGTCATGCCGCACGTGCCGATCTTCGCGTCGGAAAAATTCCGCGGCACCAGCCGGCGGGGGCTCTACGGCGACGTGGTGCAGGAGCTCGACGCGGGCGTCGGCGAGCTGCTGGCGGCCCTGCGCCGGCTCGGCCTCGAGGAGAACACCCTTGTGATCTTCACCTCCGACAACGGCCCGTTCCTCTCCTACGGGGAGCACGCGGGTCTCGCGACTCCACTGCGGGAGGGCAAACTCACCACCTTCGAGGGCGGTATGCGCACTCCATTCCTGGCGCGTTGGCCGGGACGCGTGCCCGCCGGCCGGGTGAGCGACGAACCGCTCAGCACGCTCGACCTCAACGTCACGCTCGGCGTGCTCGCGGGCGCGACCCCGCCCCCGCTTAAACCCGACGGCACCGACGTCTCCGCGCTCCTGCTGGGCCGGCCCGGGGCGCGCGGCCGCGAGGAGTTCTGGTTCTACTCGGGCGACGAACTGCACGCGGTGCGGCTGGGCGACTGGAAGCTGCATGTGCCGCACGAGTATCTGACCGTGGCCGCGGAACCCGGCCGAGGCGGCAAACCGTCGAACTGGGCGAACATGAAGCCCGACTCCATCGAGAACTCCGGCATCCGCGGCATCGCGAGCCGCCACGGCTACCGCGTCGAGCGCATCGGGCTTTCCCTTTACAATGTGCGCTCGGATCCCGGCGAGACGCGCGACGTGGCGGCGACGCATCCGGACATCGTGGCCCGCCTGCAGGCGCGCGTCGCCGCCGCGCGGGCCGACCTCGGCGACAGCCTGACCGGGGTGAAGGGAACGAACCTCCGAGCCGCGGGCGATTTCCGGCAACCGCTGCCCGCCGGGGTGCGGCGGGTCGCCAACCAGACCTACCACACACCCGGGACCGGCAACGTGCTGCTCGATCTCTACCTGCCGGAAAAAACCCCCGCCGCCCCTCTGCCCGTCGTTGTCTGGGTCCACGGCGGAGGCTGGAGCAAGGGCAGCAAGGAGAACCCGCCGCTCGCCTGGCTCGCGGCCGAGGGCTACGCGGTCGCCAGCATCAACTACCGCCTGAGCTGGCTGGCCCGCTGGCCCGCACAGATCGACGACGTGCGCGCGGCGCTGCGCTGGCTGCGCGTGAACGCCGCGAAACACAGCCTCGATCCGGACCGCATCGCCATGGCCGGAGGGTCCGCCGGCGCCCACCTCGCCGCCGTCGCCGGCACGCAAACACCGCCCGCCGGAGAGGCCGTTTCCAGCCGCGTCCGCGCCGTGATCGATCTTTACGGCCCCGCCGACCTGCCCTCGCTGCCCGCCAACCGTCCGGATCGTCCCGGCGAGGACATCGCGCGCACCAACGGAGCCCGTCTCCTCGGGGGCCCCGTGCGCGACCGGCTGGAACTCGCCCGCGAGGCGAGCCCGCTCCACCATGTTTCGGCCGGGGACGCGCCGTTTCTGATCCTGCACGGGGACCGCGATCCACTGGTCCCGTTGGATCAGAGCGAAAGACTCCACGCGGCCCTGCGCGCGGCGGGCGTATCTTCCGAACTGGTTGTGCTCCCGGGCGCCGGCCACGGCGGTAGGGAGTTCTCGACGCCGGAAATCCGCGCGAAGATCCGCGCGTTCCTCGCCGCCACGTTGCGCTGAACCGGCGGCGTTACGGCACCGGCTCCGGTTTCGCCGTCGCGCCCGTCATGATGGTCGGGAGGCGGAAAACTCGGCCTTCCTTCGTGGCGAAATACAGCGAGGAGGGTGTCGGCTCGAGCGGCGAGCCGTCCGCCCACAGCGCATAGAAGTCAGGGTGCGCGCCGACGGGTTTGCGCGCGTAGGTGTGGTTGAAGCGCGAGCCCCGGGTCAGCTGCCGCGCGCGCTCCCACGTCAGGCCCGCATCGCGGCTCGTCCACATCACCATTTCCCCGCCCGTGCCCCACGGTTGCGGGCCGGCGTCCGTGGGCGCGATGATGCGCCACGTGCCGTCGGCCTCGATGTAAAGGGATCCGTGGTCGTAATTGTGGTCGGAGGCCACGCTGGCGCGGAACACCCACGCGCGGCCGTCCCACCGCGCCGTATGCCACTGGAACGGACCGGACGCGGCGCCCGGATTGAAGCCCTTGGACGTGAGGTAGAGGATCACCGGTTCGCCCGCGGCGGTGAAGGCGATGTCCTTGAGGTAAACGCTCAGATCCTCGCGGCGGTAGTCGCGGACCAGCGCGGGATTGGCAGCCTCCCGCAGCGGGAGCGCGAGGGTTTCGCCCGCGGCGTTGGTCCAGGTGGCACCGGCGTCCCGCGTTTCCGCAAAATAGAGGTTGGTGCGGTAATTGAGCCCCTTGCCGGCGCGGCCCTCGGCGGGGTGGAGGTCGAAGGCGGTGGCGACCCGGTCGGTGTCCCCGTCGCGAAACGAGACCTGATAGTCACCCATCTCCAGATGGGCGAGGAGTCGAGGGGCGCTCCAAACGCGGCCGTCGGCGGAGGTCTTCCAGTTGAGCGTGCGCTCACCCTTCACGTAGATCGTGTGCAGGAAGAGGAAGCGTTTCGAGCGCGGCAGATACCACGGCTGCGGGTAGGAGAAATTGGTTTTCTCGAGCAGCTCCCACTCCGTGATGTCGTGCGGCCGCTTGGAACGATGGACGTAGGACGGGCGCGACGTGCCGTGGGCCGAGGAGAAGACAAAGAGGTGCCCGTCGGCGTCGATCGAAAGCACCGGGTTGTCGTGGGCGTCCTCGGTGCGCTTCCGCAGGATCCGCACGGGCCGCGGCACGGTGCCGGTGGCGTGATCATAATAGGAGACGAGATGCTCCAGTTCGTCGCCGCGCTCGGACACCTTTCCCGCCGATCCGCCGAACACGAAGTAGGTGCGCCCCCGCTCCGGCGAGTGGATCGCGATCGGCACATGCTGCTGCGGGTAGGTCGCGAACCCGCCGCTGTACTTGTAGCGATGCTCATCCTTGAGCGGCTGGTTCATGTACCAAATCCCGCGATAGCCGTCGCCCACAAGGGGTGTGAGGTCGTCCGGCGACCGCGGGGTGGCGGAAAAAACGGAATGGTCGAAAACCCCGGCGGGCAGGAGCGCGAGGAGGATCAGGAGACGCCGGGGGGCCATCATCCCTCAAGCCTGCGGCGGACCACGGTTCGGCCGCAACGCGGGGTTTGCGCGACCGTTTTGACGTCGGGGAAAGCCGGCGGACGCTCCGCGGGAAATTTGGGTTTGCCAGCTCCGCGCACGGGGGGCTTTCCTCCTCGTTCACGTCCGCAACAACCCTTTACCACACACAGTCATGGCTGAACTCGTAGGAAACGTCTTGGTTGGCCAATCCGGCGGCCCGACCTCCGTCATCAACGCCAGCGTCGCGGGCATCATCAACGAGGCCCTGAACCACGAGTGCATCGAGGAGATCTACGGCTCGCTGAACGGGGTGCTCGGCATCCTGCAGGAGGACCTGATCGATCTCGCGGCCGAGTCCCAGCAGCAGATCCGCGCCCTCAAGCACACTCCCGGCGCCGCCCTCGGCACCTGCCGGTACAAGCTCAAGAAGCAGCAGGATTTCGAGCGCGTGCTGGAGGTCTTCAAGGCCCATAACATCCGCTATTTCTTCTACATCGGCGGCAACGATTCCCAGGATACCGCCGACAAGATCTCCAAGCTCGCGCAGGCGCAGGGCTACGAGCTGCGGGTGATCGGCGTGCCGAAGACGATCGACAACGATCTGCCCATCACGGACCACACCCCGGGCTACGCGAGCACCGTCAAGTACATCGCCACCACCGTGCGCGAGCTCGCCTGCGACAACGAGGCCATGGGCCAGGGCGACCTCGTCTCCATCATCGAGGTCATGGGCCGCAGTGCCGGCTGGATCGCCGCCGGCGCCGCCCTCGCGAAGCGCCGCGACCATCCGCACGACCCGCCCCACCTCATTCTTCTGCCCGAGGTCGCCTTCAACCAGGAGAAGGTCCTCGAGGAAGTCCGCCGCGTGCTGAAGCGCGAGAAGTACTGCCTGATCGTCGTGGCCGAGGGGCTCGTCGACACGGACGGCAACTACCTCGCCGCCAACGCGCAGACCGACGCCTTCGGCCATGCCCAGCTGGGGGGCGCCGGCGATGCCCTCGCTGAGATCCTCGGAGGCAATCTCCCGGGCGTTAAGGTCCGCGTCGCCAAGCCCGGCATCATGCAGCGCTGCGCGTCCCACGCCGGTTCGAAGACCGACGTCGACGAGGCTTTCCGCGCCGGCCAGGCTGCCGTGGAGGCCGCCATCAACGGCGAGACCGACAAGATGGTCACGCTGCTCCGCGGCGACGGCGAGCAGTACACGACCGAGACGGGTCTGGCACCGCTGAGCGAGGTGGCAAACTCGGTGAAAAAGCTGCCCCGCGAGTGGATCAACGAGGACGGCGTGAGCATGAACTTCCAGTTCCTGCGCTACGCTCAACCGCTCATTCAGGGCGAAGTCGCGGTTCCGCACGACGCCGGGGTGCCGGTGTTCGCCCGCCTCGAGAAGGTGCGGATCGACAAGTCGCTCCCCGCATACGAGGTCTGAGCCGGGATCCGGCGCAGTTCGTTTTCCAAGGGCGCCCGCGAGGCGCCCTTTTTGTTTTCCACGGTGGGCGATCGTAGAAGCGGTTATACGACATTAACGCGCTCGGATCAGAGGAAGCGGCGTCGGCGGCACCGGCCTCATGCTCGGCCAAAACCTGTTGGGTGTGGCCGCGGCTGAAGCCGCGTAAGTTCCCGGCCCGCGATCTTCGCAGAGCGGTTCCGCAAAGGGAGCGGAGCCGGCCCGGCCAAACAATTGCCTCGCATCGGGGCGGCGCGACTCGGCAGGTTTTG
>CAXRGI010000377.1:0-39051 GCA_964229935.1 Opitutales bacterium
CGTGCAGGCCGCCATGCCTTCCGCGATGGTGCCCGTCATCCTCGCGCGGCTTTACGGCGGGCATCCGCGTACCGCCGTGCAGATCGTCGTCGGCACCACCGCCGTCGGTATACTCACCATCCCGCTCTGGCTGCGCGCCGGACTGGGTTGGATCAGCGGCTGAGCCGCGACCGGACAGCTCCAAACGGGGACACGGCCGGCACGGACACG
Organism: Opitutales bacterium; assembly: GCA_964229935.1. GTDB lineage: Bacteria > Verrucomicrobiota > Verrucomicrobiia > Opitutales > Opitutaceae > ER46. The sequence goes on from CAXRGI010000377.1 coordinate 211, forward strand.
CGGAAGACTTCGGAGACGGATGGGACTGGGAAGACGTGGGAGATGATGAAGCGCTCAAGCTCCGTTGCCTCTGTTTCCTCCTGTGAAAATCAATTCAACAGGAGCGAACGGAGAAAACGGAGGCGCCCCACGGCTTCGAAGGAAGCCACGGAACCGCCGAGGTAGCCGCGGCTGTTTGCCTCGGATGATTACGTGAGCTCGCCGTCAGAGGGCGGTTCCAAACGCAGCAAACTCGAACTGCCGATTTCCCAGCTCGGCTCAGCCTCCTCCGTTGCCTCGGTTATCTCCCGTTTTCCTCAGGATCCCGCCTCCGTCATCCAGCGGGTGACCTGTTCGCGGCGCACGTCGTCGGGGCCGTCGTGGTAAACCCACCCGCCGCGGCGCACCAGCACGTCGTCGGGCCGCACCGCCCACTCGTTCTCGACGTAGTGACGCACCGCCTCGCGTGTGAACGGCGCGGGCGCCACGCCGCTGTACGGCGTGACTTCGGCCGACGGGAGCAGCGGCTCCCGCGCGGTCCGGCTCGGCGGCACCGCGGCGCCGAGTTCGCGGGCCACCTCGTTCACCGCTTGTTCGGCCATCAGCCGGTAGGTGGTGAGTTTCCCCCCCGTGATATCCCACCAGCCCGCCTCGGGGCGGCGGATCTCGTGGGCGCGGGAGATGTCGGAGGGCGTCCCGTCCGGATTCGCCACCAGGGGACGGAGGCCCGCCCAGCTGCTGATCACGTCGGACTCCTTTAACGCCGCACCCGGGAACCACGTGTTGACGGCGCGCAGGATGTACGTGGTGTCGGCCGGCTCCACCGCGACATCCTCCGGCCGGCCGCGGTAATCGGTGTCGGTCGTCCCGAGCACCACGCGTCCGGCCCACGGGATGGCGAAGAGAATACGTTTACCCTCGGTGACGACGACGGCGTCGGGTACGGGCAGTCTCGCCTGATCAACGACGAGGTGAATGCCCTTGGTGAGCCGCAGTTTCACGGCGCTGTGCGGCAGGCCGTCGGACCACGGGCCGGTGGCGTTCACGATGGCGCGGGTGCGCACCTCGTGAGAGGTGCCCGTGAGGATATCGCGCACGGTCGTTCGCCACTCGCTCCCGGCGCGGCGGGCCTCCTCGAGACGTGCATAGTTGAGCACCGCGCCGCCGGCGCGGCGGGCCGATCGTAGCGTGTCGATGACGAGGCGGGCGTCGTTGGTGAGAGCGTCGAAATAACGCACGGCGCCCCGCAGGCCTTCGATGCGGAGCGCGGGCAGGAGGCGTTTCGTTTCGGCGAGAGAGAGTCCGCGCGAGGGCTCGAAGTTTCCACCCCCGCACAAGAGATCATAAATCTTCACCCCGATCCGGAGTTGCCAGAGCGGGGTTCCGTTTCCGGTGAAGGCCGGGAAGATGAAGGCGAGGGGCTGCGCGAGGTGGGGCGCGATGCGGTGGATCGTCTTTTTCTCGATGCTCGCTTCCCGCACGAGGCCGACGTTGCCCTGCGCCAGGTAGCGCAATCCGCCGTGCAGGAGGCGCGTGGAACGGCTGCTAGTGCCTTCCGCGAAGTCGTGCTGCTCGACGAGGCCGGTCCGCAGGCCGCGCAAGGCGGCGTCACGCGCCACGCCGGCGCCGACGATGCCGCCGCCCACGACGAGGAGATCGAGGGGACCGCCCGTCAGAACTTGGAGCGAGGAGGAGCGAAGGGTGCTCATGCCCGGGAAGCCGCCAGCAGGTCGCCGAGTTCCACGAGGCTCGGCAGGGTGAGGTCGGGTGGCTCGGCGGAACGCGCGGCGTCCCCAGCGGTGGCTTCGCCCGTGAGGACGAGCACGCCGAGCGCGCCGGCGCGGCGGGCCATCAGGACGTCGGTGTAAAGCCGGTCGCCGACCATCGCGATCTCGGCGGCGGCGAGTCCGTGGCGGGCTCGGATGCCGTCGAGCATGGACGGATCGGGTTTGCCGAAGACGCGGTCGGGGGAGCGTCCGGTGGCGGCCTGAAACATCGCGCAGAGCGCGCCGCAGTCGACGAGCACCGTGGGTTGGTCCGTCGGGCAGACGAGGTCGGGGTTGGTCGCCACGTAGAAGGCTCCTCTCTGGATCCACCACGCGGCGCGGCAGAGACGCGCGTAGGTGAGGGTGAGGTCAAAACCGACCACAACGGCGTCGGGGGTGTCGGCGGGATCGTCGGCCGCGAGCGTGAAGCCCGCGTCGACGAACTGCCCCTGCATGCTGGTGGTGCCGAGGATGTACAGCCGGCGCGCCTCCGGACGGTGCGCGCGCAGCCAGTCGATGGTGGCCTGCGCCGATGTGTACAGTTCGTCGGGCCCCGCGGGGATGCCGAGTCGATTGAGGTGGGCGAGGTAGTCGGCCGAGCTCTTCGATGGGTTGTTGGTCAGGAAGGTGCAGCCGATGCCGAGGGCGCGCATCCGGTCGAGGAAGCCGCGGGTGAACGGGAAGAGCGTCCCGCCGCTGTAGATGGTGCCGTCCATGTCGAGCGCGAGATGGCGGATGGCGCGGAGGCGGGTCCGGGTTTCCGGACGGATGTCCGGGGTGGATTTAGCTGAGGTGCTCATTCAGACGGCGGAGGAGTGGGTGTTACCGTAGCCGTGGGCCGGGGCTCGCCAGGCGAGGATGAACATGAAGGTGCCGAGGGCGCCGATGCCCAGCAGGGCCCCGAACGCGGTGTGCCAGCCGGCTTTCTCCACCAGCAGACCGAGGCCCCAGCCGGAGACGATGGTGCTGGCGTAGCCGAACAGGCCGGTGAAACCGGCCGCGGTCGCGGCCGCGCGCTTCGTGGCTAGGTTGGCGGCGGTGATGCCGATCAAAGCCTGCGGCCCGTAGATGAAGAAGCCGGCGGCCGCGAGGAGCGCGGTCGCCGCGGCTGGCGTGGATGCTCCGAGCCAGAAGAGCGTCAGCGCCGCCGCCGCGCCGATCATGCAGAAGACGCAGGTGCGCGAGCCGCGGCCGCCGAACACGCGATCCGTGATCCAGCCGGCCAGCAGCATGCCGACGATCCCCGACACTTCGAAGGCGGCGACCATCCAGCCGGTCTGCTGCACGGGGAAGTGCTTCATTTCCTTCAGCAGCGTCGGACCCCAATCGAGGACCGCGAACCGCAGGATATAGACGAAGAAGTTGGCCAGGGAGATCCACCAGATGAACGGGTTGGCGAACACGTGGCGTCGCACGAAAGCCTTGTGCTCGGCTTTCTCCTCCGGGCCGGGCGCGGGGACCGGCCGCTCGTCGCCGCGGATCTCGGGCAGGCCGACCGACGAAGGCGTGTCGCGCAGCAGGATGAACAGGATCAGCCCCGCCGCGGTGCAGAGGATCGCGGGGCCGAAGAAGCACCAGCGCCAGCCGAGCAGCACGAAATACCCGCACGCCACGCTCGCGAGCGCCGCGCCGATCGAGTGCGAGGTGTTCCAGATCGACATCGTCGAGGCGAGGCGCTCCGGGCGGAACCAATGCGTCATCAGCCGACAGCACGGCGGGAACCCCATGCCCTGCACCCAGCCGTTGATCATCCACGCCACGCCGAGCAGCAGCACCGTGGAGCTGAAGCCGAAGAAGACGTTGGCGCCGACGGAGAGGAGCAGGCCGGCGACCATGAAGTAGCGCGCGTTGGCGCGGTCGGCCCACATGCCGTTCACGAAGCGCGAGACGCCGTAAAGCAGTCCGTGCAACGTGAGGAAGATCCCGAGGTCGGCCTTGGAGATCCCGAGATCCGACTGCATCGCCGGCATCGCGAAGCTCAGGTTTTTGCGGACAAAATAAAACGCCGCGTAGCCGAACATGGTGCCGATCAAGGTGCGCACCTGCCACGTGCGGAAGAGCCGCGCGGTGGCGGAGGTTTCCTCGGTGGTGGCAGGCGATCCGGCGGGGGTGTTCATTTTCATCTTGGGGTTATGGGGTCCGCGGGCTTCGGCTCCTCCTGACGACCCGAGCTGGAGCACAGGAGCAGACGAAGGTAGCGGAGGACCGGAAAAATCTGGGGGGCGGGAATCCAGGTCGCCGCCGCAAGGCGCCATCGTCGCACGGGTCTGCGCGATCGGTGAAATCCGTGGTGAACCCCGGACGGTTCCGAACCGCATTCGGCGGTCGCGGTTCACGTCCAGGCCGGGGTCGCCCGGCTCCGGCCACGGCGGACCATGTTCTCCTCATCCGTGTTTATCCGAGTCCATCGGCGGTTGTCCCCGTGGTCCTTATTCCGCTCGGCCTTTCCGGTTTTCTTCCGTGGCCCACACCGCCCCGGGTCCGAAGATACGGTCGAGCCATGACTCCAGGCGGTTCGTGCGCACCGCCACGTCCAGCACGGTGAAGCGCCGGCGGATGTGGAAGGCGCGGAGAAATGTGTCGCGGAGGCGCGCGCGGGAGAGCCCGATTTCCTCGGGTTCGGTCGGCGCGCCGACGTCGGCCAGCCGGCGCTTCACTTCCTCCGCCGGGAGCAGCTGTGAACGTAGGCGGGACCGGATCGCGGGCCATTCTTCGCGCAGACGCTGCAGCTGCGTGCGGAGTGGTGGCGCTTCGATCGCCTTCGCCCGCGCTTCCGTGACCGCCGTCTCCACGAAGTCGCAGCCGTGGAAGCGCGCGCGGATCGCCGCCTCGTTGTTCACCGGCGAGACCGCCCAGGCATGGACCGCGGCGTCGATGTCCAGCGAGCCGAAATCCTCCGCGAGCAACGCCTCGTAGAGGCGCGTGACGGCGTGCGTCGCCAAACCGACCTTGAACCCATGCGAGGGCGCCTCCCCGCGGTGGACATGGTGCTCCATGTCCCAGAGGTGGCTGAATTGGTGTTCGGCGCCCGAGGCGGGCCGGCTGGTGCGCGACCACTGCATCGCGAAGCCGCCGAGCATCAGGCCTTCCGTCAATGGTCCGATCGCCGATACCCGGCCGAGGCGGGCGCCCTCGGGATCCGCGAGTGCGTCCCGCAGGCCGCCCTGCACGATCGCCCACGCGCGCGGATCGACGGGCTCTTCCCCCAAGGCGTCGGCCAGAATCCAGTCCGCGCCCGCGGTCACCTTGGCGAGCAGGTCGGCGTAGCCCGCGGCCGTCATCTCGGGCGGAGCCCCCGCGATGACGTCGAGGTCCGCCACCACCGCGCGCGGCGCCGGGCAGCTGAACGTCTGCTTCGCGCCTTCATGGGTGATCGACGCGCCAAAGGCCGTGTATCCGTCCATCGAGGCGGCCGTCGCCACGCACAGGTATGCCTCGCGCCCGGCGCGGTGCGCCGCAAGCTTCACGAGGTCGTTGATCGTCCCCGAGCCCACCGCGACCGGTACCGCGTCGTGGGCGCGGAGGGACTCCTCCAGCGCCGCGACCTGCCGGGACTCGGCCTGCAGACTGTTCTGTGGATAGACGAAGGCCGGTCGCCGGGCGACGCCCGCGGTGGCGAAGGACGCCTCGACCGCTGTCGCCGCGCGATCGAGGTTCTTGCCATCGGTGATGATCACCGCCGTGCGTCCGGGAAAATGCCGGGCGAAGATGGCGGCGGTCTGGTTCACGACGCCGCGTCCGAGGGTGAGGTCGCGGGTTTCCCGCGCGGAGGCGAGCGCTTCCGCGAGGGTCAGACGGGTGGGTTCGGTCATGGCTGGTCAGGGCCGGCCGGCGGCGGGGCGGCGGTCGTAATAGGCGCGGATCTCGCGCAGGCAGATGTCGGGGTGATCGGTGGCGAACGACATCACGCCCAGATCGAGAAGTTGGGCGTAGACCGAACCGCTGTCGGTGTAGGGGAAGACTTGGAAAAGCACCCCATGCGCGCGCAATTCGCGGCCGACCTCCAGGAGGAAGGCATTGCGAAGCCGGAAGGGATTGTCCGGCGGGCTGGGGTCGGTCGGGGGCGCCCACGTGTCCTTGGTCTCCTTGGGGTAAACGTGGATCTGCAGCTGGGTGATGCCCGCGTACCTCGCGGCGCGGTGTTCCTCGAGATCGCGGCGCAGCTCGGTCTCGTTGCCGTGCATCCACAGAAGTGTGTCGGCTTCCGGCACGAGCGCTTTCCACGCGCGCAACTCGGAGACCTTGCGGGACGCTACGATCACCTGTTTTTCGAGGCCGTGTTTCCGCACCTCGGCGGCGAGCCGCGGGAACTCGATGCTCTTGATGTCCATGTACAGGCGACGTCCGGGCCGGCCTTGCATCAGCCCGAAGATGGTCGCCATCGGCACCACCCGGCGGCCGCGGAACGCCTCGCCCTTGTAGGCGCCGACGTCGAGTTGCGAGAGCTCGGCGTAGGTGAGGTCCTTCACGCCTTTTTTCCTCAACTCCGGAGGGGCGTCCTTCACCACCCGGGCGAAGTTGTTGTCGTGAAACGGAACGATCACGCCGTCCCGCGTGATCCGCAGGTCGGCCTCCGGAATCACGCCCAGCTTCCACGCGAGTTCGAACGCCTCGACGGTGTTCTCCTCGGCGAGGTTCCCGACGCCGCGGTGCCCCTGCACGACGATATCCTCCCGCGGCAGGTGGTCGCGGATGTTCCAGGCCGCGGGCTCGGCGGCGAGGAACGTCGCGAGCAGCAAGAGGGCGAGGGCGTGAGCGGGGGCGGTGAGTCTTTTCATGGACGAGTCGATGGGTTGGCGGCCGCCGCCAGCAGCGCCGCGGCGCCCGCCTCGTCGATGACGAGCCCCTTGATCAGTCCGCCGCGGACCGCGGCGAGGATCGCGGCCGAACGGTCGGAACCGGAAACGACCGCCACGACGAGCGGAATGCGGCGCAGGCGGGCGAGTTCGACGCTGATCACGCGGTCGCGCCATACCGTGGCGCACTCTCGACCCCGGACGTCGAAGAAACGGCCGCAGATCTCCCCGACGGCGCCGGCGCGGGCGAGGCCGGCCAGCATCGCGGCGTCCAGGGTCCCGCGCTCCACGAAGACGGAGTTCACGAGCGTGCCGACGCCCACCAGGGCGAGCCGGGCGCGGGCGAGATGATCGCGGACCGCTCGCACCTGCTCCAGCGCGACGAGCGTGTCGCGGGTCCGCTTGTCGGGGATGAAGGCCGGCGCGTTGAGGGCGAGGAACGAGCCGCCGAGCCGCCCGACCACCACGCGGCCGATCTCCTGCGCGTCATGTGCGCTGGCGCCCGGCGCGACGCTGCCCATCGCCTGCACGATGACGGGCCGGCGCGTCGGATCGGCGGGCAGATGCGGGGCGAGCGCCTGCAGCGTGCGGCCGCCGGCGAGGGCGACGATGTCGCCGGGGCGGATCAGGGCGGCGACGGCCTCGGCCCCGAAGTGGCCCGTGCCGGAGCGGACATCGCCCCCGGCCGTGCGGATCACCACGACCTCGGCGAGGCCGAGGCGGCGGCGGAGTTCCGCCTCGAGGTCGCCCCGGCGCGGGTCGTAGTCCGCGACGGTGATGCGCACGATGCCGCGCTCGCGCGCGAGGGCGAGCAGCCGGGAGACCTTCGCCTGCGAGACCCGGGCCAGGCGCGCCACCTCCGCCTGCCCCAGCCCGTCCACGTAATAGAGCCGGGCCAGCAGGCGGAGTTGGTCGTCTGAATAGCTATTCAGCATCAATATCAATCGAACCTGTGGCCGCGGGGCGGAGTCAAGCGGCGCCCCGCGCGGGCTTGCGGGCGGGGCGGCCGGCGGCCCAGGGTGCGGCATGATCGCGCGCCTGCTTGCCGCCGTCCTTTTCCTGTCCGCCGCCGGGTTGTGCGGTGCCCCGCTCGCCCACGCCCACAACGACTACGAGCATCCGCGGCCGCTGCTCGACGCCCTTGCGCACGGTTTCGGGAGTGTCGAGGCCGACATCTGGCTGGTCGACGGCGAGCTGCTCGTGGCGCACGACCGCCGGAATGTCCGTCCCGGCCGCACCCTGCAGTCCCTCTACCTCGACCCGCTGCGGGAGCGCGTGCGCGCGAACGTCGGGCGGGTGCAGCCCGGCCGGGACGGCTTCACGCTCCTGGTCGACGTGAAGTCAGCCGCCGGGCCGACCTACGCCGCGCTGCACGCGGTTCTCGCCGGCTATGCGGAGCTGCTGACGGAGTTCCGGGACGGCACGAGGACCCCGCGGGCTGTGACGGTGATCATTTCCGGCAACCGGGACGAGGCCGCGCTGCGCGCGCAGGCGGTGCGTTTCGCCGCCATGGACGGGCGTAAGGCGCACCTCGATTCCGACGCGCCGGCCGAGCTCATTCCGTGGATCAGCGAGAACTGGCGGACGTTCTCGACGTGGAACTGGAGCGGGCCGATGCCGGCGGAGGTGCGGGCCGCCCTCGGGGAATGGGTGGCGAAAGCCCGGGCGCGCGGCCGCCGGCTGCGGTTCTGGAACGTGCCCGACTCGCCCGCGGCCTGGAAGCAGCTGGCCGAGGCCGGGGTCGATGTCATCGGCGCGGACCGACTGGACGCCCTGCAGGCCTTCCTCGCCGGACGCGCGCCCTGAAACGGCCGGGCGGACGCGCCTTCACCGCGTCAACGCGGCTCGGTGGTAAGGAACTTGAGCAGTTCGACGGTCTCGCGCTCGGGGAGCGCCTCGAGGAGCCCGGCCGGCATCAGCGACTGCGTGGTCTTCTGGCGTTCGCGGATCTCGGACTTGGCCACGGTGACCGTCTCCGTCACCCCGCGGATCACAACCGCGGTGTCGGTCTCGCGGTCGATCATGCCCGAAAGCACGGTGCCGTCGCGCTTGGTGATGACGTGCATCTCGTAGGCGGCGCCGACGACGGCGTTGGGATCTATGATGTTCTCGAGGAAATAATCGAGGCCGTTGCGCCAGGTGCCGCCGAGGTCCGGTCCGAGTTTGCCGCCGGAGCTTCCGCCCATGGCGTGGCAGGCGGAGCAGGCGCGCTCATAGACCTTGCGACCGGCCTCGAGCTCGTAGGACCAAACCGGGGCGTTGCGGTAGACGTCGCGGATCCAGGCGATGGTGGCCTTGGCGTCGGCGGAGGATTCGTTGGCGCGTCCCCAAACCCGGTCGAGTGCGGCGTTGACCTCCGGGTCGTTCAGTTTGCGGAGCTGGCGGGCGTGGAGCGCGGTGAGGGCCTGGCGGTCGAAACGGCCGGCTTCGACCGCGCGGAGCAGGGGCAGGGCGAGGCCGGAGCGGCTGGTGAACGCGGCGAGGGCGGCGTTGCGGTCGGCGCCGCCGAGGGAAGCGAAGCGGGAGATAAGACCCTCGGCGGCGCGCGCGGTGTCGGCCGAACTGCCGAGCAGCGGGATCACGGCGGAGCGCAGCTCCCGGTCGTCGAGCAGGGTGATGAGGAGGGCCGTCGACTCGGTGTCACCCGCGCGGCGCAGGAGGTCGAGGGCGCGGCGCCGCTCGGCGAGCGGCGTGGCGGTGTCGGCCAGCCGGGCCCGGATCGGGCCGAGCACCGATTTGTCGCCGAACAGGGCGGAGAGCTGCTCGATGGCGCCGCGTAGGCCCGGATCCTTGGTGCCGGCGAAACGCCGCGCGGCGGCGGTCCACGAGGACGGCGCGGAGAGTCCGGCGTCGTTCTCGAGCGAGAAGGCGAGCACGCGGAGGGCGCGGGCGGCGGTCTCCGCGGGCCAAGCGGCGCCGCGCGCGGCGACCTGTTCTCTTCCCTCGGCGGTGCGCGAGACGTACCAGAGGATCGAGTCGGCCACCTCGCGCAGCGGCGTGGCGGCGGCGAGGTCGAGCGCGCGGGCGAGGTCGGCGCCCACGGCGGGCGCGAGGGCGAACCACGTCATCTTCGGCAGGAAGCGGTCGCCGTTGTCCTCGCCGCGGGCCGCGAGCGCCGCGGCGGGGGCCCAGCGTTCGCCGACCGGCAACGCGGGAATGGCGGCGGCGACGGCGAGCCGCACCGCGGGCGAGGCATCGTCGCGCGCGAGGGTGGCCAGTTGATCCGCGGACACGCGAAGCCGGCCCGGACGCTCGGTGCCCAGTTGCACGGCCCAAGCACGCACGGTCTCGGAAGCGTGGCGGAGGGCGCCCGCGAGCAATTCGTCGTCGAGATGCCCGGTGGCGTGGAGCGTCCAGAGCGCACGGAGCTGCGCCGACACCTCGTCGGCGGTGTTGACGGCCTGGCGGCGCAGTGCGGCGACGGCGGCGGGCTCGAGGGCGCGCTCGTGGGCGCGGTGCTGCAGGAGGCGGCGGGCGACGCGCACGTGCCATTCGCTGCGGTGGAGGTGGAGGGCGGCGAGCTCGGCGTCGGAGCGCGCGCCGAGGTTGACGCGCGCGGGACGCCAGGTGGCGGCCCAGGAGACGCGGTAGAGGCGGCCGTTGGAGCGGTCCCAAACCTCGTCCCTCGGGTTGTGGCAGTGCTGGATATCGCTCCAGTCGATCACGTACACGGCGCCGTCGGGCCCGTACTGCAGGTCGACGGGCAGGTAGGTGGCGTCAGGTGCGAAGAGCACGTCATGGCCGCCGTGGAAGGTCTCGTAGCCCGAGCCGGCGCGGACGTTGACCTGGTGGTTGATCTGGTGCCCGTGGAGATTGTGGGTGAACAGGTGGTCGCGGTAGACGGCCGGCCAGTTGTCACCGAGGTAGATCATGGTGCCGACGTGCGAGTGGCCGCCGTAGACGGCGGAGGTGCCGGGCGCTCCGGCGCCGCCTTCTCCGCTGTCGTAGCGGGCGGATGCGAGCAGGTAATTGCGCAGGCCGGGCGCGAAGTCGGGGCCGCGGTTCGAGATCCAGGGCGCGTAGTCGTTGTTGGCCTGGTTCCAGTAGTGGGCGTTGCGGATGACGTAGGTCGTGCCGCCGCCGCCCCAATAACTGCGGCAATGGGTCATGAAGAGGTGGCCCTCGGCGTTGAAATCGAGCCCCCACGGGTTGCTCGTGCCGTGCGCGAAGACCTCGAATTCGTGGCGGACCGGATGGTACCGCCACACGCCCGCGCGGATCTTCTGGCGCGCGGCCGCCGGATCGCCCGGCTTGCCGACGTTCGAGAACGTGAACACGCCGTGGCAACCGTACAGCCAGCCGTCGACGCCCCAGGTGAAACTGTTGAGCGTCTCGTGCGTGTCCTGGAAACCCCAGCCGTCGAGCAGGACCTGCGCCGGCCCGTCGGGCCGGTCGTCACCGTCGCGATCGGGCAGGAACAGCAGGTGGGGCGCGGCGCCGACCCACACGCCGCCGAAGCCGACCTCGAGGCCGCTCACGAGGTTGAGGTTCTCGGCGAAGACCTTGCGCGTCTCGAACGCGCCGTCGCCGTCGCCGTCCTCCAGGATGAGGATGCGGTCGCGGCCCTTGCCCTCGGGCTGGCGGTTGGGATAGCCGTGGGCCTCGGCGATCCAGATGCGCCCGCGGTCGTCGAAGGCGAACGCGACCGGTTGACGGATGGCGGGCTCGGCGGCGACGAGATCGGCCTGGAAGCCGTGCACCAGCTTCAACCCCGCGACGAGTTTCTGCGCGGCGGGATTAGCGACCGCGGAGGGCTTCGCGGGATTGTCCCGGAGGTGCCAGAGCACGGGACTGGCGTGGAGCCGGGTGACGTCGTCGACGCCGGCGTTGCGGCGCAGCGGGGGATCGCCGTTCTTGCGCACCGCGCCGATGTTGGGATCGATCGCGGGCGCCGGTGTGGCCGCCGGTGCGGCGGGACGCGCCGGCGGGGCCTCGGTGGCCCCGAGGTCGGTGAGGTTGATTTGGCGGAATTGCACCTTCACCGGGCCGGGCCCGCTGTGCAGCTGGAACGCGAGCAGCCCGCGGTGTGCGGCGGCCCCCGTCTGGTGGTCGTCGAGCACGGCGACGCGCGTGCCGTTGACCCACAGTTCGATGTGCGGTCCGCGTGCGACGATCCGGTAAGTGTTCCACGCCGGAAACGGGCGCAGGAGCGCGGCGTAGTCGGCCGGCTCGCCGAACTTCTCGCTCCAGCGCCGGCCGTCCGGCGCGATCGAGACGCGGTCGCCGCGTTCCACGAGCAGCTTGCGGCCGTGCTCGTCGTAAAGCCGCCCGAGCCAGGTGCGTCCGAGATCAAGGTCGGCCTGATAGCCGGCGGCATGTCCGTCGGGTTCGCGCCGCGAGCGGAACTGGAGGCCGGAGTTCGCGCTGGGGTCCCCTTCGATCCGGAATTCGGCGGAGAGCTCGAAGTCGGCGACTTCGCCGCGCCAGTAGAGGAACTCGTTGCGCGCCAGTTTCGCGTTGGCGGCGATCTCGCCGGTGATCGCGCCGTCCTCCACGCGCCAGCTACGCGGGTCGCCTTCCCAGCCCTCAAGGGAGCGGCCGTCGAAGAGGGCGCGCGGTGCCGGCGCGGCCGGAAGCGTGGCGGCGAGCAGGGCACAGGGCAGGAGTAGACGAAGGTTGGGCATGGGGTGGACGGGGCGGTGCGCGGCAAGGCGCGCGGTGACCTGGCCATCAAAGGAGCGTGAGTCCCGGCGGGGCAAGAACGCGGTACCGCACGTCGGGAATTTCGCTGTTCGCCCTGTCCAAAGGCGCGAACCTGCGTCATGGTGGAAGCGATGCGGATCGCCGTGATCGCTGACACCCACGACCGATTGCCCGCCGACCTGCCCGGGCGGCTGCGCGGCGCCGACGAGATCTGGCACTTGGGCGACGTGTGCGCGCCGGACGCGCTCGACGCGCTGGCGGAGGTGGGTGCACCGCTCTTGGTGGTGCGCGGTAATTGTGATGCGCATCCCTGGCCCCTGACGCTGGACCTGATTCGCGCGGGTCACCGCTTCCACCTCGTGCATATCCCGCCGCGCCGCGCTCCGACCGGCGCCGGGCTCGTGTTGCACGGTCACACCCACGTGCCGCGGGACGAGACCGACCCGCTGGGGGTGCGCTGGTTGAACCCGGGCTGCATCACGCGCCCCAACCGCGGGGCGCCCGCGGCTTTCGCGTGGCTTCACCTTGAAAACGACCGGCCGCCCGATTGGAGGCCGGAACGTCTGTGAACGGATCCGTCCCCGCGTCCCATGCGCATCGACCCCCGCTTCTGGCCCAATCTCCTCACGGCGACCCGCATCGCGCTGATGCCGGCGGTGCTGGCCGCCGCCGTGGCGGGGTCGCGCTCCTGGTTCACGGCGCTGATCGCGGCGGCGCTGGCGACGGACGCGCTGGACGGCTTCCTCGCCCGCCGGCTCAAGGCCTTCTCTGAGTTCGGGCGCAAACTCGACAGTGCGGCGGACTACGTGACGCTCGTGACCGGGGTCTGGGGCATCGCGCTGCTGTGGCCCGACGTGATGCGGCGGGAGCTGCCCTGGGTGGTGACCGGCCTCGCCGCGTTTCTCGCGGTGATCGTCTACGGCTTCGTGCGGCTGGGCCGCGCGCCCTGCTATCACACGTGGGCTTCCAAGGCCGGAGCGGTGGTATGCCCGCTGACGCTCGTGCCGCTGTTGATGGGAGGCACGGCGGCGCCCTTCCACGCGGCGATCGTCTGGCTGGTGCTGGCGGGGCTGGAGGAGATCGCGATCGCCTTGGTGCTGCCGCATCACGCGGGCGAGATGCCCACGGTGTGGCACGCGCTGCGGTTGCGCCGGGCGCGAGCGGCGGGCGGCTGAGGGGCCGGCTCACAACACGCTCGCCCCGCGCGCGCCGTTGCGTTCACTCGCGGCCGGTTTGATCACCGCGCAGCAGGAACTCCCCGGCTTGTTCACGCCGCCGCCCGGCGTGCCCTCCACTCCGCCGCCGCGTCCGCGTCCGGCGCCGCCGCCGGTCCCCGCCGCCGACGGCGTGGTGCTGGAGCGGAGCGCGCGCGCGCGGCACTACCGGCTCACCTTGCGGCGCGACGGCACCGCGGTGGCGACGATCCCGGCCGGCGGCACCGAGCGCGAGGCCCTGCGTTTTGTGGAGCAGCATCGCGGCTGGCTGGAGCGGGCGCGGGAGCGTCAGCGCCGTCGCCCGCGCGGTGCGGAGATCTGGGTGCCGGGGACGCATGTGCTCTGGCGGGGGGAGATGACGGAGGTGCGGGTGGCGGCGCAGGGGGAACGCCCGCAGGTCTGCCTCGCGGCGGATGTATTCCGGGTGCCGCGGCTCGATGGCGACCTGCGGCCGACGCTCGAGGCGCATTTCGCCCGGCGTGCGCGGGTGGAGCTGCCGGCGCGCGCGTGGGAGCTGGCCGCCCTCGCGGGGGTGGAGGTGCGTGCGGTGACGGTGCGCAACCAGCGTTCGCGGTGGGGCTCGTGCTCCGCGAACGGCACGATCTCGCTCAACTGGCGTCTCGTGCAGACGCCCGACCACGTGCGCGACTACGTGATCCACCACGAACTGATGCACCTCCGGGAAATGAACCATTCGGCCCGTTTCTGGGCACGCGTCGAGGAGGTCTGCCCGGGCTGGCGGGAGGCGGAACAGTGGATCCGCCGCAACGGATCGCTGGTCGGACTTTGAGCTTCCCGCGCGGTTTCCCTCTGAAAAAACGAAGATTTTCCTAGGCAAACGCGGAGCCTTCACTCTAGAACGGCGTCCGTCAGAGGAAATCGCCTCGAAAAACCCAAACAAAATCATGGCTAAAAAAGCTGCCCGTAAACCGAACGCCGCGTTCATGAAACCCGTCACGCCCAACGCTCACCTCGCGAAGGTCGTCGGCGCCGCCCCGCTCCCCCGCACGGAGCTCACCAAGAAGCTGTGGGCCTACATCAAGAAGAATGGCCTGCAGGACAAGAAGGTGAAGACCCAGATCAACGCCGACGACAACCTGAAGGTCATCTTCGGCGGGAAGTCCAAGGTCTCCATGTTCGAGATGACCAAGCTCGTCTCGAAGAACCTCCAGTAAGTTTCCCGGATTTTCATCCAGGCCGCCGCGGGTTCGCCCGCGGCGGTTTTTTTGCGCCCGGCGGCCCCGTGCCGTGTATTCGGATTGCCCGATACATCCCGTCGCCCCAAGGGTTTCACCCGTCAACTCCGTGCACGAATCGCTACGCATCCAGCTCCTGCGGCGGCTCAACGTCGCGCTGGCGTTCCTCGTCACGCTCACCGCGGGCGGCGTGGCCGCCTGGCTCGCCGGCGATTTCATCGACGGCCAGGTGCGGCGCGACCTGCTCCGCCGCGCGCCGGTCGGCGGGCTGGTGCTGACGGCCGACATCGATGCTTTCGCGCAGGCCGGTGCGTCGTCTGACCTTGTCGCCCCCGTCAACGCGAAGCTGCGGGAGCGCGCGCGGCAGCTCACTGCGCTCACTCCATCCTTGCGTGCCATCAGTCTCCTGCGCGTGCCGTCCGGGGACGGGCCGGCGTTCTACGTCTTCGATTTCCGGGATGCGAGCCACGGCCAGGAGGCCCGCCCGGGCGAGATGTACATGCCACGCTTCGGTTCCGGCGCCCTCGATCAGCTGCGCCGGGACGGCCGGGCGGTCCTCGCGGGCCCCTTCGAGGCGACGGATGGTCCCCGGGGCGTGGCCTACGCGTTCCTGCCCGCGTTCGGTCAGGTTCCGGCGCGCGAAGTGCGCCACGTCGTGCGCATCGAGGCGGACGCGGCCGAGTGGCGGCACAACGTTCTCCTCGGCCGCCTGCTGGCCGGCCTCGGGGTCGGCGGGCTGATCGGAGCCCCGCTCGCGATGTTCCTGTTCGGCCAGAGGCAGCGCCTGCAATCCGGCGTGATCCGCAACCTTTCGGAGGCGATGGAGCAGGCGCATTCCGCCATCCTGATCCTCGATCCCGCCGGCCGCATCGATTACAGCAATGCCGTCGGCTCGCGGCAGCTCGGGGTTTCCCGCCGAGGGTTGATCGGTAGAAATTGGCGGGAGTTCCTGGATGTCGGGGCGGCCGGGGTGGCGGCGACCGAGATCGTCGGCAGCATGGCGGCCGGCGTCGCCTGGCAGGGTGAGTGGACCTGCCGGCGCGCCGACGGGGCCTCGTTTCCGGTGCGCGGCGGTTTCTCGCCCGTCCGCCAGCGGGACCAGCGGGTCGTCTCTTACGTCGCCGTTTTCGACGACGTCACCGAGGTGCGTCTGCGTGAGAATGAGCTCCGGGAGGCGACCGAGCAGGCGCGGGAGGGTGACCGGGCGAAGGGTAATTTCCTCGCGACGATGAGCCACGAGGTGCGCACGCCGCTCAACGGCATCGTGGGTTTCACCGGCCTGCTGCTCGAGACCCCTTTGACCGACTCGCAGCGCGAGCAGCTCCTCGCGATCCGGGCCAGCGCCGACGCCCTCGTCCGCCTCACCGAGGATATTCTCGACTTCGCCCGCATCGAGTCGGGCAACACGCGGATCGATCCCGCCCCCTGCGACCCGCGCGAATGCCTCGAGGAGGCGATCGATCTGCACGCCGCGGCGGCGGCCCGGAAGGGCGTGGAGATTTTCCATCGGGTCGCACCCGACGTGCCCGCCTCCATCATCACGGACCAGGGCCGGCTGCGGCAGGTGCTGGTCAACCTCGTGGGTAACGCGGTGAAGTTCACCGAGAGCGGAGAGATCGAGGTGTCGGTTTCCCTGCCTCGGGAAGAGGGCAACGCGGCCGGCATCAGGCTGGAGTTCGCCGTCCGTGACACCGGTCCCGGCATCGCCGTCGATGATCAGGCGCGACTCTTCCGGCCGTTCACGCAGCTGGACGCGTCGACTTTGCGCAAACATGGGGGCGCGGGGCTCGGGCTCGCCATCAGCCGGAACCTCGTGGAGATGCTCGGTGGTCAGATCCGGGTGGAAAGCCGTCCCGGCGCGGGGGCCACCTTCGCTTTTTCCATCCGGGCCCGGGTCGATCAGCCCGCGCGATCCCTGAGCGCTCCCGGCTCCCGGGTCGCGCTGGTGGCCGCCCGCGGTCGGCAGCGGGAGGCCCTCGCCGCGCTGCTCCGGTCCTGGAGCGTGGAGGTGGTCGAGTCCGACTCCCTGGAAACGTTGCCGGCGGACCGGTGGACCACGATCGTGCGCGACCTCGGCGAGGCCGAGGCGATCCGTCTTTCGGGCGAAGGAGCGGTCGCGGGGGAAGCGGACGGCAGCACGGTCGCGCTCGTCCCGCTTTCGCTCGGGCCCGGACCGCAGGCCGCGTTGCGCGAAAGATTCCGCGGTTTGGTGACCAAGCCGGTGCGCGCGAAGACGCTGTTTCCGCTGGTCGCGGGCAAGTCCTCGAGCCGGCCCGTCGCGGCGACGCGTCCGCAGTTCGGCTTCGAGGTGCTGGTCGCGGAGGACAACGTGGTGAACCAGCGTCTCATTCGGCTGATGCTGGAAAACTTCGGATGCTCCGTCTCCGTGGTTGAGAACGGCCGGGCCGCGCTCACGGCGCTGGCCGCCGCGCCGCGCCCGCCCGATCTGTTGCTGCTCGACATGCACATGCCGGAGCTCGACGGACTGGACGTCCTCCGGGCGCTCCGCGCCGGCGGGGCCGGGACCGCCGCCCGCGACACCTGGGTGGTGGCGCTGTCGGCGGACGTCCGCCCCGAGCAGCGCGCGGCGGCGGGGGCCGCCGGCATCGACGACTACCTCGTCAAACCGGTCAGCCTGCGCGGTATCGAGGAGATGCTGTTCCGCTTCCAGGTCGCGCGCCGTTGAGGCGTGACGGCGGTCGCCGGTGAATTGTGTCGCCCGCCCGGGACCGGGGCGCAGGCTCGCGCGCTTCCTGATTCGGATGAACTCCCGGCCCACCGATCTCCGCCTGCGCGCCGTGCTGATGCTGCTGCTGGCGAACTTGTTCTGGGGGCTGAGCTTCCCGCTGATCAAGGCGATCAATCTCCTGCACGCCGAATTGGTGCCGGCCGCCGGCACTTGGTTCTCGGCGATCTACACCGTGGCGCCGCGTTTCCTGCTGGCGGTGGGATTGCTGCTCGCGCTGCGTCCCTCCGAGGTCTGGCGGGCCACCGGCGGCGAGCTCCGGCAGGGCATCCGGCTGGGCTTCTTCACCGCCGCGGGGATGCTGCTGCAGAACGACGCGCTGCAGTTCACCTCGGCGAGCACCTCCGCGTTCCTCACCCAGTTCTACGCGATCATGATCCCGGTCTGGCTGGCGGTCCGCGCCCGCGCGAACCCCGGCGGCCGCGTCTGGCTGTCGTGCGCGCTGGTGCTGGCGGGGGTCGCGGTGCTCGGCCGCTTCGACTGGCGGGAAATGCGCCTCGGGCGCGGCGAGTGGGAGACACTCCTCTGCTCGGTGTTCTTCATGGGCCAGATCCTCACCCTCGAGCGGCCGGAATTCGCCGGCAACCGGCCCGATCGCGTGACGTTCGTGATGTTCTCCACTCAGGCCGTCGTCTTCTCGGTGCTCGCGTTGGTTTTCGCGCCCGACGTCGCGACGCTCACCGCGCCGTGGCGCAACGGAGCCTGGGTTGCCTTCACGGTCGCGCTCGCGTTGGTCTGCACCATCGGGGCCTTCTCGATCATGGTCGCGTGGCAGCCGCGGATCACTGCGACCGAGGCCGGCCTGATCTACTGCGTCGAACCGATCTTCGCCTCCGCGCTGGCGTTGTTCCTGCCCGCGCTGCTGTCGGTCTGGGCGGGCATCAACTACCCCAACGAGACCGCCACCTGGACCCTGCTGGCGGGAGGCGGGCTGATCACCGCGGCGAATGTGCTCCTGCAGCTGCGGCCGCCCGCGCGGACCTGAGCGACGGCGATCGGGCGGAATTGGCTTGGTGACGCCGGCGCCGCCGGCATCGTGCGCCGTGTGGCCAAGTCTCCCGCCCCGGATCCCTGGCGCGCCGTGCTGCTCCCGGTCCTGCTCAGCGGGGCGGCCGCCTTCGGTCTTTCCCGGCTGCCGGTGCTCGAATCGGTCGAGCACGTGGCCTGGGACGGTCTCGTGCGGCTGCGCGCGGAACTGCAGCCGCGCAATCCCTCCGACGCGCTCGCGCTGATCGGCATCGACGAGGCCAGCCTGCGCGACTTCGGCCGGTGGCCCTGGCCTCGGCGGCTCCACGGCGATTTTCTCCTGCTGTCGGGTCTGCGGCGGCCGAGCGTGACGGCGTGGGACCTGCTTTTCACCGAACCCTCGGCCGAGGCCGAGGATGACGCCCATTTGGCGCGCGGGGTGGCGGGCGCGGGCGGCACGGTGGTATTGGGCGCGATGGGTGCCGACCCCGGGGAGGGTTCCGTGTCCGACTCGCCCGAGATGGCGGGGGTGCGAGCCGGGGCGTTGACCCGGGTGGAGGGAGACCGCTCCCGGGTGCTCGGGGCCGGGGCCGCGCTGCTGCCCGCCGGCGAACTGGCGAAGCGGGCGTACATCGGGTTTGTGGACACTCCGCCGGACCGCGACGGGACACGCCGCCGGGTTCCCCTCGTTGTGCGCATTGGTGAGGATGTGCTGCCCTCGCTCAGCCTGCGCGCGCTGATGGCGCACTGGCGGGCGGAACCGGGGGACGTCACCGTGCGGCTCGGCGAGGAGGTTGAGGTGCGCGGGCGGCTGGGATCCGCCCGCATCCCGATCGACGAGGCTGGATGCTACCGCGTGAACTTCCGTCACGGCGTCGAGGATCTGGCGACCTACGGCTACAGCCAGGCGTTGGCCCAGTTGGCCGACCGGTACGAGCGCAAGCCGGGCCGGGTGCCACCGCTGACGGGTCGCATCGTCCTGGTCGGACAGACCGCGGCGGGGTTGACCGATCTCGCGCCCACGCCTCTGGCGGCGCAGACGCCGCTGGTGCTGGTGCACGCCAACGCGCTCGAGAACTTCCTTGGTGGGGACTATCTGCGCCGGGTACCGGCCGCCTGGGTCTGGCTCGGGCTCGGTCTCGTCGGCGCGCTCTGCGTGTGGCGCTTCTCGGAGCGCGAGCTGCGGGAGCATGCGCTGGTCGCGGCCGGCGTACCCGTGGTATTCCTGCTCGGCGCCACGCTGGCCTGGATCGAGGGTAGTGTGGTGGTCCCCCTGACGGGACCGCTGCTCGGCTTCGGTGCATTGCAGGTTTTCGCCATCTCGCGCCGGGTGCTCGCCGAGCAGCGGGCAAAGGAGCGGATCAAGGGCATGTTCGGCACCTACCTCTCGCCCGAGGTCGTCGAGCGGATGGTGAAGGCGCGCGAGATGCCCCGGCTTGGCGGATCCTCCGAGGAAATCACCGCCTACTTCAGCGACATCCAGGGTTTTTCCACGTTCTCCGAGCAATTGCCGCCGGAACGGCTCGTCGAACTCCTGAACGACTATCTTTCCGCCTGCACCGACGTCATCCAGGCGGAGGGCGGCACGCTGGACAAATACATCGGCGACGCGGTTGTCGCGATGTTCGGCGCCCCGGTCGCGCTACCCGGGCACGCGCACCATGCGTGCTTGGCCGCGCTGCGCTCGCAGGCCCGGCTGGAGGAGCTGCGCCGGATCTGGCGGGACGCGGGCTCCTGGCCGGAGCCGGTGACTGCCATGCAGTCGCGCATCGGCCTCAACACCGGCGTGGCGGTGGTGGGCAACATGGGCAGCCGGGTCCGGTTCAATTACACGATGATGGGCGACGCGGTGAACCTCGCCGCCCGCATGGAGTCGGGTGCGAAGCATTGGGGAGCCGCCGTCATGTGCACCGAGGCTACGCGGACGGCGTGCGAACACCATGCTCCGGGCCGCATCGTATTCCGGCCGCTCGGACGCATCGTCGTCAAGGGACGCGCCGAGCCGGTGCTTTTCCATGAGGTCCTCGCGGAGGCCGGCACCTTGACGCCGGATGCGGCGGGGTGCGTCGAGGCCTTCACCCGCGGACTTTCGCTGTTTGCCGCACGCGACTGGGACGGTGCCCGGCGGGCCTTCAACGGGAGCGCCGCGCTCGAACCGAGGTCGCCGGGGCGCACGCCGGGCGTCACGACCAACCCCTCGCTCGTCCATCTGGAACTTGTGGAACGTTTCCGGCGCGAGCCGCCTCCGGCGAGTTGGGATGGTACTCATGTGATGACGGAGAAATGAACGAAACCCGGCCGGCTGGTTCCGGCATTGCGTCCCCGATCCCGCGGTACACGGTGGGAACCGCATCCCCGCTCCATCCCCATGATCACTCCGCGCGTCCGCTGTCTGCTCACCTGCCTCCTGTCCTTCCTGTTTCTGGCCGCCGCCGCGTCGGCCCAGCAGCAGGCCACCATCCTCAAGATCGTCGGCCAGGGCGCGGTTGTGGTCTTGCCTGACGGCCGCACCGTGGACGCCGCGGCCGGGCTTAAGGTCCCCGAGACGGCTTCCATTCGTTCAGGCGCCGCGGAGGTCTACCTCGAGGCGGTGTCGGGCGCCATCGCGACGATCAAGCGCGACAGCGAGGTCGTGGTGACGACGCTCACCGGCAACGCCCCGACGCTCGAGCTCAAGGGCGGCAGCCTCGTCTCGCAGGTCGACCGCGCGAAGTTGGCCGGCCGCACCTACGGCGTGAAGACCCCGCGCGGGGTGGCCGCCGCCCGCGGGACGGTCTACACCGTGAACGTGCAGGGCACCACCTACACGGTGGTCACCGCCTCCGGCACGGTCACGATCTCCGCGCCCAATCTGCCCGCGGTCACACTCGGCGCCGGCGGGGTCTCGGTCTCCACTGTCAATGACGGCGCTGCGATGTCGGCCACCGCCATCGCCCAGTCGAATCCCGAGGTCATGGCTGCGGTGAACCAGGCTGCGGCGGTCGCCGTCGCCGCGGTTGCCGTCGTGGCCGCGAGCCCCGAAAGCTTCGGCCCGACGACTTCCGCGACCGCCGTCGCGGAACTCTCCGCCACGGTAGCCACCGTCGTGAACGCGGTGCCGACCGCCGTGGCGCAGGCCGCCGCCAGCGCGGCGAGCGCCGCGCCCACGCAGGCCGCCGCCGTCGTGACCGCCGCGGTTCAGGCCGCTGCTTCCTCGGGCAACGCCCAAACCGTCACGCAGGTCGCGCAGACCGTGACGCAAGCCGCCGCGCAGGGCGCCGCGCAGTCCGTGGCCGCGCAAGCCGCCGCGGGCGCCGGCAACGCGCAGGCTGCGACGCAGGCCGCCGCCGCGGCGGCCCAGCAGGTTGCCCAACAGGTCGCGCAGGCCGCCACTCAGGCGGTCCAGCAATCCATGCCCTCCGCCGCCGCCCAAGTGACGCAGGCTGCCGCCCAAGGCGCGGCCTCCGGTGCCGCCACGGCCGCCACGCAGGTCGCCACGAGTGCCGGCGCGAGCGCGGCGCAGGCCGCCTCGGCCATGGCCTCTGCCGCGGCGCAGGGTGCAACCGCGGGTGCGGGCGGCTCCGCCGCCTCCGCGCAGGCCGCGGCCCAGGGTGCGGCCCAGGGCGCCTCCCAGGTTGCTGCGCAGTCCGCGCCGCAGCAGGCGACCGCCATCGCGCAACAGAGCGCGAGTGCTGCCGCCTCGGGTGCCACGACCGCGGTCGCGCAGTCCCAGGGGCAAGCTGCCGCCCAGTCCGCCGCTCAGTCCGTCGCGAGCGGTGCCGCCACGGGCGCGGCGCAGGGCGCTACCTCCGGCGCCACGTCCGGCGGCTCGTCGAACGTGAACGCCAACGCGATCGCGAATTCCGCCTCCAGCGGCGCCGCCACGGGAGCCAGCCAGGGCTCCGGAGCCACCGTTACCCCGCCGACCGTCAATGTCGCCCCGTCGACTCCGGCCGCTCCGCCGGTGACCACGCCTGTCACACCGATCGATCCGGCGATCAACGTCAGCCGCTCGAACTGAGCGGCCTGCGGCGGAATCATCGACCCGGGGGCGTCGCCGGCTGATTCGTCGGCGGGGCCACGATGATCGTGGCGCCGCCCACGCCGGGGGTGATCGCAGGTGCCGTCTCGCCGGTGGAGAAGGTCATCACCCGCATGTTTTCCCGCAGCCCTGCGCCCGGGGCGTCGGTGGTCAAGGTCGACTCCGCCGAAATCACCATCTGGCGCGCGCCTGGGCCCATCCCCGCCGCGCCGGCGGGTAACACCGGATAGACGCTCTGGCCGCCGATCGCCAGGGAAGCCGCCGGTCCGCTGGCGGGAGGTGTGGTCGAGAAGGCGAGGCCGCCCGCGAGCATGCTCACCCAGGGTGACCGCTGACCGTAGGCCTCGGCGGCTTCCTGGCCCAACGCCGCCACCAGCTCCGACTTTGCGCGCGCGGCCAGTTCCTGGATCTTTGCTCGGCGTTGCGGCGCGGCCGTCGCCGGGTCGGCGTTCAGCCGTTGTGATTCCGCGGCGAGGGATTCCCGCAAAGCGGCGACGCGGTCGGTGGTCGCCGGTGGCAGGTTCAGCCGGTTCACCAGCGACTCCACCGTACCCAGGTCGGAGTCGGCCGCGCGCTGGAGCCGGGACCAAGCCGTCTCGCCCACGGCGGCGCGAATCTCATCCTGCAGGCGCCGTTGCGCCTCGGCGAAGGCGCGCATGCCATCGGGGTTCGACCGGCTCCGGACGTTGTCCGGCGGAAACTTGTCGTCGAACGCGCGCTGGAGTTCGTAGATCCGGCGAAACTCCTCCTCCGTCTCGATCGCGTCGCCGAAACGCGCGCGCACGACCGCCGAGGAGGGCGAGGTGCGCATCGTGAACTCGGCGTACTCCTCGGGTGTGAACAGCGCCGCGATGTCGCGTTCCCGTTCGGCGCGCAGGAGTTTCAGGCGCTCGCGGTCCGACGCCAGCTGGACGCCGTTGGCCCCGAACTTGGCCGTGAGTTCCTCGTAGTCCTGGTTGATGCGCCGCAGCGCCTCGCGCTTCGCGGGCGGCAGGAACGAAAGCAGACCGGGATCGCCGGGACCGAAAACGCCCTTGGGATCAATGCCGGCGGCGGCGAGCGCATCGGTGACGTCGCGGCGCCAACGCGCGCGTTCCTCCGTCGCCGGCGTTCCCGCCTTGGCGCCGCGCCACCAGCGAGGATCGGCCGCCGCGGCAGGTGCCTGCGCGGCGAGCGCGGTGAGGCGCCGGCCGAGCGCGAGTTCGCGCACCAGGGAAGCCGGGGCGCCGGCGGCCGTGAGCGCGGCGGTGTCTCCGGAGGCAAGGGCGGCGCGCAGCGCGGTGTCGGGGGCCGGCGCGGACGTGGCGATCGGGGAAGGTTTGGCCGCCGCGGGTATGTTCGCGTCGTCACGGGTGACGACCAGCAGCACGAGCGCCGCGTTGGCGGCGAGGGAGGTGGCGAGGAGGAACGGGGCTTTCTTCACAGTGGGAAAAGGACGTCCGTCGCGGCGGAAGGTTCCCCCTCAGTTCCTCATCCGGGTGGCCAGCAGGGAGCGCACGGTCACGCCCGCGATCACCACCGCGCCGCCGAGCAGCGCGAGGCCCGAGGGCGCCTCACCCATGAAGAGCAGCACCCAGAGCGGGTTGAGCAGCGGCTCGATGATCGGGATGAGCACCGCCTCCAGGGCGGTGACGTGCCGGATCGCACGCGTGTAGAGCCAGTAGGACAGCCCGAGTTGCACGGTGCCGAGGGCGACCAGCGCAACCCAGCCGCCGGCCGGCAGCGGGGGCGCCCGCAGGATCCACGGAAGGCAGATCAGGAACGCGAGGACGTTGCCGAGGATGATCGACTCCACCGGCGAGCCGTCCTTCTGCCGCCGGAGCGCGACGACGGTCGCCCCGAAGCTCACCCCGCTCAGCAGCGCGAGCAGATCGCCGGCGAGGTGGCCGGACGCGAGGCCGTCCTGGAGGAAGATGGCCATTCCGCCGAGGGTCACCGCGATCGCCAGCCAGTCGAGGCGCGACGCCCGTTCGCCGAGGAAGCGTGCCCCGAGCAGGGCTACCCAGACCGGCGCGGTGTACTGGATCAGGATCGCGTTGGCGGCCGTCGTGAGCGTCGTGGCCCAGCAGAATAGAACGGTGCAGGCCGCGTAGAGCACGGCCGCGACTACCTGCACGCGGGAAAAATGAAAACGCAGCCCGCGGCACATGAGCAGCAGGAACACCGCGGCGATCGCCCCGCGCCCGCCGGCCACGGCCAGACCCGACCACGTGGTGCCGACGTGCTTGATCAGCACTCCGGCCAGGCTCCAGCAGAGGGCCGCGCCGACCAGCTGCAGGACGGAACGGTGGTGGACGGCGCTCATTTCGGGGCGGTGATTGCGGGCCGGCGCCGTGTGCCGCGCAACGAGAAATCGGTGGCGGCGTCCGGCGGATCCGCCATCCTCTCCGCATGCACGCGCCCGCCTCCGCAGGCTCCCTCCGGTCATGAGTCCAGCGCGGCGTTTCACGTGGGCCGTTCTGCTGGCCGCGATCACGGCCGCGCTCTGGCTCACGTCCCGTCCGTCGGCTCCGCCGCGCTCAGGCCAAGCGCCCGTTTCGAACACCTCGGGGGCGGACGCGCGCCGAACCGGTTCATCGACGGAGGCCGGCCGCGGGTCCGGAGCCGCGACGCCGCTTTCGGCGGAGGAAAAGCGGGCCCGGGTCGAGCGCATCAAGCGGGATTACGACGAGGTGCGGACCCGCGCCGCCGCCGATTACGCCGCGGCTGGCGGTTCCTTCCCCGGCGGACTTAACGCGTTCCTCCGTCAACTCGCTCTGCTGGAGCGCGAGAAGCGTGCGGATCTCGCCACCGTGCTGCCGGCTGCCGAGCTCGACGAGCTCGAGCTCGTGGAGACCAACGCGGGGCAGACCGTCCGGCGTGCGCTGGCGGGAACGGGAGCGACCGAGGCGCAGGTGCGGGCCGTTTTCCGTCTGGAGCGTGAGTTCCAGGACCGCTTCGCGCTCGTCTTCGACCTCACCCCCGCCGCGGTGCTCGAGCGCCAGCGGGTGCGCGACCAGTACGACGACCGGGTCCTCGCGGTCCTCGAGCCCGCGGACGGGCTCGCGTGGCTCGCGGCCCGTGACGGCGACCAGGGCCTGATGAACGAGTGGGTGCGGCAGCGCGGCCTGCCGCCCGGCGTCTCGCTCGAGCTCTGGCGTATCAAGGCCGGTTTCGTGCTCCGCCGCCTCGAGTTGAAGACGGCGGAGAAGCCGTCGCCGCTGGCGCTCGGGGAGCTGATCCGCGACACGGAGCGGCGCCTGGCGGCGGCCGCCGGGCCCGACGCTCCCGTGCGGGAGCGCGACGGCGCCTTCCGCTGGCTGCCGCGCCCCTGATCAGGCGCGCGCCGGTGTTAAGCGGCCGGGTGGCGCGATCCTCGGGGCGCGTAGCAAGCCGTGGTTGACCGGCCGGCGCTGGTCGGCGGTGAGCGGCGGTAATTCGGGCAGGGCATCGAGCCGCGACTCCCGCAGCCAGTGGCGCGCCAGCGCGCGGAAGTTGTCCCAGCGCTCCGCGATGAAATGGTCGCGCGCGGTCATCGTCGCGCCGTCGCCGACCAGCGGATCCGCCCCGGCGGCCTGCCGCAGCAGGCTGCGCCACTCGGTGAGCAGGCGGTCGATGTCGCCGCGTCCCGCCGTTTCCACCTCCTCGAGCACCTCGCGCGCGCGGGCCCCCTCGGCGACCAGGGCGCGCACGGCCTCGCCGGCGCCCGAACCGTATTGCGGCGGCACGCCCTCCCGCAGCCAGCCCTCGATCGTCAGGCGCCGGTAGGCCTGCCGGCAGGCGTCGGCGAGCCGGCCGAGCCAGCGCGGGTTGGTGCCGGTGAAGCGGTCGGCCGCGAAGAGATCGGCGGCGTCGAACAGCAGGTCGTCGAGCGGGTAGCGGTGGTTCTCCAAGGCGGCGGCGAGCGCGAGCCCCTCGGGCCCGAGGAAAAAAGACGCGACCTCCCCGCGCACGGTGAGCCGGAGTCCGCGGTCGAGGAGCCCGGTGCGCTGCCATTGCCAGAGCAGCGTGGGCTCGGGCGGGAGCGCGAGGCAGTCGGCCCGCCAGGCGCAGGTCGCGCAGGCCGGCAGGGGATTGCGTTCGCGGCGCACCACGCGCGCGCGGCCCGTGTCGGTGCGCTCCCCGCAGGGGAGCGTCGCGGCCAATCCGGGCGGTGTGCGCTCGGCCCCGGTGGGCACGGGCTCGGCCGTGAACACGCGCGCGGCTTCAGTGCGAGCCAGCTCGCCGGCGTCGCGGCCTCCGCGCAGCTGGCGCAGGAAGAGCGCCCACGGAAGGGGCGCGGCGCGCCTCAGCCGCAGCGGCTCGGCCCGGCGTAGACGGGGCGTGCTGCCGCTGACGAGCACGTAGCCGGTCTCGTCCAAGCCGCGGCGCCCGGCGCGCCCGATCATCTGCAGAAGATCGTGCGGCGCGATCTCGCGCTCGAGGTGATCGTGGCGGTAGCTGCCGGCCGTGATCATCACCGAGCGGAGCGAGAAATTAATCCCGGCGCTCAGCCCGAGGGTGGCCACCACCGCGCGCAGCTGGCCGGCCTTCGCGAGGGGCTCGATCACGCCGGCGCGCTGTGCATAGCTCAGACCGCTGTGGTGGCAGGCGACGCGCGCCCTGAGCAGGCGCGCGAGGTCGGGCCCGCAGAGCCGCTCCTGCTCCGGGCTCAGGGTGAGCGGATCGGCCAGCGGCAGCTCGCGGGCGAGCTGCCGCGCCAGACGCATGGCGTCCGCCCGGTGCGGCGCGAAAAGCAGCACCGGGCCGAGATTCTCGCGCAGCGCGCCGGCCACGCGGCGCGACCAGAACCCCTCGATGCACCGCGGCAGGCCGTGGATCAGCTCGTCGACCTCCACCTCCTCCAGCTGCACCGGACGCTCGCGATGCCGGATCACCGCGGTGCGGCGCCCGAGGCGGCCGAGCCAGGCCGCCACCTCGTCGGGATTCGCCACCGCGCCCGAGAGCAGCAGCAGTTGGAGCCCCGGCGGGGCGAACAACACCACGCCCTCGTAGTGGTTTCCGCGGTGCGCGTCGGCGATCCATTGATACTCGTCGATCACCAGCAATCCGAACGGATGCCGTTCCCGCGCGCCCGGACGCCCCGCCACGATTCCCTGCACCGCCTCCAGCGTGGCGACCACCACCTGCGCCTCCGGATTCACGCAAAGGTCGCCGGTCATGATGCCCGTTTCCCAGCCGCGGGCGCGCCACTCGGCGAACTTGTCGTTGGCGAGCGCGCGCGTGGGCACCGTGAAAAGCGCCCGTCGGGCGAATGCGGTCTGCTCCGCCCACCGTTCAAAGAGGTAGGTCTTCCCGGCGCCGGTCGGGGCGTCGACGATGACGTCGCGCCCGTCCCTCAGTCCGGCCAGCGCCTCCGCCTGCCACCGGTCGGGCAGCATCAGCTTCTGCAGGCCGGCGAAGGCGTCGGAGAGCACGGGTCGAGCGTGGCGCACGGCGGCGGCGCGTCAAACGGCCGCGTCGTTTCCGCGCCGGCGTTTGCACCCGCGTCCAGTCCGGCTCCCTTCCCGCATGATCGCGTCCTTTTCCCTGCCCGACTCCGACCGGGTCACCGCGGTCCCGGCGCGTCCCGCGGGCCGGCCGGTGATGCGGCAACGCTGGCGCGACCTGTTGTTCCTGCACTGGGAGGTGCCGGTGGACGCGATTCGCGCGACCCTGCCCGAGGGCTTGGAGCCGGACACTTTCGACGGGCGCGCCTATCTCGGGATCGTGCCGTTTCGCATGGAGGGGGTGCGGCCGGCCTTCCTTCCCGCGGTGCCTGGCCTCTCCGACTTCCCCGAGCTCAATCTCCGCACCTACGTGCGCGATCGCGCGGGCGTGCCGGGGGTCTGGTTCTACTCGCTCGACGCGGGCGGACGCCTGGCGGTCGCGATCGCGCGGACTTTTTTTCACCTCCCTTACCACGCGGCGCGGATGGAAGTCCGGCCCGGTGAGACGGACGGCGCCATCTCCTTCGCTTCCCGGCGCCGCGCGGATGGTGGTGAATCCCGATTCGCATGGCGGCCGGGCGCGGCGCTGGCGCTCCCCGCCGCCGGCTCGCTGGAGCATTTCCTTGTGGAGCGCTATCGCCTGTACGCGGCCGGTGGGGGACGTCTTTTCCGTGGCGCGGTGGCGCATCCGCCCTACGCGTTGAGGGGGACGGAGGTTTCACGGTGCGTGGAGAGCCTCTTCGCCGCCGCGGGATTCGCGGCGCCGGACCGCCCGCCCGACCACGCGGTGTGCTCGGACGGGGTCGATGTCGAGGTGTTCGGTCTGGAGGAGGTCGGGCGCGGCGTGGCGCAGACCGCGATCCCATGAGGGGCGTGCGGAAGGAGAACCTGCCGGAGAAGCCGTGCGCGGTGTGCGGACGGCCCTTTGTTTGGCGCCGCAAGTGGGCGCGGGTGTGGGACGAGGTGAAGTACGGCAGCGACCGCTGCCGGGCGCGCCGCGGGGAGGCGGCCCGGCCGCCGGCCGGTCAGGTTCCGGGGGCGGAGGGCGGCGCGATGCGCGCCACCCGCTCGGGTAACAGCGCGTAGAGCGCGCCGTCGGGACCGGCGACGATGTGCCGGATGCGGCCGAGGTCCTTGAAGAGAATCTCCTGCGCGACGACCTTGCCGCCCGAGACCTCGAGGCGGCGCAGCTCCTGCGCGGCGAGGGTCGCGACGAAGAGGTGGTCGCGCCATTTCGGGAAGAGATCGCCGGCGTAGAAATTGGCCCCGCACGGCGCGATCGAGGGCACCCAGTAGGCGAGGGGTTGTTCCATGCCTTCCTTGACCGTGAGCTCGGTGAGCGTGGTGCCGTCGTAGTTCATCCCGTAGGAGATGACGGGCCAGCCGTAGTTCAGGCCCTTGCGGACGAGGTTCACCTCGTCGCCGCCGCGGGGCCCGTGCTCAAGGTCGAAGAGGTCGCCGGTTCCGGGTTGGAACGCGAGGCCCTGCGGGTTGCGGTGGCCGTAGCTCCAGATCGTGGCGCAGGCCTCCGGGTTCTTCGCGAACGGGTTGTCGGCGGGCACGCGGCCGTCGTCATGGATGCGGTGGACCTTGCCGTTCGGGCGGGTGATGTCCTGCGCGTGCGGCCCCTGGCCGCGGTCGCCGATCGTGAAGTACAGGAATCCATCGCGGTCGAAGGCGAGCCGGCCGCCGAAGTGCACACCGCCGGACTTGAGGTAATGCTCGGGCCGGGCCTGGTAGACGGTCTCCTGGTCGATCACGGCACCATCCTTGATCCGGCCGCGGATGATGCGCGTGAGGCTCACCGGTTTGCCGTCGGCGTCCTTCCGCGGGTCGCTGAAGGCGAAATAAACCCAGCCGTTCCGCGCGTGGTCCGGATGCGGGAGCACGTCGAACAGGCCGGCCTGGCTGGCGGTGTCGACCACCGGCAGACCGAGCAGCGGGCGCGCGGCGAGTTTCCCCTTTTCCACGAGGAACGCGTGCCCGCGCTTCTCGGTGACGACGGCGAGGTCGGGCTTCAGGAAGGCCAGCGAGAAGGGCTCCTTCAGCCCGCCCACCCAGGTCGAGACCTGGAAGTCGTGCAGCTGGCTGCGGGTCGTCACGGAGTCGGCGGGTTTGTTGAACTGCAGCTGGCCGCGGCGGGACAACTCGCGCTGCTCGCGGATGTAGATGACCATCGCGCGGATCTCCTTGTCGGGAATCGCGTTGCCCCAGGCGGGCATGCCCTTTTCGGGGAAACCGGTGCGGATGCTCTTCTCGATCGAGGCGTCGTCGCCGCCGACGAGCCAGATATCGTCCAGCATCGAGGGGGCCTGCGCGCCCTGGAGCTTGTCGCCGTGACAGTTGGCGCAGAGCTCGGCGTAGCGCTTGGCGACGGTGCCGGTGCGGGCGGTCTGGGCTTCGGCGGCGGGGGCGAGCACGGCGAGAAAGCCGGCGAGCAGGCGGAGGCGTGGGCGGTTCATGGTGGGAAAGGGGCGGGGAGAGCGTGCGGCGGGGCGCTCAACGTGCGAGATCGTAAAGCGCGTAGCCGGCGAGCAGGTTGGGCACGGCGGCGCACGGGGTGCGCCAGTCGCCGGCGAGGTGCGCACGGCGCGCGATGCGGATGCCCTTGGCCCCGCAGAAGCGCTCGAAATCGAGCACGGTCACGGGGTTGGACGGCCGGCTCTCGAACCATTCCGTGGTGTACACCTCGTTGCGGATCTTGCGGCCCTGCAGCAGGGCGTTGAGCCGGTTCTTCCAGAAGCCGTGGTTGACGAAGCCGACGGTCACGGCACGGCCCACACGCAGCGCCTCGAGGATGACGGCGGCGGGATCGGACAGCTCCTGGACCGTGCGCGAGCAGATCACCCGGTCAAAATGCTTGTCGGGAAAATCGCGCATGAAGCGTGTCATGTCGCCCTGGTAAGCGCACAGCCCGCGGCGCACGCAGGCGGTGACCTTGGCGAAGTCGAGATCGACGCCGACCGCGGAGACCTGCTTGGACTGCACAAGATAGTGGAGCAGCGCGCCCTGGCCGCAGCCGAGGTCGAGCACCCGGGCGCCGGGTTCCACCCAGTCCCCGATGACCTGCATGTCGACGGTGCGTTTCTCGGAGGTCCGTGGCATCGGCGCGGCGGGTTCAGATCTCGTAGTTGACGGGCTCGGCGCCCTCGCGCTCGAGGAAGGCGCGCACGAGCGCGTAGAGGTCCTCTGACTCGAGGAGGAAGGAGTCGTGGCCGAGGTCGGTGGCGAGCTCGGCGTAGCTGGCTCGTTTGCCCGCGCGCAGGAGCGCGAGGGCGAGCCGGCGGTTCTGCGCCGGCGGGAAGAGCCAGTCGCTGGTGAATCCCACCACGAGGGTCTCGGCCTCGACCGGGGCGAACGCCTGCTCGAGGGACTGGCCGCCCTCCTCCAGGTCGAACTGGTCGAGCGCGCGGGTGATGTAGAGATACGAGTTGGCGTCGAAGCGGTTGATGAAGCTCTGGCCCTGATGGCGCAGGTAGCTCTCCACCTCGAACTGCAGGTCGAAGGTGTACGCCTCGGGCGCGGCGGTGTCTTTTTTGCGGCGGCCGAACTTCCGGTCCATCGACGCGTCGGACACGTACGTGATGTGCGCCATCATGCGGGCGATGGCGAGGCCCACGCGCGGGCCGCCGTCGCGCGGGTAGTCACCGCGGTTCCAGGCGGGATCCTGCATGATGGCCTGCCGGCCGACCTCGTTGAAGGCGATGGCCTGCGCGCTCTCGCGGCCCGTCGTCGCCATCGCTAGCACGCGCCGCACCAGGCGCGGGTACTCGATGGCGAACTGCAGCGCCTGCATGCCGCCCATCGAGCCGCCCACCACGGCGTGCACGCCGGTGACGCCGAGGTGGTCCAGCAGCAGTTTCTGCGCGCGTACCATGTCGCGGATGGTGACAAAGGGAAACGTGGTGCCGTGGGGGCGGCCGGTCTCCGGGCTGAGGGAGGACGGGCCGGAGGAGCCCTGGCAACCGCCGAGCACGTTGGCGCAGACGACGAAGAAGCGGCGCGTGTCGACCGCTTTGCCCGGGCCGATGAGATTGTTCCACCAGCCCGGCTTGCGGTCCTGCGGGGTGTGCCAGCCGGCGCAGTGGTGGTCGCCGCTCAGCGCGTGGCAGATGACGATCACGTTGTCGCGCGTGGCGTTCAACCCGCCGTAGGTCTCGTAGCGCAGGGTGAAGCCCGGCAGCGTCTGGCCGCTCCGGAACGTGAACGGCTCCCGGTGGACAAAGTCGCGCGGCGTCACCAGCCCGACGTCGCCGGGCGCGAGGTGGCGGGCCGTCTCCGGCGCGGGCGTTGCGATTTCCTGATCGTCGGTCATCGGCGGCGCGCGATGGGAGCAGCGGGCAAGGGTGGAGGCAAGCGGCGGGCCGGGCGGTGTCGCCTCAGGCGCCGGCCTCCTCGTTGGAGAAAACCTGCTGCACGTCGTCGATCTCGTCGAGGGCGTCGTGCAGGCGCTCCAACGCGTCGGCGTGGGCGGCGTCCTTCACCGGCACGGTGTTTACCGGGATATACGCGATCTCGGCGCTTTCGGGCCGGATGCCGGCGCGTTCCAGGGCATGCGAGACCTTGTCGAACGCATGCGGGTCGCAGCGGATCTCGAAGCCCTGCTCGCTGGCCAGGAAGTCGTCGGCCCCGGCCTCGAGGGCGAGCCCCATCAGGGTCTCCTCGTCGGTCCGGCCGCGGGCGACGAGGAACTGCCCCGCGTGGACGAACTGGAAAGCCACGGCGCCCGAAGAGGCCAGGTTGCCGCCCCAGCGGGCGAAGGCCGCGCGCACGTCCTTCGCGGCGCGCTGCTTGTTGTCGGTGGTCGCCTTCACGATGAAGGCGACGCCGTCCGGACCGTAGGCCTCGTAGGTGATCTCCTCGTAGACGACGCCCGGCAGTTCCCCCGTGCCCTTCTTGACGGCGCGATCGACGTTGTCAGCGGGCAGGTTGGCCTCGCGCGCCTTGAGCATGAGCGTGCGCAGACGCGCGTTGCCGTCGGGGTTGCCGCCGCCGGCCTTGGCGGCGAGCGTGATGTCACGCGCGAGGCGGGAGAAGACCTTGCCCCGGCGGGAGTCGGTGACGGCCTTCAGCCGCTTGACCTTGGACCATTTGTTGTGGCCGGCCATGGGGACGGAGGGGATGGGCCGCGGCGGGGCGGCGGGCGGGTCACTTCTGCTTCTTCGGCGTCACGTTCTTCACCGGGCGGCCGCCGGGAGCGACGGCGGCGGGCGCCTCGTCGGGATCCTTCATGCGGTTGACGATGATCTGCTGCACGATCGTGAAGACGCCGTTCACCGTCGAGTAGAGGGCAAGGGCGCAGGAGAAGCCGTAGCAGAAGAGGGTGAAGACGTAGGGCATGATCTTCATCATCTTCATCTGCATGTTGTCGACCGACGGCGTGGGCGTGAGCCGCATCTGGATGACCATGGTCGCGCCCATAAGGATCGGCATGATGTTGATGGGCAGCCAGGAGATGCCGAACAGGTGACCGACGGTGTCGGGCGAGGCGAGGTCCTTGGCCCACAGGAACGGCTGGAGCCGCAGTTCGGCGGTGCACTGCAGCATGGCGAAGAAGCCGATGAAGAGCGGGAACGTGATCAGAATGGGGATGCAACCCCCGAGCGGATTGATGCGCTTCTCCTTGAAGAGCTCCATCGTCGCCTGCTGCTGCTTCTGGGGATTATCCTTATATTTCTCCCGGATCGCCTGCAGGTCGGGCTGGAGCTTCGCCATCTTCTTGGCCGAGCGGGAGGCGGCGAGGGTGAAGGGCAGGCTGATGATCTTGAGGATGAGCGTCATCAGGATGACGGCTACGCCCCAGTTGCCGACCCAGCCATGGGTGAGGTTGAGGAGGATGTTCTGCAGCGGGGCGACGTAGCCGCTGAGGAAGATGCGGTTGAAGAAGTACTGCGTGTAGGGGAGCACCCGGTCCTCGTTCTGCTCGAAGCGCGAGAGCCGGCGGTACTCCTGCGGGCCGACGTACAGCGTACCCTGCAGCGTGGCGGTGCTGTTGGCGGCAAGCACCGGCAGGTCGAACTTGATCGCGCCCGCGAGGCCGATGTGCGGGTAGCTGGAATTGGGGAAAGGCGGCAGCTCAATCCGGCGCACGGCGACGCCCGTGCCCGGTTTCTCGGGCGTGTAAAGGCTGGTGAAGAACTGGTTCTTGGCGGCCGCCCACACCACGTTGCCGGGCCGTTCCAGCGTGGCGACTGCCGGCCGTCCGGCGCCGACCAGCGAGCCGATGCCGCCGCCTTCGAGTTCGGAGCGCTCGAGGAACACGGTATCTTCCCCGTCGAAGGTGACGACGTTCAGGTATTGGCCGACGTCGGCGCCGTCGATCAAGCCGGCCGTGCCCAGGCTGAGGGACGCCTTGCCGAGCGGCTGCGTCCCGGTCCCGAGGTTGCGGAAGGTGGTCTCGTGCCGGATCCGGTAGGGGTCGGCGCCTTTTTCACCTTCCTTGGTCAGGCGGTAGGTGCGGGTGACCTCGATACGGCCGTCGAGCACGTGGC
The DNA here is from genome assembly GCA_964229935.1 of Opitutales bacterium. GTDB lineage: Bacteria > Verrucomicrobiota > Verrucomicrobiia > Opitutales > Opitutaceae > ER46. Next base: position 34,437 of record CAXRGI010000377.1, read on the forward strand.
GGAAGACCGCCTCCGTGGGTGAGCTGCTCACGAGTTCGTAAAGGGTGGCGCGGCCGAGCCCGGGGTAGTCGGTGAAGGCCAGCAGGGGATCCTCGTGCAGCGCGTTGTAAATGTAGGGGTTCGAATTGCCCAGCGCCACCGGATGCTTCCGGAAGGCCACGTCGCGCACGGCGCCGCCCGCGTTGGTGATCCGGGCGGAGATGAACTCGTTTTCCAGGGTGACGGTGCGCACCCCGGCCGCGTCCTGGTTTACGGTGGCGACCACGGGAGCCGGCGCGGTCGGAGACGCTGCGGCGGCGGTGGTGCCCGGGGCGACGGGCGCGGCGCCGGATTCAGCGGCGGGCGCCGCGGCCGGGGCCGGAGGCGCGGGAGGCACGGGAGGCACGGGCTTCGGTCCGAAAATGAGGATGGCGAAGGCGGCGACGAGGAGAAGCGCGCCAAGGGCGAAGTTTTTCTTGTCCATCAGGAGAGAGCGGGAGCGTTGTTCCGGGGCGGGCGCGAGCACACGGGACGCGCAGCCGGCACGGGGTCAAGGCCGCCGCCGCCCAAAGGGTGGCAGCGGGCGAGACGGATGAGGGCGAGGCGAAATCCGCGCCGCGCCCCGTGGGTGCGGAGGGCTTCGGCGGCGTAATGGGAGCAGGTCGGGGAAAAGCGGCAGGCGCAGGCGCCCAGCGTGACAACCGGAAGGACGGGCGAGACCACGCGCTGGTAGAGTCGCACCAGGGTGATGAGCAACCGGGCCGCGGTGCCCGGTCTGGAGTCCGCGGCGTTCGTCACGATCCGGCTTCGCCGTTTTTTCCGGCGGGAATTTGGCGGCAGGCCTCCGCGAATGTCTTTTGCAGGCGGGGCAGCGGCCAGGAAAGAGTACCGGGGCGGGCGATCATCAGAAGATCGCAACCGGCGGGAACCGTTGTCTGCTCGTGACGGAAAACCTCCCGGAGGCGGCGCTTGGCGCGGTTCCGACAGACCGCCGGGCCCACCGCGGCGGTCGAGGCGATCACGCAGACCCGGGGGCCGGAAGCCACCGGTGTCTCATCCGGACGCCGCCGCCACCAGAGGGTGAAGGCCCGGCATTCAAGACGGCGCCCTTGTTCGCGGACGACCTTGATCTCGCTGGCGCGGTTGAGGCGCCGGGCGGGCGGGAACTTCATGGGTGGGTCGCGGTGTTGCCCGCCCGCGCTGGCCGGTGATGCCGGCCGGGCGGAATCAGACTACCGTCAGCCGCTTGCGGCCCTTTAGCCGGCGGGCCTTGATCACCTTGCGGCCGTGGGCGGTGGCCATCCGGGCGCGGTAGCCGATCTTGCGGGCGCGCTTCTTGCGGTGCGGGCGGAATGTTGGCTTCATAAAATCGTCAAAAAAAGAGGGTCAGAAGTGCGTCACGGCCCCGAGGGTGTCAAGGGCTGCCTTGGGCGCCGAGGAGGTCCAGCGCGGCGGCGGTTAGGGCCGCCACGCCGGTCTTGAGGGTGGGTTCCGGCACAGGGGCGAACTTGCTGGAGTGCAGGGAGGGAAGCGGTGTTCCGTTGCGTGCGCTTTCGGTGGCTGCGGCCGGGTCCACGGCCCCGATCCGGATGAGGCTGATCGGCACTTTTTCGGTCGTGCGGCCGAAGCGGCCAAAGTCTTCCCCGCCCATCTCCGGATCGATGGACTTCACGTTGGCGGTTCCGAACCAGCGTTCGAAGGTGCCACGCAGCCGCCGGGTGAGGGCGGGATCGTTGTAGGTGGCCGGAGTGAATTCGGTCTCCGAAACGGTGATGACCGGCATCCGTTCCTCGGGCAGCCCGGCGGCGATCGCCTCGCCGCGGCACACCCGGCGGAGGGCCTCGAGGGGGCGCGCGCGCACGTCGTCGGCGTAGGACCGCACCGTGAGCTGCAGTTTCACCTCGTCGGGGATGATGTTGTGCTTGGTGCCGCCGTGGATCGAGCCGACCGTGATCACCACCGGGTCGACCGGCCGGTTCTCACGGCTGACGATGGTCTGGAGCGTCAGAACGATGCGGGCCGCCAGCACCACGGGATCCTTTGTCGTGTGGGGGTAGGCGCCGTGTCCGCCCACCCCGCGCACGGTGATATCCACCGAGTCCACGTTGGCCATGGAGAAGCCTTCGATCAGCCCGACCGTGCCCGCGGGCAGAGTGGCGCTGTCGTGTAGCGCGATCGCGAAGTCGGGCTTGGGGAAGCGCCGGTACAGCCCGGCGGCCAGCATCACGCGGGCGCCTACGCCGGTTTCCTCCGCCGGCTGGCCCACGAAAACGAGGGTGCCCGACCAGCGGTCCTTCAGCGCGACCAAGGTGCGGGCTGCGCCCACAAGGCATGTCATATGGACGTCGTGGCCGCACGCGTGCATCACCGGCACTTCCTGTCCGGCGAGATTCTTCGTCCGGCGCGTGCTCGCGTAGGGAAGACCGGTCTCCTCCAGCACGGGCAACCCGTCGAGGTCGGCGCGCAGGAGAACCGTGGGGCCCGGGCCGTTGCGCAGCACGCCGACGACCCCGAACCCGCCACCAAAGCCCTCGGTGACCTCCACGCCGGCGGCGCGAAGCTCCTTGGCGATGACTCCCGCCGTCCTCTCTTCCATGAGCGAAAGCTCCGGGTTGCGGTGCAAATCGGTGTAGAGCGCCAACAGCGAGGGAAACTCCCGGTCCACGCTGGCGACGACGGCCCCACGGAGCGGGTTTTCAGCGGCGGCCAGCGGGAGTTGCGGGATGGAAAGGGCCGTAAGCACGGCCGCCAGAAGGATGCGCCTTTTCATGCGGGTGCGGCAGCTTCCGCGCTACGCGGCGTCGAGGCCAGTTTCTTTACTCACGAGCAACCTGGCCGGCGGATCCCGAGTGCCGCCGCTTCTTTTCCCTTCCGGTGCGGCTAAGCCGCGACGAGTTACTTACCCACGCACCAGAGCTTGGTGCCGGTGCGGATGAAGAGATTGCCCTGCGAAATCGAGATGCTGGAGCGATGGCGGGTGTCGTCGCCGTCGTCGCGGAAGTTCGCCTTGTGGAGCACCTTGAACTCCGCGCCGCCGGTCTGCACGACCGACACGTCGGCGTCGAAATTCATGATGTAGAGTTTGCCGTCGGCCGCGGTCGGGGAGGCCTGGAAGACCGACTTGCCGCCGAGATCGCCGCTCCAGATCACCTTGCCGTCGGCGGGATTCACGCTGAACAGGCGGCGCTTCGTGCCGTTGAGGATGTAGAATCGCCCGTCGTAAAACAGGGGCGTCGGCACGTCACTCGTGAGGTCCTTCTCGTTGGCGGTGGGTGCGGCGTCGGCGGCATCCTCCGTGGGCTGGATGTAGCTCTGCCACGCGAGGTCCTTGGTGGCCACCTTGCCGGAGGCCCCGGCCTTCACCGCATAGACCGGCGCATTCTTCGGCCCGCAGGCGCGAAGGACGCCGTTTCCGGCGGTGACGGAGGGCACCAGCCGCCAGTGGCCGATCTTGGTGGGGTTCCAGGTCCCCCAGCGCCAGAGTTCGCGGCCGTCGCGGGGATCGTGGCCGGTGATGCAGTCGCCGCCGATGACCACAAGTTCTTCGCGGCCGTTGTGAGTGAAGGGCAGCGGTGTGCTGTACGCCTCGAGCGACTCCGCGACCGCCTCGGAGGGACGCACACTGCGCCACAGGTCCTTGCCGGTGAGCGGATCGATCGCGAGCAGGTAGGATTCGTTGCCCGTGGGTTTGCCGCGCCCGCGCACGGCGACGTCACGCTGGAGGATCTGGGCGATGAGCTGGCCCTTATGGAGAAGTGGCGTAGCCGAAAACGTCCACTGGAAGGCGAACGGTCCGAGGTTGCGGCTCCAGAGCTTCTTGCCGCCCATTTCGAAGCCGGCGAGGTCGCCGGTGCCGAAGAAGAAGATGACAACCTTGCCGTCGGTGACCGGTGAGGGCGAGCAGGTGTTGCTGTACTGGCCGTCGGTGCCGAACTCCCCGACATCCGCGCGCCACAGCTGCTTACCGGTGCGGCGGTCGAGCGCGATGGCGCACTGTTTACCCGTCGCGGCATCCGCGGCCGTGACAAACACGTGGTTGTCCCAGATCACGGGTGTCGCGGCGGAGGATCCGGGTAATGCGGTGACCCACTTCACGCCCTCGGTCTTCGAGAAGGTTGTCGGCAAGCCGGTCTCGGGACTGGAGCCATTGTGGAGCGGGCCGCGCCAGTTGGCCCAATTCCCGGCGTGAAGGGCGGCGGATGCGGCGAGCAGAAGCGTGAGGGTGAGCGCGGATTTCATGGGGATGGGAAGGTTGCGTTTCGGGTGGGTGAGCGGGGCTGGCTGATTCCGCCCGGCAGGTGGCGGAGAAATTTGCTGATGGGCTGGTTCGTCAAGCCCGCCTCCGCGGGCGTCTCATCCCGCGGGCAGCGCCGGCCGGTTATCGCGGTTGAGCGGCAGGCCGAGGCCCGGTGCGGCGAGGGTCCGGGCGACGTCCTCAGCGGTGCGGTAGCGGAGGCAAACGGCGGTCTCCCGCAGGTGCCGCGCGGCTTTGGACAGGGGTCGCAGCCAGGTGCGTGGTGAGAGGTAGTGCCTGGCCGCGGTGTGGCCGTACAGGAGCCGGGCCACCCGCTCATGATTGCCGACGGTGACCGTGAAGGCGCCGGCGGGGGCAGCCCGTCGGGCGAGAACCACCGTG
>CAXRGI010000378.1:0-21810 GCA_964229935.1 Opitutales bacterium
CCGATCCCGCTCCGTCCGGTGAAGCCCGCGACCGAGGCCGGGAAGAAATAAGGTCAGCCCGCCCGGCTAAATTCATGCGCGCCCTTCTGGCCCGTCCACTCCTCGCGCTGGGACTGCTCGCCGCGCCGCTGGCCGCGGGGGCGCCGGCCAAGACGGTCAAGGCCGAGGCGCCGCAGCGCGCCCCGTCGCTCGCCAATGTCGCTTACGGAACCCACGAGCGCCAGGTGCTGGACTTCTGGCGCGCGGAGTCGGTGCGACCCACCCCGCTGGTCTTTCACATCCACGGCGGCGGCTGGGTGAACGGCGACAAGGCGCGCGTTTCCGGGCTCGAGCGGTACCTCGCGGCCGGGATCTCCGTCGTCTCGATCAATTACCGTTTCGTGACGCACGCGATCCGCGCCGGGGTGGAACCCCCGGTGCGCTGGCCGCTCGAGGATGCCGCCCGGGCGCTCCAATTCGTCCGCAGCCGGACCGCGGAGTGGAACCTCGACTCGGCTCGTATCGGCGCCACCGGGGGCTCGGCCGGCGCCTGCTCCAGCCTCTGGCTCGCGTTCCACGACGACCTCGCCGATCCGGCGAGCGCAGATCCGATCGCCCGGCAATCGACGCGGCTTTGGTGCGCGGCCGTGACCGGGGCGCAGACGACGCTTGATCCCGCACAGATGAAGGCGTGGACGCCCAACAGCCGCTACGGCGGCCACGCGTTCGGCTTCATGCCCGACCCGGGTGACCTGCGATCCCGAGACACCCAGTTCGCGCCGTTTCTCGCCGCCCGCGAGCGTCTCCTGCCTTGGATCCGCAAGTATTCACCGTTCGAACACGCCAGCGCCGGGGATCCGCCGGTCTATCTTCATTACAGCGCTTCGCCCGCCCTCGGGCAGGACCAGAAGGACCCCACCCACACCGCCAACTTCGGGGTCAAGCTCCAGGAGCGCCTGCGCGACGTGGGCGTGGCCTGTGAACTGGTTTACCCCGGCGCGCCAGATGTCCGGCACGCCGACGTGACCACGTATCTCATCGCGACCCTCCGCACCGCCCGCTGAGCACGGGCGGCTCGGAACGCGGAGGCGTCACTTAACGACCGGACGCAGGACCAGGTTCCGGTAGGACACCGGGCCGTGGTCGCCCTGGAGGTAGATGGGGCCGGGGCGGAACTCGTCGGACCACATGGCTCCGCCGGTGCAGCCAAGCAGCGGCTGGTTGTCGATGATGACGCGGCCGTTGAGGACGACCGTCGCGTGCCGGTCGACGAGGGTGATGTCGAGCGTCTGCCACTCGCCGGCCGGTTTTTCGGCAGCCACCGCGGGTGTGATCCGGCTGTAGACGGCGCCCATGTGGTGCGAGTCCAGCGGTTTACCATGGGAGTCCTGCACCTGGATCTCATAGATGCCGCGCAGGTAGACGCCGCTGTTGCTGCCCTTGGGCACGTTGACCTCGAGCTTGAGGTTGAAGTCCTCGAACTCGCGGTCGGTGCGGAGATTCGCGGTGCGCGGGCCGGGATTGCCGGGCGGGTGCGCGGGCGGACGGTTGACCAGGACTCCCTGTTCCACCGACCAGGCATTCTTCAGATTTTCCTCCTTCACGCGCCATCCGGCGAGGTCGCGGCCGTTGAAGAGCGCGACGGGATCGCCGAACTTCACCTTCGCCAGATCCGGACGCGCCGGCAGAGGCGGAATCCGCCGCCCGGTGAACTCACCCCGATCAACGCCCTCCCCGCTCGCACGCGGTACGACGCGCACCCCGCGCAGGAGGTCGCCCTCGATCCGCGCGGTCACGGTCTCGGTCAGCTGCTGGCGGCGGACGATCTTGCCGGCGGCGTCCTTCCGCTCGACGTCGCGCACGCGCGTGAGCGTGAGCACGCCGTCGTGGACGTGGACGTGGGCCGCGGGAAGCACGCTCCCGCCGCCCCAGAGGATGGCTCCATCGAGCCAGCCGCCGCGCTCGGCGACCTCGATCCAGCCGGCGGCGCCGTTGGGCAGCGTGAGCGCCCAGCGGCCCGCGAAGGGACCCGCGGCCGCGGGGACGGCGGCCGAGGCGGAAAGAGTGATGAGCAGCGCGCCCGCGAAGGCGGCCAGAAGGCGACGGGGGGATTTGCAGGGGGTCTTCATGGGAGGAACGGGGGCAGCTTCGCGCGCGAGGCGCGAAAGGCCAGCCCGGTTTCGGCGGCGCGCCATCCCGAACTCCGCGCTTGCGGGCCGCGCGCGCGTTAACGTTGTCTGCCCCGATGCACGTGCCGTTCGATCCCGCCGCCGGCCTCGACGAGGTTCTGCGCACCGCCGCGGTCACCGCGGGCCTGCCGGACGCGGCCGCCTTCCAGCCCGAAGTGCGGCCGGCCGACCCGCGGCACGGCGACTTCCAGGCCAACGGCGTCCTCGGCCACGCCAAGGTGCGGAAGCTCAACCCCCGCGCGGTGGCGGAGCAATTGATCGCGGCTTTGCCCGCCGGCCTCCGCGAGTCCTTCGACGTCGCGATCGCCGGCCCCGGTTTCATCAATTTCACGCTGCGCACCTCCGCGCTGCGGGCCTGGCTCGGTTCCTACGCGGACGCGGACGCGCTGCGCGCCGGCGCGGCGGGACTCGGGCGGGACCACGCGGGCCGGACGTGGGTGGTCGACTATTCCGGTCCCAACACGGCGAAGCAGATGCACGTCGGCCATTTGCGCTCCGCGGTGATCGGCGAGGCGATCTGCCGCCTGTTGGAATTCACGGGTGCGCGGGTGATCCGCGACAACCACCTCGGCGACTGGGGCACGCAGTTCGGCAAGCTGATCTACGGGTACAAGCGCTGGGCGGACCCGAAGGCCCTGGCGGACGACGCCATCGAGGAACTGGAGCGCCTGTACCGGCTGGGCAATGACGCCACTCCGGAAGGCTCGCCGGAGCTCGACGAGGCGCGCCGCGAGCTCGTCAAGCTCCAGCAGGGGGATCCGGAGAACGTCGCCCTGTGGCGGACGTTTTCGGAGGTGAGCCTCGCCGCCTTCCAGCGGATCTACGACCGCCTCGGCATCCGCTTCGACCACCACCTCGGCGAGAGCTTTTACAACGACAAGGTCGACCGCGTCTACCGGGAGCTCTCGGAGGCCGGAATCGCGGAGGACAGCGCCGGCGCGCTCGTCGTTTTCCATGACGATCACCCGCGCTTCAGCCGCCACGCGGAGCGCCCGAACCCGTTCATGGTGCGCAAGGCCGACGGGGCGAGCGGCTACGCCTCGACCGACCTCGCCACGGCGCTCTATCGCTCGGAGCACTTCGGCGCCGACGGGATCGTGATCGTGACGGACTTCCGCCAGTCCGACCATTTCGAGCAGCTTTTCCTGACGGTGCGCCGTTGGTTTGGCGCCAAGGGGCACCGGCTGCCCGAACTGCACCACGTCACCTTCGGCGCCGTCACCGGCGAGGACGGGAAGGCGCTGAAGACCCGGAGCGGCGGCACCATCCGGCTGAAAGCTCTCCTTGACGAGGCGGAGGAGCGCGCGCTCGCGATCGTCACGGAGAAGAACCCGGGGTTGCCCGAGAACGAGCGCCGCGAGATCGCGCGCGTGGTGGGCATCGGGGCGGTGCAGTACGCCGACCTCTCGCAGAACCGGAGCAGCAATTACGTGTTCTCGTGGGACAAGATGCTATCCCTCGAGGGCAACACCGCGCCCTACCTGCTCTACGCGGTGGCGCGCATCCACTCGATCTTCCGGAAGGCCGGCGTGGCCCCGGGAGACGGCACCGCGCTCGCCGCGGCCGACGCCCCGGTGGAGCCCACCGAGATCGCGCTGGCGCGGAAGCTGGTGAAGTTCCCCGACGCGGTGCGGCAGGCGGTCGACAGCCTGCGGCCTCACTACCTCGGTCTCTACCTCTTCGAGCTCGCCGGCGACTACAGCTCCTTCAACAACGCGGAGAAGGTGCTGGTCGATGACCCGGCCGTGCGCGCCCGCCGCCTCCTGCTTTGCGCCCGCACGCTGCTCGTGCTCGAGACCGGTCTGGGCCTGCTTGGGCTGCGGACATTGACGCGCATGTGACTCGGCGCGGCTCCGCCGCAACCCGGGAATCCCGCCAGACCCGCCACGCCGAAGAGGCGCGCGCTCGACGACGCGCTGGAAATCGCCCTTGCGGCGCCCCTCGGGCGAAACCACCCTGCTCGCATGGCTCCGACGGAACTTTACATCCGCAATCCATCCGACGCGGAGGCCCGCGGTCCGTTCTCGCTGCAACAGGTCACGGACCTCGCGGAAGCAGGCCAGGTCAACCACGAGACGCTGGTGCACGACGCGGCCACCGGTGACTGGAAGCCGATCTCTGCGCTGCCGGAGTTGGCGAAGGCGGTTTTCCCAGAGAAGAAGAAGCTATCGCTCAAGCCGAAGGAGGTTAAGACGCTGAACCGACTGGAGGATGCGGCGAAGCCGATCGACGTGAATGAGATGCTGGACGCCGCGCAGGGTCGGACCGAGGACACCAAGGACAAGATGGCGCGGCAGAAAGGCATGGAACTGGCGGTGCGGATCGGCGGCATCGCCGCGCCGTTGACCCTCCTGGTGGCGGCGGCGGCGGAAGCGATTCCGAGCCTGCCGGCGCTGATGTCACTGGACACCGCGAAAATCATGGCCCGGCCGGTGGTGTTTCTGGCCGTGGCCGATGTGATACTGGCGCTGCTGCTCTGGCTCGGCCTCACGTCGCTCTATCCGCTCGTGCGGTTCCGCGCGGCTCTCGGCCTCGGTATCCTGGGGTTCATCGCCCACGCCCAAGGGGCGACCGCGCAACTTGTCGCCGTAGCCGCGGGCTCAGCGGGGCTTTTCTTCTCCACCCTCGCCCTGGCGGTCGTGCCCGCGGTGCTGGCGGCGACGGCAGGGATCGGCGGGATGGGACTGCTCGCCTGGCTGGTGTGGAGCGCCTGAGATCGTGAGCAACGGGGATCCAGTCCGGCGGACGCCCGACGAGGCCCCGGCGCGCAACCGGTGGACGGAAATCTGGCACCGCGAGATCTGGCTGCCGGCGAACCTGAAAGACAACTCACCCCGCGGCTGGCTCTACGCCTGCCTCCGGGTGCTTTCGATCTCGATCACGGTTTTTCTGGAGACGAAGGCCCCCAGCCGGGCCGCGGCGCTCAGCTTCAGTTCGCTGCTGAGCCTTGGACCCCTGGTGGCGATCGGAGTGCTGGTCGGCGGCTTCGTCCTGGGCAAGGACGCCGATCCCGGGGTGATCGCCGCCCAGATCGGGGGCCTCCTCCAGCAGGCCGCGCCGCAGCTGAAATCGCTGCAGTCCGGCCCCGGCGAGGCCGCGATCGCGGTGAACCCCGAGTTGGTGAACCTGGTGCACGGCTTCATTCAAAGCGCGCGTTCCGGCTACGGTGGCGTGTTCGGCGCCCTCACCCTTATCTTCATCGTGCTCCTGCTGTTCAAGGCGGTGGAGGACGCTTTCAACGACATCTGGGGCATCCGCCTGGGCCGCTCACTGCTGATGCGGATCGTGTTCTACTGGACCATCCTGACGCTCGGCGCCGTGCTTTTTTTCGCCTCGGTGGCCATGCTTGGCGCCGGTGCGGCGGTGAACGTCTTCGCCGAGTCGCTCTCCCGGCTCCCGGGTGGGGCCAACCTGGTCGCCGCCCTGCGTTGGTCGCTGCCGGCTTTTTCGGTGGTCACGCTCGCGCTCATGCTGGGGCTGGTTTACCGCGTCGTGCCAAACACGCATGTGTTCTGGCGGGCGGCTTTCGTGGGCGGGGCGGTGGTCGCCCTGCTGCTGATGCTGAACAACCTCGTCGCTTTCTTTTACGTGCGGCGAGTGATCCTGACCCAGAGCCTTTACGGTCAGCTGGCGGTGCCGCTCGTGCTGATGCTCGGACTCTACGTCTTCTGGCTCTACGTGCTGATCGGCGGCATCATCAGCTACGCGGTGCAAAACGTGCATTTTCGGAACAGCCAGGCCGCGTGGGGCCAGCTCACGGAATCGATGCGCGAGAGGCTGTCGCTCGTGGTCCTGCTCACGATCGGACGCCGCTTTCAGGCCTGCCTGCCCCCGGTGAACGCATCGGAGCTGAGCGACCTGCTTCAGGTGCCGACGCAGATCCTGAACGAGTGCATCAACCGCCTCGTGGACATGCAGCTCGTCACAACCCTGCGCCCGGCCGCGCACACGCCCGCCACCGAGCACCGTTACCAACCCGCCCGTCCGCTCAACCGCATCACGCTCCTCGAGTTCAAGAATCTGGACGACAATCTCGGCGACGATCCGGTGGGCCAGAGCCTCGAGCGCATCGACCCCATCCTGATGGAGTACGAGCGCGCCCTCGGGCGGCTCGGAGAGCAGGAGTTTTTCCGCAAATCCCTCGAGGAACTCCTCGCCGAGCATCCATTCGACGAGTCGCGACCGCCGTTCGCGATGGGCGAGCGGACCCGGTGATCCGACCAGCGCCGGGAAGCACGGGAATTCGCCCTTGCCTCGAGTAGGGGCGAACCTAGCTTGCCCCGTTCCCGACCATGATCACTTGGATCCAGAAATACTTCCAGCATCACTTCAAGGTAGTGTTCGCAGTGCTGCTGGCGGTCACGATCATCGCCTTCGTCTTCACGATCGGCGCCGCCCCGGGCCTCGGTAGCGCCGACCGCCAAGCCGCCCTCGACCGCCCCTTCTTCGGTTACAATCTCAGCCTCCAGTCCGACCAGGAGCGCCTGATGGGCGACGCCGGTCTGAGCGCAAACCTGCGCATGGGGGCCTTCGGCCAGCTCGACGGGGAGCAGGTCCAGAACTACGCGTTCCAGCGCGCGGCCACCCTGCATCTCGCCGATCTCTGGCACATTCCCGCGCCGACGACCACCGAGCTAACCGACCAGATCAAGACCCTGCGGATGTTCGCGGGGCAGGACGGGCAATTCGATGCCAAGGCCTACCAGACTTTCCGCGACAACCTTAAGACCAACCCGCGGGGCATCCGCGAGGCCGACATCCTGCGCGTGGTCGCCGATGACGTGCGGGCCGAGAAGGTGCAGGGGTTGCTCTCCGGTCCCGGCTATGTCCTGCCGGCCGACGTGCGCAGCCAACTTGGTCGCATCGACACGAATTGGACGCTCGCCACCGCCACCGCGGATTACTCTGCCTTCAAGCCCTCCATCGCCGCGTCCGACAAGGACCTGACCGACTATTTCGAGCAGGCCGGCAGCCGCTACGACATCCCCCCGCAGATGGTGGTGGAGATCCTCGATTTCCCCGCGCTCGACTTCCTTTCCAAGGTCACCCTCGCGGATTCCGATGTGCGCGCGTTCTACGACGCCAACCCGTCGCGCTTCCCGAAGCCGGCGGACCCGGCCAAGAACGACCCGACCAAGCCTCAGGTTGCCCCGCCCGCGGACCCGGCGGCGGACTTCGCGGCGGTGAAGCCCCAGGTTGAATCGGCCCTGCGTTTCGAACGCGCGCAGAAGCTTTCCGCCAAAGCGGCCAGCGACCTCTCGCTCGCCCTTTTCGAATCCAAGGCCCGCACCCCGGAAGCGGTCGCGGCCTTCATCGCCTCCCGCAAACTCACCACCAAGCCCGTGCCCGCGTTTTCGCGCGAAGGCTCGCCGGCGGAGCTGGGCGGCTCGACCGAGGCGGTTTCCGAGGCTTTCCGGCTAAACAAGGACCGTCCGGTGTCCGACGCCATCACCACTCCGACCGGTTCGCTAATCCTCGTTTGGAAAGAAACCCGCCCGAGCCGCAAGCCGCTCTTCACCGAGGTGAAGGAAAAGGTGACCGCCGATCATGCCGAGGGCGAGCGGCGCAAAAAGTTCATCGAGCTGGGCAAGACCGCGAAAAGCGCCTACGAGGCCCGGATCAAGGCCGGCGAGACACTCGAGCAGGCGACGACCGCGGTGGCCACCGCCACCGGCCTCAAACTCGAGGCGAAGGCCGTTCCCGCTTTCACCCTGCGGAATCGCCCGCAGGATCTCGACTTCAGTGTGCTGGGTGCGCTGGAGCGCCTCGAGAAAGGCAACCTCTCCGACATGGTCGTGACCGGGGACAAAGGCATCTTCGTCCTCGCCGTCGACAAGCAGGCGCCCGACCTGACCGACAAGAACCCCCGCTTCAACGAATCGCGCGACCAGATCGCCTCCTTCGCCGCCCGCATCGGCGCTTCCGCCGTTTTGTCCGAACTGGTGGAGGAAGAGCTCAAAAAGACGACCCCGCCGGTCGCCCGCTGAAGCGGGTGACGGCGCGGCGCGATCCGGGCGAGCCCCACCCCGGACCAACGAAATCGCATGCCGCTCCGCCGCTACGCCCCGTTGAAGCCGCCCTGCCGACTCTGCGGCGAGGGTTTTGACCACATGCAGCCGGCCGGCACCCGGGATCTCGACGCGTGCCCGCGCTGCGGACTGCAGGTCAGGGGCGTCGGGGCGCAACCCGTGAATTCCCCGCAACTTTCCGCGCCTCTCTCCGTCTCGCGCGCCAGACAAGCCGGCTTCAAGGTTTTCAAACGCACCTCGGGCGGGGAATTCGAACTGCAGTAACTTTTTTCCCGACCGGGTGTTTTTTGGCTCGGCCGCCGCCGTCTCTTTAACTGAATTTCAAGTCATGCGCCGTCTCCCCGCCTCCGCTCTCGTTCTTTTCTGCACGCACCTCACGGCCGCATTCGCCCAGCCGATGGCCCCGGGCAGCGCCTCGATCGTGATTTCACCGGACAAGGAGTTCACGCTCGAGGAGGCGGTGGCGCTCGCGCTCCAGAAGAACTTCAATCTCCGGATCCAGGCCGTCACCCGCGACAACGCCAAGGCCAACATCGAGATCCAGGAGGCGGGGTTCGACCCCACCCTCACCGCGAGCGTCAACCGCTCGGTCAACCAGTCGGCCTCCACCACGAGCCGCCTCGACGGAACCAGCGCGCAGGGACCGCGCAACGACAACACCCTGATGCGGGCCGGCGTGAACCTGCCGCGCATCTCGGCGACCAACGCGACCCTGGGGATCTCCACCAACCTCTCGCGCGGCGCGACCAACTCGGTCAACTCGCTGTTCAACCCGGCCTACAACAACAGCGTCTCCGCCACGCTGAATCAGCCCTTGTTCCGCGACTTCGGGCGCAAGGCCGCCCTCGCCGCCCTCGACAGCGCCCGGCTCGGCTTCGCCATCGCCAACATCACCTACAAGGGCACCGTGCTGAACACGGTCAGCACCACCGAGAACCTCTACTACAATCTCGTCGCCGCCCGGGAAGCCCTTCGCATCGCCCAGCTCAGCCTCGAAAGCAGCCAGCGGCTTTTTGACGAAAACAAAGCCCGGCGCTCCACCGGCGTGATGACCGATCTGGACGTTCTCAGCGCCGAGGTCGGCGTGGCCCGCGCCCGCAACACGGCCGTGCAGCGGGAGCAGGCCGTGCGTGACGCCGAGGAGCGCCTGCTGAACCAGATCAACGCCGCCGGACTCGACGCCCGCATCGGACCGGTCGCCTTCTCCCCTTACGCGGAGGGTTCGCCCAACTTCGCCTCCTCCTACAAACTGGCGCGCGACTTCTTTCCCGACACCCTTTCCCAGGAACAGACCATCAAGCAGCTCGAGATCAGCCTCGACACCGCCCGCCGTAACCTGAAACCCAACGTGGATCTCGTCGCCAGCCTCGGCTACTCCGCCCGCACGACCAACGCCAACTACCAGCAGGCCATCGCTAACCTGCCCAATGATCATGGCAACAACTGGTCCCTCGCCCTGAACTATTCCGTGCCATGGGGTCAGCATGCGGAGAAGGCCCGCGAGCGGCAGGCCGCCAACAGCGTTTCCTCCGCCCGCCTGCGGCTCGAGCAGCTCGAGGCCCAGCTGATGCTCGACGTGCGGCTGGCGGTGCGCGCGGTCGAGACCAACCTCGTTTCCGTGGAGATCGCGGCCAAGGCCACCGAGCTCGCCTCGCGCCAGTTCGACCAGCAGAAGGCGCGCTTCGACGCCGGCCTCTCCACCAGCCGTATCGTGCTCCAGTTCCAGGATGACCTCGAGAACGCGCGCATCTCGGAACTGCAGGCCAAGCTCGCGCTACGCCGCGCCGTCGCCGAGCTCCGCCGGCTCGAGGGCACCTCGCTGCAGCGCTTCCGCCTCCCGGTGGAATAGCGCGTGTCCGCCGGTCTCCTCCTCCGCATCCTGCTTTGGGGCTGGTTCGCCGCCGCCATCCTGGCCGGCCACCGGCTGACACTCCGTCACTTGCCTCCGGCCGCCCTCGCGGGCTTGGCGCCCGTTCTGGCCGGACTGGCGTGGATGCTCACGCGTCGGCTTTCATCACTCCGCGCCTTCTGTGCCGAGGTTGATGTTCGCGCGCTGGTACTGCTGCAGGTCGTGCGTGCCTCCGGCCTGTACTTTCTTTTCGGAGAGGGCGCAGCCGGCCTTCCGCGCGGGCTCGCCCTCCTCGCGGGCGCCGGCGACCTAATCGTAGCCGTGATGGCCCTGCCGGTCGCTTTCGCGCCCATGGACGGGGAAACCCGCGCGCGCGCCATCCGGATCTGGAGCGTCGTCAGCCTGCTTTCCTTGCTCGCTTCGGCCGGGCTGCTGCTCCGGCTGGCCTTGGGCGAGCCCCTGCAGCTGCTGCCTTTCGCCTACCTTCCTCTCAGCCTCTATCCGACTTTCCTCCTGCCCCTTCTGCTCGCGGCGCAGGCCGTTCTCCTCGGCCGGGCACTCGGCCGCGGGGGCAGCGGGTCCGACCGTTAGGTCGCGTAAGCCGGAGGGAAAATCGCGTCGACGGCGGCCAGTTCCGCCACCGACACCACCCGGTGGGACGGCAGCTGGGTCCGGAACCACGTCCGTTGTTTTTTAACCAACGCGCGGGTGTTGGCGATGATCTCATCCCGCAAGGCCGCCATGGGTAGCTTTCCGGCCAAAGTTGCCAGCACCTCACGGTAACCGATGGCGCGCGCCGCGCTCGGGTTCGCGGCCAATCCGAGGGGAACCAGCCGCTTCACTTCCTCGACCAGCCCCGCCGCCAGCATCGCATCGACTCGCTGCTCGATCCGCCGCGTCAAATCCGCCGGTTCGCGCTCCAGAAGCGTCAACTCCAGGCGAAACCCCGCGAAGGCTCCGGGCCGGCGGGCAAACTCCTCCGCCAGTTCCAGCAGGGTTCGGCCGGACACGAGGCAGCGCTCCAAGGCCCGCGCCACCCGCCGCGGGTTAGCCGCATCCAACGCACCCAGCCCTTCCGGGTTCAGCTCCCGGAGCCGGGCAACGGCTTCCGGCAGGGACATCGCCGCGACCTTGTCCCTGACGCCGGGCTCGACCGCCACGTCATCCGCCACCGGGGCGAAAAAAGACCGCAGGTAAAAACCGCTCCCCCCCGTCACCAGCACCCGCCTTCCCCGGCGCAGAATGTCGTCCACCGCCCGCCGCGCCTCGTTGACGTAGCGGACGACATCCATCGGTTCCCGAAGATCGCGGCAATCCACGAGATGGTGGGGCACCCGCCGCAACTCGTCCCGCGTCGGCTTGGCCGTGCCGATGTCCATGCCGCGGTAGAAAAGCAAAGAGTCGCATGACACGATCTCCGCGCCGTGGCGCTCCGCCCAGCGCAAGGCCCACTCGGTTTTTCCCACGGCGGTGGGGCCCGTCAGGAGGTGGAGGGTCGCGGGGGCGGTCACAGTCTTGAAATTCATCCGTGGCATCCGCCCGCGCGGCGGTCAAAGAGTAACCCCGTTGAAGACGCGTCTTATTGCGAACCCGCGCTCCGGCGGCGCCTCCCGCGCCCTCGGTCCGGCTAGGAAATTCGCCGCGGCTGCCGGCGCGGAGGTGCGCCTGACCGCCCGGGCCGGACACGCGGGCGAGTTGGCGCGCGAGGCTCTGGCCGACGGCTGCGAACTCGTCGTGGCGGTCGGAGGCGATGGAACGATCAACGAAGTGGCCGCCACGCTGGTCGGCACCGGGGCGGTGCTCGGCATCGTCCCCGGCGGTTCCGGTAACGGCCTCGGGCGCGCGCTCGGGCTGGGGCTCTCGGCCGTGCGGGCACTGGAAATCCTGAAACAGGGCCGGCCACGCTGGATCGACACGGGGCTCGCGGACGGTCGACCGTTCTTCAACCTCGCCGGTCTCGGCTTCGAAGCGGAGATCGCCGCGCGATTCAACCGTTCCTCGCACCGCGGGCTGACCGGTTATCTCCGCGTCGCGGCGGGCAGTCTGGATCTCCTACGGGCGTCGCGTTTCACGATCACCACGGAAACGTGCCGCCGGCAGATGGCAGCCCTCACTCTCACGGTGGCCAACGGCCAGCAGTTCGGGGGCCACGCCCTGATCGCGCCCCGGGCGCGACTCGATGACGGCCGGCTCGATCTCACCGCCGTGCCGCCGCCGACCGTCTGGAACGCGCTGCCGTTGGTCCTCGCGCTCTTCCGCGGCACGCTCGCGAAGCGCCGCGGCGTTGTGATGACGACCGGCGCGCGGTTCATCGTGGAACGCCCTTGGCCAGGCCCATTGCACACCGACGGAGAGGTGCACCCCGCCGGCACCCGGATTGTTTTCGAGGTACGCCCGGCCAGTCTCCGAGTCATGGCTCCGGCCGGTTGAACGGCTCGCGGTCCCGCCACCGGGACTTAGCCAGGGCGCCCTTGCGAACCATCCCGAGCTGAGCACAAGAAATGCTAAGCAGCATCATGCCCCCCGCCACCGCACCGAAAAGACGACCGACCTCCGGTACCGTCGTGGTCGAGCGCGGGCTGCGCGCATGGACCTTGGCGGTTTTGGCGTTTCTGTACCTCCCGATCGCGGTGCTGGTGGTGTACTCCTTCAACGCCTCCCGCCTCAATGTGTCCTGGCAGGGCTTCACGCTCGATTGGTACCGCCAGCTCGCGGTGAACGCCCCTCTCAAGCAGGCGGCTTGGAACAGCCTCGTCGTGGCGCTGGCCACCACGGTGCTCTCCATCGTGATCGGAACCGGCGGCGCCTGGCTGCTCCACCGCCACCGCTTTCCCGCGTCACGGCTCATCCAGACGCTGGTCGCGCTACCCATGGTGATGCCCGAGATCCTGCTCGGCATCAGCTTGCTGGTGCTTTTTGCCACCGCCGGCGTGCCGCTCGGTTTCACCACGGTCATCATCGGCCACGTGACCTTCAGCTTCCCGTTCGTGCTGGTGGCGGTCCAGGCCCGCCTGCGCGGAATGGATCCGGCGCTCGAGGAGGCCGCACTCGACCTCGGGGCGACACCGTGGCGGGCATTCCGGCTCGTCATCCTTCCCTACCTGCGGCCCGCCATCGCCGCGGGCGGCCTGATGGCCTTCACGCTGTCGTGGGACGAGCTCATCGTCACGTTCTTCACCGCCGACGCGGCCTCCGCGACCCTTCCCCTGCGCATCTTCGGCCTCGCGAAGGTCGGGCTGAATCCGATGATCAACGCCCTCTCCGCGCTCTTCGTCCTGGCCACCGTGGCCTTTGTCATCTTTTCCGCGCGTCTCCGCCGCGATGCCGCGGCGAATCCCCTTCCACCATGAAAACCAAACGACTGCTCGCCCTCGCCGCCGGCCTGCTCGCCGGCCTTGCCCCCGCCGGAGCCGCCGAACTCAACCTGTTCGGCTGGTCGGAATACGTCCCCCAGAACGTCATCGAGGCCTTCACCAAGGAGACCGGGGTGAAGGTCAACTTCGAGACCTACGCCTCCAACGAGGAGTTGATCGCCAAACTGGTCGCCGGAGGCGGCCGCTACGATCTGGTGCAACCCTCCGACTACGCGGCGGAGGTGATGATCCGGCAGAAACTGCTCGCTCCGCTCGATGCCGCCAAGCTGGGCAACCGCCGCAACCTGCTGCCTGAGTTCCGGGGACGTCCGCACGATCCCGAGGACCGCTTCACCGTGCCCTACATGTCCGGCACCGTCGGCATCGTCATCAACACGGACAAGGTGAAGACTCCCTTGCGCAGTTACCGCGACGTCTTCGACGCGCGCTTCGCCAACCGCATCGTCGTGCTCAACGACAACCGCGAGATCGTCAGCTGGGCCCTTTACTCGCTCGGAATGCCGGTGAACAAGATCGACGCCGCCGCGCTTGCCAAGGCGCGGCCCGTGATCGCGGAGTGGGTCAAGCGGGTGAAGGTGTTCGACTCCGACAGCCCCAAGACCCCGCTGCTGAACGGTGACGTTGATCTCGGCATCGTCTGGAGCGGCGAGGCCGCGCTGCTGTGGAAGCAGGACCGGAAGTTTCAGTACGTGATCCCCGCCGAGGGCGCGCACCAGTTCATCGACGTCCTCGCGATTCCCGCGAACGCGAAGAACAAGGATTCCGCCCACCGCTTCATCGACTTCATCCTGCGTCCGGGGATCTCGAAGCTCATCTCCGCCGCCTTCCCTTACACGAACCCGAACGCCGAGGCCCGGAAGTTGCTCTCACCGGAGGAACTCGCCAACCCGGCGAGCTATCCGAAGGGCGGCAAGCTCGAGACCTTCCGTGACATCGGCAAGGCGGCGGCCGACATCGACCGGCTCGTCACCGACCTGAAGAGCGCGAAGTGACCGTCCCCGCCGGAGCGCCGTCGCCCGGTTGGCGAGCCTGGGTCCTGCTCGCCCCGCTGCTCGCCTGGGTGGGCATTTTCGTGGTCGCACCGGCCGCGCTACTGCTCGTCTACAGTTTCTGCGACCGGGACGAGCTGGGGCGAGTGGTGTTCGACTTCAGCACGGCGGCGTACGCCCGGGTGCTGGATCCGATCTACCTCGGGATCTTCGCCCGCTCCCTCGGCTACGCGACGGCGACGACGGTGCTCTGCCTCGTGATCGGCTTCCCCGTCGCGTGGTGGATCGCACGCACGCCGGCGCCGGCCCGCGGGCGGTGGCTGCTCCTCGTGATGGTGCCGTTCTGGACGAGCTTTCTCGTGCGCACCTACGCCTGGATCATGATCCTGAAGCAGGAGGGCCTCCTCAACGCCGTGCTCCATTCACTGGCGCCGGGGACCCCGCCGCTCGAGCTGCTCTACACGCCCACCGCGGTGATGATCGGGCTCGTTTACGCCTACCTGCCCTTCATGATCCTGCCCATCTACGGCAGCGCGGAAAAACTGGATGGTTCCCTCATCGAGGCCGCGCACGACCTCGGGGCCGGACCGTTGCGCGTTTTCTCCTCCGTGATCATCCCGCTCACGCTGCCGGGCATCGCCGCGGGAGCGTTGCTCGTTTTCGTGCCCTCCATCGCGATGTTCGCCATCACCGACCTCATGGGCGGCGCGAAGGTGCCGCTCCTCGGCAACGTCATCCAGAACCAGTTCCTGCAGGCCCGCGACTGGCCGTTCGGATCCGCGCTCGGCGTGGTCTTCATGGCGCTCTTCGCGCTCAGCTACTGGATTCTTGTGCGTTTCCAGGACCGCGGGGAGGCGGGCAAGCGATGAGCGCGAACGTCGGCCTGCGCGGTGTGACCAAGCGCTTCGGCGCGTTCGAGGCGGTGAGCGAAGTCTCGCTGGAGATCGCGGCCGGCGAGTTCCTCACCCTCCTCGGCCCCTCGGGCTGCGGCAAAACCACCCTCCTCCGTCTCATCTCCGGCTTCGAGCAACCGACATCCGGCACCGTCTGGCTGGGCGACACCGAGGTGACGCACCTCCCGCCGTACCGCCGGCCGGTGAACCAGGTTTTCCAGAGCTACGCGCTGTTCCCCCATCTCACCGTGGCCGGGAACATCAGCTTCGGCCTCCGGATGCAGGGCGTCGACGACACCGAGGCCAGGCGGCGCGTGGCCGAGGCGATCGGATTGGTCTCGCTCGCGGGCCTCGAGGACCGGCACCCCCACCAGCTCTCCGGCGGCCAGCGGCAGCGCGTGGCGCTCGCCCGCGCCCTTGTCTGCCGTCCGCAGGTCCTGCTGCTCGACGAACCGCTTTCGGCGTTGGACGCGAAACTCCGTCTCCAGATGCAGCTCGAGCTGAAGCGCCTCCAGCGCCAGCTGGGCCTGACTTTTGTATTCGTGACCCACGACCAGGAGGAGGCCCTGACGATGAGCGATCGCATCGCGATCGTGAACCGGGGTCGCATCGAGCAGCTGGGCACGCCGCACGAGGTCTACCACCGGCCGGCGACGGCTTTCGCGGCGTCGTTCGTGGGCGAGACCAACCTTCTCGCCGGGGAGATCACCGGCCGGGACGGCGACGCGCTCCGTGTCCGGCTGGAGGGCGGGCTGGAGATCGCCGTGCCCGCCGAACGCTGGCCCGCCGGTGGTGGCCGCGCCCTGGTGCTCATCCGACCCGAGAAGGTGCACGTAAGCCCGCGCCCGGCGGCGCTGCCCGGCGCGTTCGAGGCCCGCGTCGAGGAGGAGATCTTCAAAGGCGCCACCGACCACCTCGTGCTTGCAACACGCGCCGGCACGCGCCTCCGAGCGGTCGTGGCCAACGAGAGCGCCCACGGCGACATTCTCCACGCGGGCGACACCGTGCACGCCAGCCTGCACGCCGACGACATCGTTGTGTTGCCGGCATGATTCCGGCGGCCCGGTGCAACCGCACCGCGAAGAAACCCCGGCACCGGCTGGAATTTACGCCGAAAGGAGGGGGCCGTCGAGGTTCGGGCTTTTCCTCAACCGCGCGCCAACGCAAGCTGGCGCAACTTTCCTTCCATCATGCCCCAGAAGATCAATATCGCCATCATCGGTCTCGGCTTCGGCGCCGAGTTCATCCCCATCTACCAGGCCCACCCCAACGCCAATCTGGTGGCGGTCTGCCAGCGCGACCCGAAGAAACTGAAGGCCATTCAGGAAGCCTTCGGCATCCCCAAGGGCTACACCGACTACGACGAGCTGCTGCGCGACCCGGACATCCACGCCGTCCACATCAACACCCCGATCCCGGACCACGCGCCCCAGACGATCAAGGCCCTGAAGGCCGGCAAGCACGTCGCCTGCACCGTGCCGATGGCGACCTCGGTCGAAGACTGCCGCCGCATCGTCGACCTGTGCCGCCGTACCGGTCTGAAGTACATGATGATGGAGACGGTCGTCTACGCCCGGGAATACCTCTACATCAAGGAGCTCTACGACCGGGGCGAGCTGGGGAGGATCCAGTTCCTCCAAGCCAGTCACCAACAGGACATGGACGGCTGGCCGAACTACTGGCCCGGCCTTCCGCCGATGTGGTACGCCACCCATTGCGTGGGGCCGATGCTCGCGTTGACCGACGCCACCGCCGAGTACGTGTCGTGTTTCGGCTCCGGCACCATCCGTAAGGAACTGATCCGCAAGTACGGCTCGCCGTTCGCGGTTGAGACCGCGCACGTGAAACTCAGGGACTCCGATCTCACCGCACGCATCATCCGCTCGCTGTTCGACGTCGCCCGCCAATACCGCGAAAGCATCGACGTCTACGGCTCGAAGAAGTCGTTCGAGTGGACGCTGATCGAACACGAGCCGCACGTGCTCCACACGGCCAAGCTGCCCGAGCCCAAGATCCCGCGGAAGGTCCAGGTGCCCGACTACGCGCACCGCCTGCCGAAAGGCATCCGGCCGTTCACGACCAAGGGTGTGTACGATCTTGGCAAGAAGACGCACCTCAGCTTCACCCAAGGCGCGGGCCACGGCGGCTCCCATCCCCATCTCGCCCACGAGTTCCTTACGGCGCTGGTCGAGGATCGCGACGCCTATCCCAACGCCAAGAAGTCCGCCAACTGGACCTGCGTCGGCTTGTGCGCCCACGAGTCGGCGCTGGCCGGAGGGAAGATCGTGAAACTTCCCGCCTTCACCCAATGAACACCGGAGCCCGCCGGCAACGCGCATGATCGAGGTCGACGGGCTTACCCGCGTATTCCGCACCTACCGGAAGCAACCCGGCTTCTGGGGCGGCGTGCGCGGCCTTTTCCACCGCGAGTACGAGGAGACCGCCGCCGCGAAGGATATCTCCTTCCGGATCGGAGAAGGGGAATTTGTCGGCTTCCTTGGCCCCAACGGCGCCGGCAAGACGACCACGTTGAAAATGCTCTCGGGACTCATCTTCCCGACCAGCGGTTCCGCGCGCGTGGCGGGATACGATCCCACGCGCCGCGAAAACGCCTACCGCCGGATCTTCGCCCTCGTCCTCGGGCAAAAGAACCAGCTGTGGTGGGACCTGCCCGCCATCGAGTCCTTCAACCTGCTGCGCGCCATCTACGCGCTGCCGGCGGCGCAATACCAGGAAACCCTCGACGAGCTCGTCGCCCTGCTCGGCGTGGGCCCCAAGCTCAACGTCATGGTCCGCGAGCTGTCGCTCGGCGAACGCATGAAGATGGAGCTCATCGCCGCCCTGCTCCACCGGCCCCGCGTGCTCTTCCTCGACGAGCCGACCATCGGGCTCGACGTGGTCTCGCAGAAGAACGTCCGGCAATTCCTGCGCGACTACAACCGGCGCCACCGCGTCACCATCCTCCTCACCAGCCACTACATGGCCGACATCCAGGAGTTGTGCGAACGGGTCATCGTCATCCACCGCGGCCGCAAGATCTACGACGGCGCCCTCGACCGGCTGGAAAACGCCGGCGGCGCCCGGCGCAAGAACATCACCTTCCTGCCCGCCGTCTCGGGGGGCGCGGAGCGTGCCTTCCCCGCCGACTGGCGTTCGCGCCACGCGCTGGCCACCACGCGGTCGGAGGACGGGAAATTCACCCTCCAAGTGCCCGTCGAAAGCGTCGTCGCCGTCTCCCAGGAGATTCTCGGCACCGGACCGGTCGCCGACATCACGATCGAGGACATCCCGCTTGAGGACGTCATCGCGGAGCTATTCTCCGCCCAGACGTAACCCGCTCAGTTCCGGCCAGCGCCACGCGTCGCCGAGCAGGGCGGCCACCAAGCGGCGGTGCACGGCCGCGCAGCGTAGAAGCGCCGCGCGCAAGCTCTCCGCCTCGGGCATCGCGCGCACCTTGACCTCGTCGGCCAGCGGCTCCGCCAGAAACTCCAGTCGCCGGCCGTCGGGGAAACTTGCCTCGCCGCGTCGCAGCCGGAGCTCGTGCAGCAGCCGGAGGTTTGCCTCGGCGAGCTGATGGTGCAGCCAACGCTGCGCCGCGATCCACTCTCCCCGCTCCACCTTGCGCCACGTCGAGACGTAGTCGCACACGAAACCGTCGGCCTCGAGACGCACCGCGGCGTCGTCGAGCCGCGCCATCGGAACCTCGCTGGCGATCCGCGCGAGCAGCGCACCGTGAGACGCCTCGCCTTTCAGCACGCGGTATCCTCCGGCCAGCACCGTCGCGAGATCGGTCAACGCCGGGAGCAATTGCGGCGGCCACGTGGATGAGGGGCGACTCATCGCCGCGGTCAGCACGCGCAGGGCCTCCGCCGGTAAAATAACCAGATCCAGTTCACCTCGATCAGTGACCGCGCTGATCTTGGCGGAAGAACCCAGACGCCCGATGCGCACCGCGTAGGCGTGGACCTCCACGCCCAGCGCCGAGAGCCACGTGGAGCGGTCGAGGATTTCCGGCCGGGAGGAGGCCAGTTGGAAATCCCAGTCGGAACGACAGTCCGCGGCCCCGTCCGCCCCGGGAGCCCGGACGCGCGAACCGATGGCCACGAGCAGCTCGACGTGGACTTCCCGTCGGGCCCAAGCCTCGATGCGTTCACCGAGATCGCCGCCGTTCACAGGTGACGGATGGAGATCAGGATTTCCGTTCCTTCCATGCCGGGACCGGCGTGGATTTCCCCGTGATGCAGCGCGAGGATCTCGCGCGCGAGCAGCACCTTGAGGTGCCCGTGGTTAGGCACGGCATCCTCGGCTGGCGGCGGCAAAACTCCCTCCAGTTCCAACGGGCGGCCCTTGAGTGAGACCAAGGCAATCGTTTCCGGGCCGTCACCGGCGCGACGCACCTTCAGCGCCAGCTCCCGGAGGCCCAGTTCGCCGCGATTCTCACCCACGGTTTCAAGGATCGAGCGTAAGGCGAAGTCCAGCAGCCGCCGGTCCGCGTTGAGCACCGCCGACTCCGATACCGCCTCGACCCGCAGTCCGAGCGAGCGCCCGATCTCCTGCGCGAGCTCCCTCACGTCGACCGTGCCAGACTCGGCCTCATGCATCGTCTGCATCAGGCCAAGATGGGCGTTAAGCCGCTGCAATCGGCCGATGTCGGCCCGCATGGTCTCCAACATCGCCGCCGTCAGCGGGCGATCCGCGCCCGCTTGTCGGAACGTGGCGAGCGAAACCAACGCGTTGCCCAGCTCGTGGCTGAGCGTGAGCGCCAGTTCCCGCAGCAGACCGCGCCGGGCCCGACGATCACTCTCGCGGGTCGCGGCGACCTCCGCCGAAGCCTCCTCCCATCGCACCCAGACGTCGCGCCCCCCGGGTACCAGCCCCGCGCGCACCCGGTAGGGCTGCTCCACCCCGGGCTCTCGGCGGCCATCCGCGCCCTGGTGTCTCACCTCCCCGACCACTTCACGCACAATCAAAGGCAAGGAGCCGGAAGGTTCCTCGTCTGCGGCCAGCAGCAAAGCGCCTCCTGGATGTTGCTCCGACAACACGGCGCGCCGCTCGACTTCCCGCAGGCGCGCGAGCTCCTCGGCCCGGGCCAAAACGAGGCGCATCAGGCGCGCGAGCTCCACCGCGCGGGCCCGGTCAGCCGCATCGTAGTCCCGCCCGTCCTCCCTGACGCCGAGCAAAAAGGCGCCCAACAGCCGGCCGTTTTCATGCAGCGGCACGACCAGGCGGGCGGAACGCCTCAAAAGCAGGTTGTCAGCCGCCAGCACCGCCCGCGGTGTCGTGCCTTCCGGCCAATTCCGTCCGTCAATGACCACCGGATTGCGCTCCAGCCAAGCCCGCAGCCCGTCGTCCAAAGCGAAAGCTTCCCCTCCTTCGAAAGGCACCAGACGCGGTCCTTCCGATTTGAAAAAATCAGCCTTCGAGGACCCCAAAACCTCCCGCCAGACACGCCGCATCTCCGCGCTCAGGCCGCTCAGCGAGTCGAGTTGCTCCAGCATTCCGGCGATGAATCCGCTCGGGAATGGTCCCGCGACCGCCCCCGCCGTCGCTACCGCGGGCACCACCGGCCCTGACATCCGCGCCGCGAGCGCAGCCGAATAGGCGAGCTCCTCGAGCAACGGCAGAAGCATACCCAGCCGCTCCGCACTCTCCGCATAAGACAGATAGGCCTTCGCCCGGCCGGCTAGCCGAGCATGCTCGAAGGGGCGGCTTCTCGGCTCCCCGACCAGGATCGTCGGGCAGTCCGACAGAACCGCGGGCAGGGTGCCGTCCAAAACCGCGTCGAGCACCACCACCGCCACCAAATTCGTCGCCGGCCCGCTGGGAATCCCGTCGACCCCGATCCG
Source organism: Opitutales bacterium (assembly GCA_964229935.1). Lineage (GTDB taxonomy): Bacteria > Verrucomicrobiota > Verrucomicrobiia > Opitutales > Opitutaceae > ER46. The sequence continues at coordinate 21,149 of CAXRGI010000378.1, forward strand.
CAGAACTTCCCTGCCGGAACCGCACTGCCGCGCCCAAACCTCCGCCAAAGAGGCGTCCGGCGTGGCTAGGATGACGGGACTGGGCATGGGAAAGTGACTCGGAAGGTCGCTCCCTGCCCAGGCAGGGCCGGATCGACCGCGATCGTCGCACGCACATTCGCCAGAATGTCCCGGCAAATCGCAAGACCGAGTCCGAAGCCGCGCGACTTGGTCGTCTGGAAGGGTTGAAACAACCGACGCTGCATCTCCGGCGCGATACCCGGCCCGCTATCCGACACCGCTAGCTCCACCCCGTCCGCCACCCGCCGGGTCGTCAATCGCACCCATTTTTCCGAACCATCCTTGGCCTCGACGGCCTGGATCGCGTTGAAACACAGGTTAAGCAGCACCTGCTTGGCCGCCGCTGCATCCGTCACCACCACGTCCGGATCAGCCGAGAAAACCACCTCGACCTTCACCCCGCGCTCGGAAGCCCTGGCCTCCACGAGTTCCAACGCAGGCCGCAACACCCCGTGCAGCCCAACCGGCTCCGCCTGGTAATTACGAGGGGCCGCCAAATCCAGCAGTTGTTGCGTGAGCTCGTCGATCCGCGCCACCTCGTCGCCAATCAAGCGGAAGAACTTTTCGCGAAACGCGGGATCGGCGTAATGCGTGGGCAGGAG
>CAXRGI010000379.1:0-11816 GCA_964229935.1 Opitutales bacterium
CCCTGCGCTACTTCAGCAAGGAGCCCGTCCACCGGCGCCATCACCATTCCGATCTCACGTTCGGTATGCTCTACCAGTACTCGGAAAACTTTGTGACCGTGTACTCGCACGACGAGGTCGTGCACGGGAAGGCCTCGATGCTCTACAAAATGGGCGCGTGGCACATCCCGGAGAAGGCCGCCAACCTCCGCGCCCTCTACGCGCACACCTGGATGTGGCCCGGCAAGAAGCTGCTCTTCATGGGGAGCGAGTTCGGCCAGTCGCGCGAGTGGTCCCACGCCGGCAGCCTCGACTGGCATCTGTGCCAGTACCCCGATCACGAGGGCCTCCGGTTGCTCGTCCGTGACCTCAACCGACTCTACGTTTCCGACCCAGCGCTGTCCCGCCACGACTTCAACCCGCGCGGTTTCCGATGGCTCAGCTGCCAGGACGCCGACGCCAACGTGATCGCCTATGTGCGCTGCGACGAGGCCGAGGATACCTTGTACGCGGTCGTCTGCCATTTCGGCGGCGCCCAACGGGACCACCGTGTGGGCGTGCCCCGCGCCGGTTTCTGGCGCGAGGTCATCAATACCAACAGCGCCTACTACGGCGGCACCGGGATCGGCAACGACGGCGGCCGTGCCACCGAGGAACGCCCGTGGGACGGCCTTGCGCAATCGATCCCGGTCACGCTGCCTCCCTTGTCGGCCTGCGTCTTCAAGTGGTCTCCGGCGCCGGCAGAGTGATCCGCCGGCGGCGGGTTACTTGACACCCTCCGGAGCCGGGGGGGCGAGTTGTCCGGATTCGGCATGGTCTGACGTGAGTCCTCCGCTCACCAGCACCTTGTCCACCCGGTGCCGGTCCATGTCGACCACCTCGAAGCGGGTGCCGTTCCAGGTGAAGTGTTCCCCGGTGCCCGGTATGCGGCCGAGGCGGTCGACCATGAAGCCCCCCACCGTCTCGAAGTCGCCCGACTCCTCGCGAGGCAGGGCGGGCAGACTGAAACGTTCCCGGAACTCGCCGATGGGCATGCTGCCGTCGACCAGCCACGAACCGTCCTCCCGGCGCACGGCTCCGGGAGCAGGGCGCCCACCCGGCTCCGGCAATTCCCCCACGATCGCCTCCATCACGTCGATCAGTGTAACCAGGCCCTGCACGCTGCCGAACTCATCCGCCACCAGGGCGAGGTGCTTGCCGGAGCGCTTGAAGGTCTCCAGCAGCTGGGTCGCGTTGATCGACATCGGGACCACCAGGGGTTTCACGAGGTGGTGCCGGATGCTGTTGGGCACGCCGGCCGCGGCGTTGGCCCAGAGGGACTTCACGCTGACCAGTCCGAGGACGTGGTCGCGCGTGCCCTCGTAGACCGGGAAATGGGAGTGCCCGCTCGCGACGATCTTCCGCCAATTGATCTCGTCGGAGTCGGCGACGTTCAGCCAGACGATGCGGATCCGGCGCGTCATGATCTCGGTGACCGGGCGTTCGTCCAGCCTCAGCACGCCCTCCACCATGGCGCGTTCGGCGTGGTGGAACACGCCGGCGGACGTGCCCTGCTCGAGCATGTGGGTGACCTCCTCCTCGGAAGGAGGGGCGACGGAGCTCTCGCCCAGCCGGAACACCTTCAGCACCACATTGGTGGAGGCGGTGAGAAACCAAACGAAGGGCGAAGCGAGCCGCGCCAGTCCGGCCATGGGACGGGCGATCAGCATCGCTCGTCCCTCCGGGTCGGCCAACGCCACCCGTTTCGGCACCAGTTCGCCGATGATCAGGGAAAGATAAGTGATACCGCTCACCACGATGAAGATCGCGACGGGCGCCGCGTAAGGGGCGAGGGGAGGGAACGAGGCGATGATGGGCGACAACCGGCCTGAAAGCGTCGCGCCGCCGAAGGCCCCCGCGAGGATGCCGACGAGCGTGATGCCGATCTGCACCGCCGAAAGGAAACGTTCCGGCGACTCCGCGAGTCCCAGGGCGGCGCGGGCCGGGGCGGAGCCCTCGTCGGCGAGCTTCCGCAGGCGCGCCTTGCGGGCGGAGACCACGGCTATCTCCGCCATGGCGAACACGCCGTTCGCCACCAGCAGCAGCAGGATGACGAGAATCTCGGTGAAAGCGTTCATCTTACCGGGGGATTTCGCCCCTCGGCGGACTGACCGACTCCAGAACTCCGGCGGACCTCGGCGGCGACCCGGCGCCTCACGGAGCGCCCTTTTCGACGGTCGCTCCCGATGCGCGCCAGCCGGCGATGCCCGGCGAGTAGTGCTTCACGTTTGTGTAGCCGAGCGCCGCGACAGCCTTCGCCGCCGTGCGATAGGCCTTGCACTTCTCGTTCCCGCAATAGGCCACCACGAGCGCATTTTTGTCCTTGGGCAAGGCCGTGGCGAGGTCACCGCGGAGTGTCGCGTAATCGATCGCCCCGGGAATGCGGCCGTTGCGGTAGGAAGCGCTGCCGTTGACGTCGATGAGGGTGACCTTCTTCGCAGCCATCGCCGCGGTGAGGTCGGCGTGGCTGATCGCAGGGAACTCGTCCGTGGCGGCCGCGAACAGGGACGAAGCCAAGCCGAGGCACCAGAGAAGGAGGGTCATGATTTTCATCATCAAAATCGTTAACGGCGCGCGGATTTTCCGCAAGCGGCACCCTTGGTGCGCCGGGCGCGGAATTCGTGGTGACATCCCCGCCGCCGCCACGCAGCTTCCGTGACCCCACCGTGACCCTCTTCGCCTTTCACGCCGTCGTCGTTGTCCTGGGCATCCTCAGCATGGGCTTCCAGCTGTTGGCTTCCCGACTGCTCAACCCCCATTTCGGCTCGTCCATCGTCGTTTGGGCGTGGCTGATCTCGACGTTCCTCGCGGCGTTTTCGGCTGGATCGATGATCGGCGGGTCGATCAGCAACCTCCCCTCGGCCTCCCGCCGGAGAGCGGCGGGGATCGGTGCCCTGGTCGCCGTGGTCACCCTCGCGCTGGTGGCGGTTTTCGGGCGGACGTTGCTCACGGCCATCGAGACTACGTTCACGGATGTCAGCGTCGCCATCGCCGTCTCCTGCGTGGGAATCTTTTTCCTGCCGGTCACCGCGCTGTCCACGTTTGGACCGCAATGCGTGCAATACCTCGCGTCCCGCGGGACGCCGCCCGGCAAGGCCTCCGGTGTGGTCTACGGGGTGAGCACCCTCGGTAACATCGCGGGCGTCATGCTGACCGCCTTCGTGCTCATCCCCAACCTCCGCGTCTCCACGCTCCTGCAGCTTTGGCTGGCGGTCGCCGTCGTCAGCCTCGCGATCCTGCTCCGCCTGCTACGCGCCGCCCCCGCCGAATGAACTCCCTTGTCCGCTTCCTGGTTTCCGCTGCCGGCGCGATCCTCGCCGCGGCCGTTGTTCCCGCGCAGGACTCCGTCGAACGCTTCGACACGGCGTACAACAGCATCACGCTCCAGCGCTCAGGTGATATCGTCGAATTGCGGGCGCGGTACCGCGGGAACGACACACTGGAGTCGGCCGTCGACCTTTCGGATCCGCTCAAACTGGTCGTGGCCTACACCCGTTCGCTCTACGGCGCTCTGTTCATCGAGCCCAACCCCAAGCGCGTCCTCATGGTCGGGCTTGGAGGAGCCGGGTTTCACCGGCTTTTCGCGGCCGCCTATCCGGATACCCTCCTGCACACCGTCGAGCTGGACCCGATGGTCCACGAGCTCTGCCGCACGCGGATGAAGTTCACGCCCACCGCCAAGACACCGGTCACCATCATGGATGGCCGTATGTTCATCAAACGCGACCGCGAGCGCTGGGACTGGATTGTCCTCGACGCGTTCCGCGGCGACTCCGTGCCGCCGCACCTCAAGACCGAGGAGTTCTACCGCGAATGCGCCGCGCGCCTCACCGACCGCGGCGTGTTTGTCAGCAACCTCCACGCGACGACCGAGCTCTATTACTCCGATCTGCGCACCATCCAGGCCGTCTTCCCGCAGGTCGTGCTGCTGGGCGTCGACGGACGCGGTAATGTGATCGCGCTCGCGGTGAAGTACGCTTCGCCGTCGATCACCGATCCCTCGAAATGGCCGGATCCCGCCTCCCTTCAGAAACCCGTGTTCAACGGCCGCCTGGACCTCGCGCAGATCAAGGGTGAGGTAATGCCGTTCCCCACGGCGCGGGTTAAGCGCGCGCGGGTGCTGACCGACGACTTCGCCCCTGTCGAGTTCCTCACGACGGTGAAGGAAAATAACACGCGGAACGAGTGACCCGCCGGTCCGGCGTGGCCGGGCTGCGGCGGTGGGGAAGTCCGGCTTGCTCCGTCGGAGATGATTTGGCGCGATGGCGCGAAACTTTCCTCCATGTCTCTCTTCATTGGCATCGATTCCGGCACCCAGAGCGTCAAGGCGGTCGTCCTCGACCTCGATTCCGGCCGCGTGGTCACCGAGGCGCGCGCCCCCCACCGGTTGATCGGCGGATTGCCGGTCGGCCACATGGAGCAGCATCCGCGCGAATGGGCGGAGGCGCTCGACACCGTGATTGCCGCCGTCGCGGCCAAGGTCGATCGAGCGCGCGTGCGCGGTATCGGCGTCTCGGGGCAGCAGCACGGCTTCGTGCCCCTCGATGCGGCGGGTGAGGTGATCCGGCCGGCCAAGCTTTGGTGCGACACCAGCACCACCGCCGAGTGCGCCCTCATCACCCGCCGGTTGGGCGGCCCCAAGGCCGCGTTGCGCAAGACGGGTAACCTCATCCTGCCGGGATTCACCGCGCCGAAGATCCTGTGGCTGAAGCGCCACGAGCCCGCGAATTACCGGCGTCTCCGCCACGTTCTCCTCCCGCACGACTACCTTAATTTCCACCTCACCGGATCCTACTTCATGGAGTACGGCGACGCGTCGGGTACCGCGTTGATGGACGTGCGCACCCGCCAGTGGTCGCCGGCCGCGATTGGCGCGATTGATCGCAACCTTGCCGACTGGCTGCCGCCGCTGAGCGGGTCGGATGCGGCGGCGGGGACGTTGCGCCCCGACTTGGCCCGGCGTTACGGGCTGTCCCCGGAGGTCGTGGTGTCGGCCGGCGGCGGGGACAACATGATGGGCGCGATCGGCACCGGGAATGTCACGCCCGGCGTCGTCTCCGCGAGTTTCGGCACGAGTGGCACGATCTACGCCCACGCGGCCAAGCCGGTGGTCGATCCGCAGGGCGAGATCGCCGCGTTCTGCTCGTCGACGGGCGGCTGGCTGCCGTTGCTCTGCACGATGAACGTCACGACGGTGACGGAGCAGGTGCGGGCCCTGTTCGGTCTAGATCACGCCGCGCTCGAGGCGGAGGTCGCGGCGGCTCCGGCCGGAGCCGCCGGGCTGGTGTTGCTGCCGTACCTGGCGGGTGAACGCACGCCGAACGTTCCCGACGGCTCCGGGGTGCTGCTCGGCCTCAACGGCGGTTCGTTCCGCCGCGGCCCGATCGCGCGGGCCGCCATGGAGGGCGTCACCCTCGGCATGAATTACGGGCTCCGCCGGCTGGCGGCGCTCGGCGTGAAGGCGAAGGAGATCCGCGTGACCGGCGGCGGGGCGCGCTCGGCCGTCTGGCGCCAGATCATGGCCGATGTTTTCGGCGTGCCGGTGGTCGGCATGAAGGAGGACGAGGGCGCGGCGCTCGGCGGCGCGCTGCAGGCCGCGTGGTGCGTCGCGCGCCGCGAGGGGCGGAGCTCGGCGCGGATCAGTGACTTCACGGGTGGCGTGGTGGCTCTCAACGAGGCCACGCGTTGCCTGCCGGACCGGGCGCGGCACACCCGCTACCGCGAACTCCAGGCGCTGCAGGACGATCTCAGCCTCTCCCTGCGCGGCGTCTTCGCGCGTCACCGCGCGCTGGTCGCCGGTTGAGCGCGCCGGCCCTCAGACGCGGAAGATCGCGCCGAGCTTCTTGCCGAGCAGGATGCTCAGGCCGGCGATGGTTACGCCGAGGAAGGCCATCGCCCAGACGCCGAGCGCGCTCGCGATGAACTTGCCGTCGCCGAGGAGCTGGAAGAGCTCGAGGATCGCCTTGGTGATCGGGTAGTAGGCCTGTTTCTGCGCGAGGATGAGCGAGTCGCTGACCTCGAGCATCGCGAACGCGAACGCCAGCAGGCCGCCGGCGATGAGGTTGGCGGTGATGAGGGGAAGCGTGATGCGGAAGAGCACCTTGAGCGGCGGTGCGCCGAGGTTCTGCCCGGCCTCCTCCAAGGTCTCGCTGGTCTGCTGGAAACCGGCGGCGGCCGAGCGCACCACATAGGGCAGGCGGCGCACGGAGTAGGCGATGATCAGCAGCACCGTGGGGTCACGCGTGGGGTTGAGGAAGCCGAAGAGGCGACCGTCCTGCGCCATCGCGAGGTAACCGAACGCCAGTACCAGCCCCGGCACCGCGAGCGGCATCATCGCGAGAAAGTCGAGGATCTGCCGGCCGCGGATGCGGCTGCGCACCACCACGTAGGCGATGGCGACACCCAGCACGAGGTCGACCAGCGTGGAGATGCTCGCGAAGCGCAGGCTGTTGGCGATGGCGGGCACGGTCAGGTTGTGGCCGAGCGCCAGTTCGAAGTTCTCCAAGGTGTAGCGCTCCGGCAGCACCGAGCCGTACCAGTCCTGCGAGAACGCCACCAGGATCACGCCGAGGTGGGGCAGCACCGCGAGAAACGTCACGCCACCGAACAGCGCCGTGCACAACCACGCGCGCCCCGCCGGCAGCGCGCGGGCCCCGCCGGCCGAGGTGGCCTTGGCCATCATCGCGTGGTGCGACCGGCCGAAGAGCGTCTTGCTCAGCGCGTACAGCGCCACCGAGCACGCCAGGAGCACGGCCACCAGCGCGTAGGGCAGGGGATTCGCGCCGATGTCCTTCAGGCCGTAGTAAATCTGGACGCTGGTGACGCGGTCGTAGTCGAACACCAGCGGCGTGCCGAGTTCCGTGAAGGTCCAGATGAACACGATCGTGCCACCGGCGAACAACCCCGGGCGGATGAGGGGCAGCGTCACGCGGAAGAACCGGCGCAGGCCGGTGCAGCCGAGGTTCTGCGCCGCTTCCTCGAGCGCCGGGTCGATGTTGGCCAGCGCCGCCACCGCGTTCAGATAGATGATCGGATAGAGGGCGAACGCCTCCACCACCGCGATACCCCAGAACTGGCTTCGCGCCAGCCAGTCGATCGTCTCGCCCGCGCCCAGCATCCCGGCGTGGTGCAAGAGGGCGTTCAGCGCGCCGTACTGACCGAAGATCTGCTTGATGCCGATCGCGCCCACAAAGGGCGGCAGAATCATGGGGATCAGGATCACCGACCCCAGCAGTGCCTTGCCGGGAAACAGGTAACGGTCGCTCACCACGGCCAGAGGCAGCGCGATCAGCAGCGCGAGGCTCGTCGCCGCCGTCGCCAGCAGGAACGAGTTGAGCAACCCGCCCAGGTACATCGGATCCCTTAGCAAAGCACCGAGATAGGCGAGGGTGAGCCGGCCGTCTTCGTCCACGAACCCCCCGCGCAGGATCTGCAGCACCGGCCAGACGAAAAACGCGGCGAAGAACAGCGCCGTGACGGCGAAGACGGAGCGCGCGAGATTCTGCGACATAGGGCGAGTGTGCGAAGGCCCGCTTCCCGCCCGCAAGCGGCTTCTGGCGCGCGGCGCACGCCACCGACTTTCGGCTCGCCGCTCCCGGGGCCGCCGTCGAAAACGGGTCCATGGCCCCGCGATTCCTCCGTCCCGTCCTCCTCGTCGTGTGCGTCGCGCTCACCGGATCGTTGCGCGCGCAATTCGCCGAAACCCCGATCACCGTCGAGCCGGGGCGTTTTCTCGCGGAGATCGACGGTATTCGTTTCTCCGTCGACCAGCCCGACAACGGTCCCAAGGTCACCGCCCTCGCGGTGGCCTCGACACTTCTGACCGCCGGGCTCACGCCGCGCGTCGACATCCAGGTGGGGGCAGATTTCTACGTGCGCCGCACCATCGAGCTGAAGGGATTCAGCGACGCGCGCTCCGGGGTGGGCGATGTCTTCTTCCGTACCAAGTGGAACTTCTGGCGCGACGCCTCGACCGGTGGTGCGGCTGCGTTGATCCCGTACGTCATCGTGCCCACCGCCAACTCGCTGGTCGGCAGCAAGGCGGTGCGCGGGGGCGTGATCGTGCCTTGGGAAATCAAGCCTTCCGAGAGCTTCACCGCCGGCGCGAATTTCGCCTGGGACCTGGTACGCAATGACGCCGACGACGGTTACGATTCCCAATTCGTCCTCAACGCGGTTGCCCGGCAGGAGATCACGAAGTCCCTCGCGCTCTACGCCGAAGCGGCCTGCTCCGCGACTTCGGCGGGGCTTTCCCTCTGGGAGGGCCGCGCGGGCGCCGGGGTGCTCCTGCAACTCACCCGGCACGTCCTGCTCGATTACGAGATCGTGCGCGGGCTCAACCGCCGCGCGACCGACTGGGAGCACGTGCTCCGCGTGAACTGGGGCTGGTAAGGGGAAGCCGGCTACTCAGCCGCGCGGTTCGACCAGGATCTTTCCGGCCGCGGCGACGCCGAGCGCGAGGGTGCCGCCGTCGGTGCGGTTGAGGGTGACAAGTCCGGAGATCAAGTTGCGCTCGCCTACGCTCAGTTCGGTGCCAGGCCGCAGCCCGCTGTCCTCGGCGAACCGGAGAAACTCCTCCGATTGTTCCGTCACGCGCACGATGCGCAGGCGCCGGCCGGTGGCGCACGTGGCCAGGGTTGCGTAGACCTGGGAGTCGATTTTGCCGGCGCGGTTGGGGATCGGGTCGCCGTGCGGATCCTGGCGCGGATGACCGAGGAGGGCGTCGAGCCGGTCGAGCACCTCGTCGGAGACGGCGTGCTCCAGCTGCTCGGCTTCCGCGTGGACCTTCGACCAATCCATCTTGAGCGTTTCCACGAGGAACGTCTCCACCAGCCGGTGCTTGCGCAGGACGTTGAGGGCGATGCGGCGCCCGCGGGTCGTGAGGCGGACGCCGAGGCGCGGCTGGTGCTCCAGCAGGCCCTCGTCGGCGAGAGCCTTCACCATCGCTGTCGCGGTGCCCGGCACCACGGCGAGGGCCCCGGCGAGGTCCCCCATCGAAACAAGGTCGTCCGCGCCCTCCGAGAGGAGCAGCACGTGCTTCAGGTAGTTCTCGACGGCCACCGTCGCCATGGCGGGCGGTGTAGGCGGACCATCAGCCGAGGCAACAAAAGAGTTATTTTGACTAATCAAAATAGCTGGGTTCACGTGGGGACTGAAATTGCTCGCGCTCCTCGCCGGCGCCGGCGCGGCGGCCGCCCTGCTCGGGTGGCCGCGCCACGGGCTGCTGGCGCGTTGGCGCGGTGCGCGTGACGCGTCGGCACGCGTCCGGCGCGAGGACGCCCTGAAGCACCTGCTGAAGTGCGAGGCCAACCGCACGTCCGCCACGGCGCTCAGTCTCGGCGGCGCCCTCGGCCTGCGCGAGGCGGAGGCGGCGGCGCTCTTGCGCGACCTCGAGGTGCGCGGGCTGGTTTCGTTCGCTGAGGGCCGACTCGCCCTGCAGCCCGACGGTCGTGAGATCGCCCTGCATGTGGTTCGCGCGCACCGCCTGTGGGAGCGCCACCTCGCCGAGGAGACCGGCGTGGCCGAGGCCCGCTGGCACCGGTTGGCCGAGCGGCATGAGCACCGGCTGACGCCGGCCGAGACTGACGCCCTCGCCGCGCGGTTGGGGCACCCGCTGAGCGATCCGCACGGCGACGCCATTCCGGCGCCCGGGGGAGAGCTTTCGGCCGACGATGGCCAGCCGCTCAACGCCATCGGCACCGGCCAGCCTTTCCTGCTGGTCCACATCGAGGACGAACCGGAGGACGTCTACGCGGCCATCCTCCGGCTCGGCCTGCGTCCTGGGATGCGCGGCTATGTGATGGGGCGCTCTTCCGCAGTGCTGCGGCTCTGGGTGGAGGGAAGGGAAGTGGAGATCCGGCCCAGCATGGCCCAGCAATTGTCGGCGCGGCCCCTCGACGCCGTCTCGCGAGCGGACCTGCGGGGTGAGCGCTCGCTGGCGGACCTGTCGCCGGGCACCCGGGGAGGAGTGATCGGCCTGAGCGCTTCGTGCCGGGGTGCGGAGCGGCGGCGGTTGCTCGATCTGGGATTTGTCCCGGGGTCGGTGGTCGAGGCGCGGTTCGCCAGCCCGGCCGGCGATCCGACCGCGTATGAGGTGAGGGGCGCGCTCGTTGCTTTGCGGCGCGACCAGGCGCGCCATGTCCGAATCGCGTCCGAGGGGGAGGCCGCCGCATGAACCCGGCACCCACCACCCCGGCTCCGGCCGAAGCGTGCGCCTCGTGCGACGTATATCGCGCCGCGCAATTGAAGAAACTCGGGCTTGCCGCCGGCGACCACGACTTCGTCGTGGCCCTCGCCGGCAACCCCAACACCGGTAAGAGCACCGTGTTCAACGCCCTCACCGGCCTGCGGCAGCACACTGGAAACTGGCCCGGCAAGACCGTGGCGCGGGCCGAGGGCGGCTTCAGCTACCGCGATCGCCGCTACAAGCTCGTCGACCTGCCTGGCACCTATTCGCTGCTGTCGACGAGCGTCGACGAGGAGATCGCGCGCGACTTCCTGCTTTTCGGCCGTCCGGATGTGACCGTGGTGGTCGCCGACGCGACCCGGCTCGAGCGCAACCTGAACCTTGTGCTGCAGGTGCTGGAGATCACCGGTCGCGCCGTGCTGTGCTTGAACCTCATGGATGAGGCGGAGCGGCATGGCGTGAAGGTCGACGATCGCCAGCTCGCGCGCGATCTGGGCGTCCCCGTGGTTCCCGCTTCGGCGCGCTTCGGGCGCGGATTGCCCGAATTGCTTGGCGCGATCGAGCAGGTGGCGCTGTCGCCGGTTTCCGGCCGGGTGCATCGTCTCAGCGAGGAGCCGCCGGCCATCCGCTCAGCGCTCGGTGAACTGACCGCGCGCCTCCGCGCCGCGTATCCCGACCTGCCGAACGCGCGTTGGATCGCGATGCGGCTTCTCGGCGGCGACGACCGCGTGGCGTCGGCGCTCCGCCGGGGCGAGCTGGCGGGTCTCGCCGACCGTGCGCGAGGCGCCCGCGAGGGGCTTTTCAACGAGGCGAAGGAGGCGGCCCGATGAGCACCCCGCCTGAGGTCGGCGCCGCGGACGTTTCCGCTGGTGCGGGCGAGGAGATTTTTCAGCTCTCACGTCGTTTGCGCGGGGGAATCGAGGGCGATGTGCACGAGCACTTGGTCGAGGCGCTGTACGCGGATGCCGGCCGGATCGCCTCCCGCGCGGTCTCGCGTCCGGGTCGCGAGCGTCGGGCGACGTTCGACGCCACGCTCGACCGCATCGTCACCAGCCGCGTGTGGGGCTTTCCGGTGATGCTCGGGTTGTTCGCGCTGATATTCTGGCTGACGATCAGCGGCGCGAACGTGCCCTCCGCGCTGCTGGCCGATCTGTTGGTGGGCCAGGGGTACCCGTGGCTGCGGGACCTTGCGGTCGCGGCGGGCCTGCCGGCCTGGCTGCGCGGGCTCACGATCGACGGCATGTACCTGGCGACCGCCTGGGTGGTGAGCGTGATGCTGCCGCCGATGGCGATCTTCTTCCCGCTGTTCACGCTGCTGGAGGATTTCGGCTACCTGCCGCGTGTCGCGTTCAATCTCGACCGCTTGTTCCAGCGCGCGGGAGCGCATGGCCGGCAGGCGATGAGCACGATGATGGGGTTCGGCTGCAACGCCGCCGGGGTCGTGGCCACCCGCATCATCGACAGCCCCCGCGAGCGCCTTATCGCGATTCTCACCAATAATTTCGCACTCTGCAACGGGCGCTGGCCCACCCAGATCCTGGTCGCGACGATCTGTATCGGCGGTCTGGTGCCGGCGCAGTTCGCTGGGCTGGTCTCGGCCGCGGCCGTCACC
>CAXRGI010000380.1:0-6797 GCA_964229935.1 Opitutales bacterium
GTTCAAGAAGGGCCCCACCAGTATTTGCTCGGTCTTTGGTCCCACCTGCGACGCCCTCGACGTGGTGTCGATGGCCGAGAATCTGCCCGACCTCGAACGCGGCGACCTCGTCTACAGCGTGAACATCGGCGCCTATAGCCACGCCAGCGCGACCTACTTCAACGGCTTCCCGCCGGCGAAGGTCGTGCACGTGAACCGCTGATCCGGGGGGCGGGGTTTCGCCCGCCATCTCCGGCGGTCAGGGTTGCTTCTTGGCTTTTTTCGTCGGGCGCGCCGGCGCTTCGCCCGGCTTATCCGCGTAATCGGGGATCACGTAGCCCACCGCCTTAACCTCTCGGTCAAAATCGGCGTTCATCCGCGCAAACAGGCTCGCGTGCGCGGGGTCGCGCGCGAGGTTGCGCGTCTCATAGGGGTCGGCGGACAGATCGAACAATTCCGTCCACTCGTCGTGTCCCGGGTAGCGGATGAGTTTCGCGGTCGCCGTGCGCACGGCGACCGTGGTCGGTGTCGTCGGGAAGGCGTTTTCCCGGAAATACTGCGCGAGGAAGGTAGTGCGCCAGTCGACGGGTCGCCCCTCGGCGAGCGGGCGCCAGCTGCGGCCCTGCATCCCGGGGTTCGAAGGCAGGCCCGCCAGATCGAGCCAGGTCGGGGCGAGGTCGAGATTCAGGACCATCTCTTCGACGACCCGGCCCCGGGGGAAGGTGCGCGGGTACCGCGCCAGCATCGGGACCCGGATGGATTCCTCGTACAGCGACCGCTTGTCCCCGAGGCCGTGCTCTCCGAGATAGTAGCCGTTGTCGCTGCTGAAAACGATCAGCGTGTCGTCGGCGAGACCCAGCTCGTCGAGGGCGCCCAGCAGCCGGCCGAGGTTGTCGTCGATGGCGGAGATGCAGCGGAAATAGCCAAGATTCGTGGCGCCGCCCTTCGCGGCGGTGGCGGGCTCATCGGCCGGGCCGCGGTAGATCGCGCGGCTCGCCAGGTTGGGCACGGGACGGGCCTGCTCGCCGGCGAAACGTTCCCGGGCGCGCTCGGGCGGATCGAACGGACCGTGGGTCGCCTTGTAGCCCAGCGTCACCGCGAAGGGTCGGTCGCGGTGCTCGCGGATGAAACGGATCGCGTAGTCGGTGGTGACGTCGTCGACCCAGCCCTTCGAGGGGGTGGCGACACCGTTCACCTCGATGGCACAGTCGAAGTAGCGCCCTTGCCCGAGAAAACTCGCCGAGTAGTCGAACCCCGGGCGTTTCCCGCTCTGGCTGCCCATGTGCCACTTGCCGATGTAGGCGGTCGTGTAGCCCGCGGCGCGCAGCAGGGTGGAATGCGTCACGCTGTCGGCGGGGAACGGCGTGCGGTTGTTGGCGATGCCGTTGAGATGATTGTAGCGGCCCGTGAGAAAAACCGCCCGGCTCGGGGCGCACAGCGGTAGGGTGACGAACGCGTTGCGGAAGCGCACGCCTTCGGCGGCGAGCCGATCCATGTGGGGTGTGCGCAGCCACGGGAACCGCGCGCGTTCACCCTGCTCCCGCTGGACCACGCCGAGGGCGTCCCAGCGCTGGTCGTCGGTGAAGACGAGGACGAGATTGGGGCGCCGCGGGGTCGCGGCGAGGGCTCCGGCCGCGAGCAGCAGGGCGGCCGCAAGCACGGGCAGGGTGCGGGGCTTCATAAAGGTACTCGGCGTCCGTGAAGGATGCGGACGCCGGCTGCGACGCGTTTCAGCTCACGCCGGCCCGGGCCATCACGGCCTTCAGCGTCGCGAGGTCCTTGCGCATGAGATCAGGGAACTTCGCGCGTTTCTCCGCCTCGCTGATCGGCGAGCGCTCGAACGGCGGAAACTCGAAGTGCACCGAGGCGGGCCCATGGACGGCGAGCTCGCGCACCAGCCGGAAGTACGCCTCGTAGGGCACGATGCCATCGCCGATGGGCACGTTCTCGATCGCGGCTTTGCCGGGAGCCTGCTCCCAGCGGAAATCCTTCAGGTCCGTGCACTTCACCCACGGGGCGAGCAGTCGCAGCGACAGCGGCCAGGACTGGCCCGCCTCGGCGACGGCGTGGCGGATGTCGAACTGCACGCCCAGCCAACGCGGATCGATGTCGCGCAGGAGCTCGTAGAGGTCCCACATCGGGCCGCCGACGCGGGGCCCGGCGTGATTCTGGATGGCGCCGTGGATGCCGACGCTTTGGTTGAGCGCGGCGAGGTCGCGCAGTTGCGGCTTAAGGGCTTCGAGCGTGCCTTTCACCCCGAGCTGCGGGTCGTAATTGAAGAAGCCGAGGCGGTAATACTTCACACCCAGCTTGGCGGCGGTGCGCACGACCCGCTCGGCGTGCGGGGTTTTCAGGCCGTTGATCTCGGTGGTGATCATCTCGACCTTCAGCCCCGCGGCGCGTGCGGCGTCGACGGCCTTGGGCAGGTCCTCCTCGACGCGCTCGGGCAGCACATGGCCCTGCGGAACCCGCACGGTGTAATCAATGCCGCCGTAGCCGGTCGCCTTCACCAGCGCGGCGGTGTCGGCCCATGACATCCAGTGCAGCGGCTTGGAAAAGACATGCAGCACCGTCGGTCCGCCGGTCCAGGGAGGGAGCGGCGCGGCGGCGGCCTTCTTTTTCGACTCCGCGGCGGCGAGCTCGCGGGCGAAGGGCAGGGCGGCGCCGGCCAAGGCTAGCCGGGACAGGAAGCGGCGACGGGAAGGGGTGGGGGAGAACGCGGCGCGGGGGTTCATGCGGGGAAAGAATGTGCACGGACCCGTCTTGAAATGCAACGGCGGGGCCGGAGCCCCGCCACCCGCCGGTTCCGTCAGAACGAGCCCTTGATGCCCGCGGTCCAGAGCGAGCCGCCGTAATCGTCGCGCTGGCGGAAGCGGGCGTACTTCGGCGTGCTGGGCCCGTAGATCTTGGTGTCCTCCGTGGCGCCGCGGATGTTGCGAAACGCGAAGAAGACGGCGGTGGAGCGGCGGAAGTAATACTCCCCGGGGACGTCGACGTAGAGGCGCGGGGGCCGGTAGTTGTAGGTTCCGGGCTCGATGCGGTTGGTCGCGGTGCTGGCGACGACGCCGCGCCGCTGGATGCCGCGGTAGTTCTCGTTGATGCGGAGGTTGAACTTCGGCCGCGTGAGGCTGAGCCCCCAGTTGGCGGTGAACGGGTTCATGTCCTGGAGATTGTCGGTGTTCTTCGCCCGCTGGGAGCTGATGTTGGCGAAGAACTGGAGCCCGCGCGCCCAGTGCGGCAGGAAGGTGAGGGATTGCTTGTAGTCGATCTCGAAGCCGCGCTGCCGGATGCGCACGGGTGAATTGAACTGCGTGACCGTGAGGATCGAGCCGTACTCCTCGGGATCCAGCCCGTAGGTTTCCAGGAACGCGTCGCTCACGTAGTCCGTCACGTTCACAAAGAAATTCTGGTAGTCGCGGATATAGGCGCCGGCCGAAAGGCTGCCGACGTTGCCAAAGTAGTACTCGAGGCGCGCCATGTAGGTTTCGGCCTGCCACGCCTTGATCGAGGCGTTGTTGACGGTGATGCGTGAGTTGGGGTTGAGCGTCTCGATGTCGGGCAACGTCACGCCGCCGGCGTACTGGTTGAAATCGGGGCGTCCGACCGACTGCGAATAGGCCAGGCGGCCGATGAGCGATTCCCTGAGATTGTAGCTGGCGTTGATGCTCGGGAACAGCCGCAGGTACTCCTTGCGGGCGCGGGTGCCTCGTTCGACCCGGATCAGCTGCGAGTAGGGCAGGCCGGCGTTGGTCGGAACCTGCAGAAGCGGCGCACCCGTGGGTCCGCGGAGGACGTTGCCGGCGGCATCGCGCTGGTAGGCGCGGGCCGGGTCCATCAAGGGGCCCTCCGCGTCGATGTTGGTCTGCTCCGCACGGACGCCCCCGGTGATGCGCAGCCGGTTGCGGAGGAGGCCGAGGTCGCCCCGCACGAACAGCGACGAGATGATTTCCTCGGCGCGGCGGGAGAAGCTGGTCACGGCGATGAAGTCGTTGTTGGCGTTGCGGGTCCAGTGGTTCGGGTTGCGCAGCCAGTCCTGCCACAGCTTGCCGTTGTCGACCTGCTGCTGCTTGGGCAGTCCGAAGTCCGGGATGCGCTCGGAGTACTGGACGTCGAGGAACGGCAGCGGGCTGTCGTCGTTGGCCAGGCCGGCCTGCGTGAAGGGCGTGGTGCTCGCGCGGCCGTCGGCGCCCACGTAGGTGTAGGTCTCGAGGTTGCCGCCGGGTCCGCGCAGGTCCCGCACCTTCGCGCGGATGTCGGCGCCAAGCTTCACGGTGAGGCTCGCGCCGCGGACGTCGAAGTCGCGCCGCACGTTGGCGTAGGCCTGCCGCGTGGTGTCGTAGGTGCGCTGCCGGTTGCTGTTGGCGGATACGAGCGAGTAGGAGTCGAGGCGGGTCGGGTCGACTGGCCGGCCGTTCGGATCGAGGACCGTGATGCGACCCGGGCGGAGGTAGAAGATGTCGTCGAACAGGATCTGCACGTTGTTCCGCTGGATGGTCATCCCGTTGAAGAAACCCTTGTCGATGTCCTGGTAGTCGATGCGGGAGTTGCCGTAGCTCACGCCGGCGTCGGATTTCCAGACGGGTCCGTCGTGGAGCCAGCGGAGGGAGGGTGTGACGGTGCGGCCCGGGCGGATGCGGCCGTTGTTGGCGATGGCGATCTGGCCGGCGTTGATGGCGGTGCCGGTGGCGGGAAACGTGCTCGCCGAGCCCCAGGTATGGCGCGGGCTCCAGTTGAGCGGCTCCACCCGGTTGATCGTGAACGTCTGCGTGCGCGTCGCGAAGTGCTCCCGCAGCATGCCGTAGGAGAAGCCGAAGGTGAGCCGGTCGTGGCGGGCGGGCCGCCAGTCTATCGTGGTGGCGAAGGACTCGCGGGAGGTGGTCTTGCCGCTATCTCGCCAGGAGAAGGTGCCGAGGTAGGGATTGTCGGGGGTGGTGGCGGGCAGGCCGTTGGTGGCGTTGGCGCCGACCGTCGTGCCGACATGGGCGCCGCGCCACTGTGTGGCCACGTTGGACTGCGGGGTGTATTGCAGCGAGTATCCGCCGGAGACGGTGAAGCCGAAGGTCTTGCTGACGGGAACGATCGCCGAGACATCAAACCCCGGGTGAATCTTGTAGCTCATCTGGCCCCAGCCCGGACCCGGCGTGCGGCGGCCAAAGGCCCGCTCGGCGTCCTTCATCAGCCAGGAGACGCTGTAATTGTAGACCGGCTTGTTGCGCTCGAAGGCGCTGCGGGGAACGAAGTTCACCGAACCGGCGAGCGCGGAACCCGGGGTGTCCGGGGTGGGCGAGCGGTTGATCTCGATGCGGGAGATGTTGTTGATCGAGACCTGGTCGAGCTCGACGGCGCGGCGCGTGCCGGCGCCCGCGGCGCTGGCGAGGTCGAAGCCTCCCAGCGAGATCGGCACGTTGTCGGCGGGTGCGCCGTCGATGGAGAATCGTCGGGCATCGCCGCCGGTGTAGTCGCTGGTGATGCCCGGCAGGAATTTCATGAACTCTCCGATGCTGCCGTCCGAGATGGTGCCGAACTCGTCGGCCGAGACCACGTTCACAATGTTACGCGCGAAACGCTGCTCGTTGATCGCGATCGCCGCGCCGTCCATCTCCTTCGAGGAAGCCACGACGAACTGGTCGAGTTTCACGACCTCGCCCGCCCGGCCGCGGCCTTCCGCGCCGAAGGTGAAATCCTGCTGCGCGATCTGGCCGGCGGCGACAGCGACCACGGCGGTCTGCGCGGGCCGGCCGGTGAAGAACACTTTCAGCCGCGCCGGTCCCGCCGGGACGTTGACCAGGCGATACTGGCCGGTCGCGTCGGTGAGGGTTTCGAGGCGCGTGCCCTCGATCGAGACGAGGGCTTTCTCGAGGTACTCGCCGCGCGAACTGTCGAAGACGCGGCCTTCGATCGAGCCGGTGGCGGTGGTCTGGGCGGCCGCGTGACCGGCGAGCAGGAAGCCGGTGGTGAGCAGCAGCAGTCGGGTCAGGCGGAGCAGGGGCAGGCAGGGTTTCATGGTGTTGAACGGAAACCTTCGCCCGGACCGGGAGCAGCCGGCTCGCAGCGCCGGTTTCCGCGAAGAGAAAAGCTAATCCCGCCGCCGGGTCACAAGCGCGAACCCATGGCGATGAGCCTGCCTCCGCTCAGCCCTTGCCGCCGCGGAGGACAACGAGGTGATCGACGCCCTTCGACTCGAACTCGCGCCAGTAGGTGTCCTCGAGCTCCTGGAGCCGCTCCTCCTCCTGGTCGGTGAATTCCTCCGTGAGCTTCGTCGATCCGAGCTCCGCCCGCAGGTCGCGCTCGGCGAGGCGGGCGACAAGCTCTCCCCAGAAGGCGTCCTCGACAAAGCGGTCGATCTTCTCGGCGACCGGTCCCGTCGTGAGTTTCTCGGTCGGGAAGTATTGGCCGTTCACGTCCAGCTCCACGAGGTCGGCGCAGCCCTGCGACTCGGCGAGTCCGAACACCTTCTGCGCCACGTCGGCATAGCGCTCCGGCATGGTGGCGGGGTCGTCGGGGCGCGCGCCCGCCATCCACAGGCCCATGTGCGCCAGCTCGAGCAGACGGGCGTACTCCTTGGTGGTGAACGAGACCTTCATGCGGGGAAAGGTCCTGGTTCCGATGGACCGCGCAAGGGTGGATTGCTTGAGCGTGTAACGCGCGAGCGGTCTGGATGAAACAAGGTGCGATTACTTGGCTGGCCGTTGGGCACCGAGGTCACGGAGGGCCGAGCCGAAGACACGGCGAAGCGGCGTTTTTCGTTTCAGACGGGAACAGCTCGAACCGGGGGAATGTGGAAGCCAGGATCACGGGAAGATGCGTGCGGGGTTCCC
>CAXRGI010000381.1:0-7030 GCA_964229935.1 Opitutales bacterium
TAGAGGTTGGCCGTCACGTACAGGCCGGGGAGCGATTGGAAATGAAGTTTCTCGACCGTGAACTCCGGGTGCTCGACTCGGCCCGTCACCACCGGCTTCAGGTCCGTGCGCTCCGGGAGCGGAGAAAGACCGAGCATTTCCAGCACTTGCTCGCGGTAGGCCGCCTGGCGGATTTTCCAGTCCTCCAGCGAGCGGATGTCGGCGAGAGAGGCCTCTGCGAGGCGGGCGGTCTCGGCGCGGAAATACTCCGCGAACATGACGTCGGCGGGGCCGGGGACGGAAGGCGGTGCGGAGGCGGCGGAGAGCGCGCGGACGAAGAGAGCGGGGATCAGGGACGACGTGACCAACAGTCGGGTAATTTTCACGCGGGGGCGGGGTTGAGGCCGTGAACCTGCTCCCCGGCTGCGGCGGAAGGCGACTCCGAAAAGGTCTGAGGCGAGCAACCGCGGAGACGCCCCATGGGGTCAGGGCGTCTTGTGTTTGAAGGGCGCCTTCCCGCAGAGGGCGGCAAAACGTTTAACGCCCTGACCCCTTGGGGGTGCGCGTCAGGCGGGGAGGAAGCGGTGCTCGACCGACCAGTGGCGGGTCTCGCCGGGGGGGATCGCCAGGTAAAGGTAAGGCTCGACCGAGACGGTGCGGGCGTTGGCCCAGACAGGGCACTCGTCGGGCACGAAATCGGTCGAGAAGGAGACGCCAGGCAGGACCGGGTGGTCGATCGCCACCGTAAGCGGGCTTCTCGGAGGCAGCGTGAGCAGTGCGAACTGGTCGTCCTTGGGTGTGACGAACGGACGGCGGAACGTGAGAACGCCCGCGGCGTCGACGGCGAAACCCGGATTGTCCGGGAGCGTCGAACCCGCCGGCAGGCTCACCCGCGCTCGGCCTTCGCTCAGGGCCCAGAAGGGATGCGCGAACCACTGCAGATTGAGGGCGGTGGTACCGACGTTCGTGAGTTGCGTCGCCGAAATCACCGCGCGGTCACGCAACTCGACCTTGCGGCTCAGCTCGCAGGCGAACCCGGCGGCCTCCTGACGGGTCTGGAAGACCAGTTGCGTGGAGTCACCGCTGACGGCCCAAGTGCAGGGCTCCTCGATCTTTACCTCGTTGCCGGCGCCAGCGACGAGCCGCCCGATGCCGATCCCGAGTCCCTCCGAGCCACGCCACGTGAGCGGGCGACCGTCGCGAGTGCGGTGGCGCAGCGACTCGGGCAAGCCCTGGCCGTTGAACGGGGTCGGGTCCGGATGTGGGTACTCAGGTCCGCTGACCAAAGGCCCCTTGGCCGTATCGTGCACCTGCCAGATGTAGCCGCCGCGGCAGTAGCGCGGGCCCCGGCGAGCGGCGTCGTCGGCCGGGTCGAGCAGATCGACCCGCAGGGTGCTATTGGCGAGGCGCAGCATGGATACCTTCAGCCGGTCAATTCAGTGGAAGCTCGGACGAACGCGGATCGAAACCGATGCGGACCGGCGACCATCGCGAATTCCTGCATGATCTTTTGTGACGGCTGGGAGGAGGCGCGCGGAAATCCCATCCCCGATCCCCCGGTATCCGCGTCGATCCGGTTTCATCCGTGCATCGCCCTTTCGCGGTCCGCTCAATGCAGCCGGCGCACACGGACGCCCATCGAATTCTCATTCCGCCGCAGTTCGTAAGCGCCCAGCGGCCGCGCCTCGATGGTGATCTCCTGTCCCAGCAGATCGAAAGGAATCGATTCGGTGCCCTCCCAAACCTGTCCGGTATCGAGCACAAAGCGGTTCGCGCCCTGCCAGGCGGTTACTTTCGCCTTCATGGGCGGCTGAGAGCGCCAGTCGCCGGAAATTTTCTGCAGGCCGAATTTCTCCCAGAAGCGGGATCGGATGACCGCGGCCTCGGCGGGTGAGGCGCCGGGCGGGGCGTCGGGAGAATCGGGGCCCGTCCATACCGGTGCGGGCGCCGGGCGGGAGGCGAGGTGGCGGATCAAGGCCGCGTCGATCACGCCGATCTGGTCGGGAGTGAGTCGGTCGAGGCCGGCGCGTTTCCATTCGGCTGGGGTCAGCACCTTTTGCAGCCCGGGGAAAGTCTCCTGGGCGTGGGCAGCGCAGGCGGCCGCGAGGCTGGCGATGAACAAGAGGCGGGCTTTCATGGCTAAAAAGGTTCGGGGTGGGTTCAGGCTCGCCGGCCGCCCCCGTTGACGGCGCGGTGGAAGCGGTCGCCGGGTGCGATCGAACGGGCGCGGACGATCTCTCCGGTGAAGGCGGATTTGTAGATCGAGGACAACAGGTCGAGCGTGCGGCGACTTTCCTCTCCCGAGACGGCTGGGCGCGTGCCGGCGTCCATGCTCGCGACCAACGCCGCGAGCTGGGCCTCGTGCGTGGAGCCGACGTCGGGCGGGGCGGCGCGCCAGGAGTCCGCGAGGCCGGCGGGCGCGGCCGGGGCCGGGGTGAAGCGCCAGTTTTCCCCCGAGTAGGAGTAAAGGTGCGTGAGCTCGACGGTCGCGTGCTGGAAGTCGAGCCGCAGGTAGGTTTCCTGCCGCGGGCTGAGGGCGCTGTTGGTGACGGTGGCGATCGCGCCGTTGGCGAAGGTGATGAGCGCGGCGGAGATGTCTTCGACCTCGACCGCGCGGTCCAGCGTGGCGGCGACGGCGCGAACCTCGGTCCAGTCGCCGAGGATATGAAGCAGATGATCCATCGTGTGGATGCCGAGTCCCATGGTCGGCCCGCCGAACGCGTTCGCCCACGTCGAGCGCCACGGTACGGCGTAGTAGGCGGCGTCGCGGAACCACAGCGTGTTCGCCACGGCGACGAGCGGACGGCCGAGGCGGCCCGCCGCCATCAACGCGCGCAGGTGCGCGGTTGAGGAAGCGAAGCGCATCTGGAAAACGCAATCGGTGAACCGGCCGGTGCGGGCCTCCGCCGCGGCGAGTGTCGCAAGGTCGGCCAGCGAACCGCAGAGGGGTTTCTCGCACCAGACCCATGCGCCGGCCTCCATCGCGGCGACACTCATCCCGAGATGCAGGGCCGGCGGCGACGCGATGATCACGAGGTCGGGCCGCATGGCCGCGAGCATCTCGGTGTAGTCAGTGAAGGTCCGCGCGATACCCCACTTGGTGGTGAAGGCCGCGGCGCGGGCGGCGTCGACGTCCATCGCGGCCACCAACTCGACCCGCCCCTGCGTCGCCTGCACGGCGCGGGCGTGGGTATCCCCGATGCCGCCGGTGCCGGCGAGGACGGCGCGGTAGGTCTGCTTCATGCGCTGGAGGATGGTCCCGCGGATAGCGGCAAGGGAAGAGCGACGATCACTCTTCGGTCGACCAACCCTCGGGCCAGTGCGTGCCGGGGACAGGACGCCAGTAGATGTTGCGGTCGATCCGAGGCGGGTGGTGGCGGTATTTTTCCGTGAGCTGGAGCTTCGTGCGCAGGTGCCCGGCGAGGTTCTCGCCGTACACGAACGTGGTCTCGGAGATGGTGGAGATGGCGATCGTCTCGGTCTTGGAGTTCTCCACGAGGTCGAGCAGGTCGCGGGTATTGGCCAGCTCGAGGTCGATCGCCGCCTGCAGCTTTCGCTCGCAGGCGGTCCGCGTGGCGGCGTCGGACTTGGGGTCGAGCCAGCCGTAGACTGTTTCGCACCACACGCAGAAGTTCCGCATGGTTGTGGCCCACGCGAGAAACGCCCGGGCCCGGTCGCGCAGGTCGCGGAACACCGGCTCGCCGGCGGCGGGCGCCTCAAGGCGGGCGATGAGCGCGCGCATGCGCGGCAGCACCTCGCGGTCCATGTCGGCGGCCATTTTCGCGCCGGACTCGCGGGTGATGAGGTCAAAGAGCACATCCTTCCCGAGGTCGTTCAGGCCGGGGTTGTTGAACTGGAAGCAGCCGTGGCGCGCGTAGTATTCGCGCTCGGCGGCCGGCACGGCCTCGAGATCCGGTACGAACGGTCGGTCCCACGAACGCTGCCAACAGAAGCCGAAGACGCTGAAGAGGGGGATGAACGGCTGCCACATCACGGCCTCCTCGAAGTCGTACCAGGCCGCGACGAGGTCGTTCGCGCGGGCGGGCCCGACGAGCCGCCGGGCGAAGGCGCCCAGCGCTTCCTCGACCGGCTGGTCGGGCAGGAATTGCGCCGCCTGCAACGCGACGGGGTTGGGCCAGTACGGGGTGGCTGTGGTATTCGCGAGGCCGCCGAGCGCGCTGAGGCGGTTGATCCCGGTGGCGCGCGCCGCGAGCAGTTTGGCATGGACGGCGCGCGGGAACGGCACGCCGAGCAGCGGCTCCTGGTTCCAGACCCCGCAGGGCGAGTAGTGCAGGACCGGCTCGATGCCCTGCGCGCGTGCCTGCGCGAGCACGCCGGCTTCGGCGGGATCCATCGTGGTGTGGAAGATGCTGCCGGCCACGCCCACGTTCTCCGCGTACTTCGGATGCGGATACGGCAGCGAGTAGCCGCGGACGAGGAGCGATGGCGCCTCGTAGGCGACGTGCGGACCCATGCCGGCCTTGATGTGGTCGTGCTCCACCTTGAAAGGCTCGATGCGCAGGATGACGTCGAAGTCGGGGTTCAGCGGCGCCGCGGCGTCTCGCAGGTTGTGCAGGAAACGCGCGATGCTCTTGCCCGCGGCCTCGGCGACCTTCTCGTGGCTGCGCCACTCGCGGATCATGTAAGGCCCGCCGTTGCGGCCGACGTAGAGCGACGCGGTGTGCTCGAAGCCCGAGCCGCTGTCGTTGGTCCAGATCGAGAGGTACGAGAGGTCGGGCACGCGCCGCAGCAGCCCCTGCAGGGCCTCGCGGAAGTGGCGGCGGGTGATCGGGTGGTCCTGCGCCAGCGTGTAGCGCGGTAGCCGGGAACGGAACGGATGATCGACGCGCGCGCCGCGGAGCGTGGGGTATTTTTGAAAGAAGCGCTCGGGGAAGGTGCGCGGCTCGAACATGCACACCCCGGGCCGCAGGCCGTACTTGCGCCCGAGCTCCGCCAGCTTCGCGAGTTGGTTGAGATTGGCGTCGAGGTACATCGCCGGCCAGAGGCCCTTCGTGAGCTCCGTCGCCACGAAGTGGTTGAAGCCCGGCATGTAGGAGTAGAACTGCGGGTAATACTCGAACGCGACCAGGTCCTCGTGCGGCATCTGCCCCTGCAGGCTGTTCACCTCGCAGTGGGTGAAGCCCGCCTCGGCCAGCGCCGCCACATACTGCTCGGGATCAAATCCACGGGCTGAGCGCCAGTACTGCGCGTAGCAGGCGTCCCAATGCGGCCGGTGCCAGCCGAAGGTCGCCGGCAGCAGCACGCCCGCGGCGAGTTTCTCGCGCGCGAGCGGTCCCGCGCCGTTGGCGAGCAGCCGCACCGCCGCGAACAGGAACGAGCCGTGCGTCGCGATGATCTCGCCCGAGCCGTCGTCGGCCACCCGCAGCCACATCCATGCCGTGGCCTCCTTCGCCTTCGCGGGCAACTTCGCCGCCGGCACCCAGCCGCGCGAAGCGAGCGCGACCGCGACACTACCCGGTGCCGGAGCGGCCGATGCGGCGGCGGTGGCGCCGGTGAGCTTCGCCAGCTCCAACGCGGCGGTAGCTTCACCGGGCGAACCGGCGGTGGGATGAAAAATCCGGCGGATGGCGGGCAGGGGAGCGGCGGGGGTTGGCATCGGGAAAAGGGACCCAATCAGTCGGTCGCGACCGCGACTGAGTCAAAGGCAACGTGAGCCTGGAGCGACGGGTGAAATCGAAAGGGAGTGAGAGATAACGAGGTGCGATTTAAAAATCGTTCTGAAAAACGATTCCGGAATGGACGATCACCGGCGCACACCAGCGGATAGCCCCACAACTCCCTCGCTGCAGCCGGGGACGTGTGGTCCCGGCCGATGCGGGACTACCTTGAAGTCCAAAATCCGAATCATCTTTCTGGACGAAACCGGCCCCGCTGGGGGGCCGGTTTAGGTAACGAACCTTCGTTCCGCCAAAAGGCGGAACGACCAGGGCCGCCCCGACCGCGTCAGCGGCCGAGATACTTGTCGCGGCCCTTCACGAGCGCCTCGATCTTCCGGTCGGCGATCGAACGCTTCACCATCCAGAAACCGCAGTCGGGATGGACCCAACGCACACGACCCGCTCCGACCTTGCGTTCGACCGCCTCGATGCGCGCGGCGACTTCGTCGGGCGTCTCGATGTGGTTCACCTTGATGTCGATGACGCCGACGCCGAGGGCGATGCGCTTGTCGATGCCCTTGAGGGCGTCGAGATCGGCGGCCGGCCGGTGGGCGAGCTCGAGCACGAGATGGTCGGTGTGCAGGGCGTTGAGGAAGCCGAGCAGCTTCTTCCAATTTCCCTTCTGGATCGTCTGGCCGCCGTAATTGCCGAAACAGAAGTGCACGGCGCGTTCGGTGCCCGTGTCGATCGCGTCGAGCACGAGATTCATCGACGCGGCCGCGAGGGGGGCGTCGGACGGGTTGCCGGGGATGTTGGCCTCATCGACCTGCACGCACTGGGCGGGCAGGCCCTTGACCTGTGCGGCGAGCACCTCGCCGAGAGCCATGGTGAGACGATCGAAGTCGCGGTAGTGGTGGTCGAGCAGCGTGCGGGCCAGCATGTAGGGGCTGGTGACGGTGAACTTGAACGGCCCGCCGGCGACGGCGGCAGCGCGCTGGCAGTCCGCTAAAAGGTTGAGCGAGCCCTCGCCGAGCCGGTCGACGACCACGCCCGCCGGTTTGCGGCGGAACCCCATCGGATGGTGGCGGGAGAACTCGTCGGTGATGGAACGGCCCACCACGGAGGAGATGCCCGACATCGGACGGATGAAGTACTCGATCATCCCGTTGGTATCGGGATGGTTCACGTCGAAGCGGTAGAGCTCGCCGTCGGTGGGAAGGTCGATTCCTGCCTGCCGTTGCAGGTCAAACACGACCCGGGTGGCGTCGATCACGGCCTGCTCGCTGGGGAGCGCGGCGAGCCAGTCGGGGATCGGGTAGGAGCCGACCGTGGTCGTGAGGATGCGGGGAAACTTCGGGATCTTCGCGTTGGGCATGGGTGAGGCGAGATTGGGACCGCCCCGGCCGGCGGGGCAAGGCGGATGGGGTCAGGGC
>CAXRGI010000382.1:0-2251 GCA_964229935.1 Opitutales bacterium
AGGGCGCGGTGACCCCGGGCGCACAACCTTACCGCGGATGAACTCGCCCGGTGCCGGCCCATCGTCGGCCGGAAAGCGCCCGGCGGTCTTCCTCGACCGGGACGGCACCCTCAACCGCCAGGTGATCCGCGACGGGCGGCCCTACCCGCCCGCCAAGCTCGAGGAGTTCGTGCTTTTTCCAGATGTCGCTGAAGCATGCGCGCGGCTGGCGGACGCGGGCGACGCGCTGGTGGTAGCGACCAATCAACCCGACGTCGGCCGCGGCACCCAGGAGCAGTCCGTTGTCGAGGCGATGCATGCCCGCCTGCGCGCGTGGGTGCCGCAGATCGAACGCGTGGAAGTCTGCTATGCCCCGGGGCTCGATCGTTTGGCACCGCCCGACCGCCGACGGAAGCCGGAGCCGGGCATGGTGCTCGACGCGGCTGCAGCGCTCGGTCTCGACCTCGGAAACTCGTGGATGGTCGGCGACCGCTGGCGCGACATCGACTGCGGCCTCCGGGCGGGGGTCAGGACCGTGTTCATCGACTTCGGCTACGCCGAGGAATTACGCGCGGCTCCGGACTTCAGCGTCAAAACGTTCGCCGAGGCGGCCGCGGTGATCCTGCGGGAAACCGGGGCTGCGCGCTTGCGGCACGAGGGCCGCGGAGCCTGACTTGCCGGAAAACACACCGATGAAGTCGATCCAGGACCTCTCCATTCATCTCTACGCCGATGGCGCGGACCGCGCCGGCATTCTAGATCTTTACGCCAAGCCCTACATCAAGGGCCTGACGACCAATCCGAGCCTGATGAAGAAGGCCGGGATCAAGGATTACGAGGCGTTCGCCAAGGACATCCTGCAGACGGTCACGGCGAAGCCGATCTCGCTGGAAGTGTTCACCGACGATCTCACCGACATGAAGCGCCAGGCGCTGAAGATCGCGTCCTGGGGCGCCAACGTTTACACGAAGATCCCGATCACCAACTCCCGCGGGGAGTCGTGCCTGCCGCTCATCCGCGAGCTGGGTCTCGCCGGGGTGAAGTTGAACGTGACGGCCCTGCTCACGCTCCGCCAGGTCGCGGGCGTGGCGGAGGCCCTCAATCCCCAAGTGGCCTCGGTGGTGTCGGTCTTCGCCGGCCGCATCGCCGACACCGGCGTGGACCCCATGCCCCTGATGCGCGCGTCGCTGGCGCTGCTGGAAGGGCAGCCCAAGGCGGAGCTGCTGTGGGCGAGCACGCGCGAAGTGATCAACATCCTGCAGGCGCAGGAGTGCGGCTGCCGCATCATCACCGTGCCGCACGACATCCTGGGCAAAGCTGTAAAGATGTTCGGTCAGGACCTCACCGAACTCTCCCTCGACACCGTGCGCATGTTCGCCCGCGACGCCGCCGAATGCGGTTACCGCATCTGAGGGACAAGGGGCTGAGGGACTAACGACCCGAGAGACCAAGTGGCCGAGAGACTGAACCGATAGTTTTGAACAGAAGGCCGGGAAGAGCGGGAACCAAGCATGCACCCCGATTACGAGCGGGCTGACCGCTGGTCGCCGCAGGTAATAGGCGCCGCGATCGAGGTTCATCGGGACAAGGGACCGGGATTGCTCGAAAGCATTTATCACCGCTGCCTGCTCCATGAGTTGGCCTTGCGGGGGGCTCCGGTCGAAAGGGAGCTCTCGGTACCAATCACCTACAAGGACCTCGTTTTCGAGGAGCAGATCCGCCTCGATCTTCTGGTTGATCGATGCCTCGTGGTTGAGATCAAAGCCGTGGAAAAGCTTCTCCCGATCCACCTGGCCCAGACTCTTAGCTACATGCGGCTCCTGAACGCGCCCTTGGGGTTGGTGATCAACTTCCATGAGCCAGTGGTAAAGGACGGCATCCGACGGCTGACTCTGCGCGGCGCAGACCAGCCTTGAACCTCACCGGCCTTCCCGTCCTTCCTGTTCCCCAACCGCACCTGCGCTCTTGAATATTATCTTTGTTAACTACGGCGACTTCACGACCAACAGCCTGAACCACATCGGCGGGTTCGCGAACACGCTGTGCGCCTCGGGGCACGCCTGCGCCGTGGTGGTGCCGCACCGCAAGGAGACGCTGCAGCATATCGCCGGGCCCCTGTTCATCGCCGCGACCTACGACGAGGCCCTCGCCCGCCCCAAGCTCTTTCCCGACGGCCGCACGGCGGACATCATCCATGCTTGGACGCCCCGCGAGTGCGTCCGCGCCTTCGTTCTCGCCTACCGTCGCGCCGCGCTCGCGGCCGGAGCGGCGC